>NZ_AEJC01000161.1 GCF_000317595.1 Streptomyces ipomoeae 91-03 | reverse complement strand
CGCTCCTCCCCCTCGTTCGCGAGGTTCTCGGCGCTCTCGGCGGCGGCCTGCAGGGCGCGTACGAGGTCGACGGCGGCCTTGGCGCGCGCGGCGAGCGCCGGGGCGGCGTCCCGTTCGGCCTCCTGGATCGCGGCGGCCACGCGGGCGACCCGGTCGGCGGCGGCCCGGTGCCGGAGCACCGCCTCGGCGGCCTGCCAGGCGGAGTGCAGCGTGCGCGCGTCGGCCAGCTCCCGCTTCTGCGCGGCGGCCGACTTCTCGGCGGCGGCCAGCGCCAAGGAGGCGTGCCGGTAGGCGAGTTCGGCCGCGATCAGCGCGCTGCGCTCACGGGCGCCCTCGGCATGCGTGACCGCGTACGCGGCGGCGGTGACCCGCTGGGCGAGGTCGGTGCCCCGCACCCGCTCCTGCGCGGCCCGCGCGGAGAGCCGCCGGGCCAGGGTGCGGGTCCTCCGCTCGGCGCCGGCGTGGATGTCCCGCGCCCGCGCCCGCCCCTCGGCGGCCTCGACGATCCGCCCGAGCAGATCCACCGACCCGGCGGTGAAGTCCCGCTCGGCGATCAGCTCGGCCCGCCGCCCCAGCTTGTTGCCGAAGCCACTGACGAGATCCGCGAGCCCGTCGGTGTCACGGGTGTCGGTGACGGCCCGCAGCAGCAGATCGGTGAAGTCGGAGTCCTTCTTCACCGCGAAGAGCCCGGCGGCCTCACCCTCGTCGGCGTTCATCTCCCGCTGGTAGCGGAAGAGTTCGGGGTCGAGACCGAGATCCGTCAGATGCTCGTTCCAGCGGTCGTGGATCTCTTCCCAGTGCACTTCGAGGTGCGGATACGCCTTCCCGGCCTCGGTGATGGCGTCCCGGAACCCCTTCATGGTCCGCCGCCGCCCCTGCGCGCCGGACGCGCCCTCGACCGGCGGCCGTACGGCGGTGGACTCGGCGACGGGAAGGTTGTCGAGGCTCAGCCCCGGCCCGGGCCGGAAGGAGTACCAGGCCTCGGCGAACTTCCTCGGGTCGTTGGAGACCTGCCGCCCGCGCCATTCGCTCACCTTGCCGACGACGACGCACTCACCGGTCAGCGTGTGCTGCCACTCCAGCGCGACATGTCCGCAGTCGTCCGCGAGCAGGAACTTCCGCAGCACACCCGAGCTGGCGCCGCCCAGCGTGTTCCGGTGGCCCGGCAGCATGACCGAGAAGATCAGCTTGAGCAGGACCGACTTCCCGCCGCCGTTCTCCAGGAAGAGCACACCGGCGGGCGCGGGCCGGCGCGGCGGCCCGACGGGCTCCTCCTCGAAGAACTCCGCCTGCTGCGGCGCGGGGTCGGGCACGGGCTCGCCCACACCCCGCAGGTCCAGCACGGTGTCGGCGTAACGCGCACCGGCCGGCCCGATGGAGTAGAGACGGACCCGGGACAGCTCGTACATGGCGGCGGACTTTCGCGGTCGTAACGGTGGTTCGTGCGGTGGGGCCGTAAAGCCGGCCGGTGCCGGCTGACTGACCGGCGTGGCCGGTGTCAGTGGCCGGTGTCAGTGACCGGTGTGGCCGGTCCTACTGACACGGCCGGTCTGGCTGGTACGGCCGGTCTGGCTGGTACGGCCGGTGCGGCCGGTCAGGAATGGAAGGGCAACCCGGCATCGGCCACCAGCTCCAGGTCGTCGGTGTCCTCGGCGGGCAGCAGCGTGGCGGTGCCGTCGGTGACCGGCACGATGCCCAGTTCCAGCAGCTCGGCCATCGCGGCGCTGCCCGCCATGTCCCGCACCTGGAGCTGATAGCGGGCGGTCGTGCGGTACGTACCGCCGTTGTCGTCCCCCGTGCGCTGCAGGAACCCCGAGTCGGTGAGGAAGGCCACCGCCTTGCCGACGATGCCGGTGGTCGACCCCGCCAGACGGCGCGCGTCCTTGGTGGCTCCGGTGGAACTGCGTCTCGCCCAGATCCGCCAGGCCGCCTCCAGCCCGGGGGCGTCACTGGCGGGGTCCGTGTTCTCCCCCTGCTCCTCGGCCCGCTCCTCCAGCCGCCGACAGGCCTGCCGTACGAAGGCGTCGACCCCGTTCACCGACACCCGTCCGATGTACCCGTCGTCCGCGAGATCCTCGGGCCGCGGAAACGCCATAGCGGCAACGGCAAGATGCGCCAGCCCATGCAGAAACCGGTCCACTGAATCCGCCGAGGTCCGCCGCGCGTAGTCCCCCATACGCACGGCGAACACGGAGTCCTCGGCCGCCGTCACCGCCATCCCGGCCCGCGGCGACACCTCCAGCACGACGAGCCCGAGCCCGGTGGCGACAGCATCGGCGAGCCGAGCGAACGCCGGGTCCTCCCGATACCGGCGCAGCAGCTCCCCGTACTCCTGATCACGAGCGGGCTGAAGCTTGGGCTGAAGCCCGAAGGCGACGAGCCGAGCGGCATCGGCGGCGTCGGCAGGAGTCACGGCAGCACTCACCGGCGCACCGGGGGCCTCCGGCTCACTCCACTCGACATGCTCGCTCACGACAACAACTCCTTGATCTGGTAGCAGAGGGCGAGGGCAGCCGCCTCTTCAGGGGCGGGGGGAACTGCGCGACCAGCCACGAGAAACCCGCAGCCGCCCCACAACCGAAACCTCGACGGGGCTCTCACGCTGCCTCCGTACGGTCCGCTGCCATCCCCACCGCGTCCAACAGCGCCGTGCCCACAATCAGATCCGCGCCACCGAACTCCGGGTCGTCCAGCTCCGTCCCGTCGTCCACGGCGAACAGCAGCTTCTCCTCTCCCTGCCGATATGCCGTACCGACCGGCGGACTGGCCGCATGCACAGCCAACAGGGCGACCAGATACGGCAGTTCGGGATCCGACTGCCGTGCCTCCGCCAACAACCCCGACAGCCGCCGGGGCGCGTCCGCGGGCAGATCCAGCAACTCCATGGCCGCGGCCAACTGCTCCTCGCTGAACCGGCTGTCGTCCGGTGTGGCGATCAGGTCGGGCTCCGGCATCTCCGCACCGAGATGCTCCCGCTCCATCGGCGGCGTGAACAAGAGATCGACAAGGTCCCCCACTCTCACCGATACCGGCGTACGCAACCCGGTCCCGCGAGAAAAGAACGCGTCGGTCACCTTGCGCGCCTGCTCCACGGGCAACGGCAGCAAGGGGGCGATCAGATGCCCGTAGAGATCTATCCCCGACGTCGTCATCGGCGTGGCGAAGGCCTGCCGGTCCTGCTCCGCGCGGAACAGCGGACCGGCCTCCAGCAGCCGGGACTGCAGCTGCGTGTGCCGCCGGATGCAGTCCTTGACTATGTCGACCAGCTCGGCGGCACGCCGCTTCTGCTCGGGGTCCTCGGACTCGTCGCGGGCCTTGCGGATGTTCGTGAGGATCGCGTTCTCGTGGCGGTAGCGGTCGGCGACATGGTCGAGTGCCTCGACGATCATGTCGGGCACGGCCTGGAGCCAGTCCACCGCGCGAACGTTGCGCCGTGTGGCGTCCAGGGCCTTCCGCAGCGTCTCCGAGTACTGCACGGTGCGGTAGCGCGCCTGCTCGGCGGCGAGCTGGGCGTCGGCGAGCCGGCCCCGGCTGATCAGCACCTCCAGCTTGACCTCGGCGGCGATCTGGGCGCTGGTGACATCGGTGTCGAGGGCACCCACCAGGACGTTGACGGCCTCGTCGGTCGTACGGAGGTAGACCCCGCCCCCGTATCCGGGGACCTCCTCGATCAGCTTGAAGTCGTAGTCGCGGCGCACATACGTGCCGTCGGGCGCGAACGTGCCGTACACGGCCCGGAAGCCGCGGTCGACGCTGCCGACGTTGATCAGGTTCTCCAGGACCCAGCGGGCCACCCGCTCGTGCTCCTCGACAGGCCGCTGCGGCGCCTGGGCGGCGATGCGCGGGATGAGCCGGGCGACGACCTGGTCGTGGTCGGCGCCCGTGTCGAAGTCCATGTTCAGTGTGACCAGGTCGATGGCGGCGAGGGCGACCTCGGCCATGCCGTACACCGAGTACTCCCCCGCGAGGTTCGCCTTGCGCGCGTCCAGGTCGTGCAGCGGCGCGGTGCAGGCGAGCGCGCGCAGCCGCCGCGCCAGTCCCTCGTCGGCGGCCGGGCCCAGCGCGGGGCGCGGCCCCGCGCTGAGCTGGGGCGGAACGCTGTCCGTGGATGCGGGTGAAGTCACGGTGCACAGATTAGGTGCTGGGTCTGACATCGGCCCAAACGGGAACGCTCCGCCGGGAGAGCCGGGGAACCACCGGTCCGTCTTCGGGCGCAGGCCGTTGGTGGCCGGGCGTGCGGTTCCCCGCTTGCGCGCAGTTCCCCGCGCCCCTTGTGGGGCGGCGCCCTCAACGGGGCGCTGCCCCGTCGGCCACCCGGCGCCCGTACACCTCCACCAACCCCTTCAGCGAATCGTTCAGGTACGCCGCCAGCAGCCGCTCGGCCTCCTCCCGCTCGCCCCTCTGCAGGGTCTGGAGGATCTGTAGATTTCGCGCCAGATACGGCTCGTACAGTTTGCGCGGATTGTCCACGACGTGGAAGGCCAGTCGGAGTTCGGCGAAGACGCTGCGCATCAGTTCGTCGGTGCGGGCGCTGCCGGCCAGGGCGACGAGTTCGCGGTGGAAGTGGATGTTGGCGGTGGAGACGCCTTTCCAGTCCTTCTCGCGGGCCAGTCGTCGCCCGTCCGCGACGGCCGCGGCGAGGCCGTCGACGTCGTACGGCGGATCGCCGAGGCCGCGTACGACGGCGCACTCGACGAGGCGGCGGGTGCGGTAGATGTCCTCGACGTCCTCGACGGTGAGCACGCGCACGAAGACGCCGCGGTTGAGCTCGTGGACGAGGAGCCGTTCATGGGTGAGCAGGCGGAACGCCTCGCGAAGGGTATTGCGGGAGACACCGAGGGCGCCGCCGATGCTGTCCTCGGACAGTCGCGCGCCGGGCGGGAAGAAGCCCTCGGCGATCCGGCTCCGGAGGATGTCCGAAACCCGCTCCGCGGTGCTGGTGCGGCCCAGCAGGGCCCGGTCGTCGGCAAGTTCCGTCAGTTCGGCGGCCATGCCCGGAATTCAACCGCAGACACAAGAACGAAACAACATGGGTATTGAGGGATCGTTCAACGATCCTCTACCTTGCTGGGCAGGCGTCGACTGCTCCACCCCTTTCTGCGCCTGCTGCTCCGCCCTGTCCTCGGCGCCATCGACTCCGGCGGTCGGCGCGGGCCGCCCCGACACCGACCCCGCCCGCACGGCTCACTCCTGAAGCACCCTCCGTCCCTCATTGCGAGGTGCCCATGAGCACGACCCCTCCCCCTCAGGCTCCGACCACCACCGAAACCCACCCCGCCACCGGTGAACCGCCGTCCGACGGCGGCGCGTTCGGCTGGTTGCGCGCGCTCGGTCCGCAGGGCCGTCGCGCCTTCGCCGGCGCGTTCGGCGGCTACGCCCTCGACTCGTACGACTACTTCACGCTCCCGCTGAGCATGGTCGCGCTGGCGGCCTACTTCGGCCTGGACAACGGTCAGACCGGGCTGTTCACCACGGTCACGCTGGTCGTCTCGGCGATCGGCGGCGCCGCCGCGGGGGTCCTCGCGGACCGGATCGGGCGGGTCAAGGCGCTGATGATCACCGTGGCCACGTACGCGGTGTTCACGGTGGCCTGCGGTTTCGCACCCAACTACGAGACGCTGCTGGTTTTCCGGGCCCTCCAGGGACTGGGCTTCGGCGGTGAGTGGGCGGTCGGCGCGATCCTGGTCGCCGAGTACGCGAGCGCCAAGCACCGGGGGCGCACGCTCGGCGCCATCCAGAGCTCGTGGGCGGTCGGCTGGGCGCTGGCCGCGATCGTCTACACGGTGGTGTTCTCCCTCGTGGACGACGACCTCGCCTGGCGGATCATGTTCTGGACCGGCGCTCTGCCCGCGCTGCTCGTCGTCTGGGTGCGACGCTCGGTCAAGGACGCGCCGGAGGCCGCCGCCGCGCGCGAGAAGAGCGCCGAGAAGGGCTCGTTCGCCGTGATCTTCCGGCCCGGCACGGCCGCCGCTCCCGGTCTGCTGCGCACCACACTGTTCGCGGTGCTGCTCTCCACCGGCGTCCAGGGCGGCTACTACACACTGGCGACCTGGGTGCCGACGTACCTCAAGACCGAGCGGGGCCTGTCCGTCGTCAACACGGGCGGCTACCTCACGTTCCTGATCTCCGGTGCCTTCATCGGCTATCTGACCGGCGGTTATCTCACCGACCGGCTGGGCCGCAGGAGGAACATCTGGCTGTTCGCGGTCCTCTCGGCGGTGTGCATCCTGGCGTACGCGAACATCCCGAGCGGGGCCAACACCCTTCTCCTGGTGCTCGGTTTCCCCCTCGGGTTCTGTATGTCGGCGATCTTCAGCGGCTTCGGCTCCTTCCTCAGCGAGCTGTACCCGTCGGCCGTGCGCGGCACCGGGCAGGGCTTCACGTACAACACCGGGCGCGCGGTGGGCGCCGTCTTCCCGACGACGGTCGGCTTCCTGGCGGACAGTTGGGGCGTGGGCGGCGCACTGGTGTTCGGCGCGATCGGCTACGGTCTGGCCGCCCTCGCCCTCCTCGGGCTTCCGGAGACACGCGGAAAGGAACTCGTGTGAACCACACCACCACCGACGACCGCCCCGTGACCGCCGGCACCGCCACCCAGAACCGCCCCGGGACTCCCGGCACCACCGCCCAGGACCGTCCCTTCACCCTCGTCGAGCCGCACGCGCACGCGTGGACCCCCGACAAGGCCCGCGCCCGGTTCCGTTCGGGCATGGCGGGCCCGACCGCCGGGGTCGCCGCCGGGCACACCCAGGCCAACCTGATCTCGGTGCCCGCGGACTGGGCGTACGACATGCTGCTGTTCTGCCAGCGCAACCCCAAGCCGTGTCCGGTGCTCGACGTGACGGACGCCGGTTCCTGGACGACTCCGCTGGCAGAAGGCGCGGATCTGCGCACCGACATCCCCCGGTACCGGGTGTGGGAGCACGGCGAGTTGGTGGCCGAGCCCACGGACGTGGTCGACGTCTGGCGGGACGACCTGGTGTCGTTCCTCATCGGATGCAGCTTCACCTTCGAGTGGGCGCTCACCGAGGCGGGCGTTCCGCTGCGCCACATCGAGCAGGGCCGCAACGTCTCCATGTACGTGACCGAACGTCAGTGCCGCCCCGCCGGGCGGGTGAGCGGCCCCATGGTGGTGTCGATGCGCCCGGTGCCACCCGAGCGTCTGGCCGCCGCGATCCGGGAGAGCAGTCTGCTCCCGGCGGTGCACGGCGGCCCGGTGCACTGCGGCGAGCCGGCGGGCCTCGGCATCGCGGACCTGTCCCGCCCGGACTTCGGCGACCCGGTGGCCGCCGAGCCGGACGACATCCCGGTGTTCTGGGCCTGCGGGGTCACACCGCAGGCCGCGGTGATGGCCTCGCGCCCGCCGTTCGCGATCACCCACGCACCGGGCCAGATGTTCCTGACCGACGCCCGCGACGAGCAGTACCGCGTGGCCTGACCAAGAGCAACCGACCACCAGAATGGACACCATGATCTCCATCGATCTCAACGCCGACCTCGGCGAGGGCTTCGGCCGCTGGCGGCTGACCGACGACGAGCAGTTGCTGTCCGTCGTCACCAGCGCCAACGTGGCCTGCGGCTTCCACGCCGGCGACGCGGCCACCATGCGGCGGGTGTGCGAGCTGGCGGCCGAGCGCGGCGTACGGATCGGTGCCCAGGTCTCGTACCGCGATCTGGCGGGGTTCGGGCGGCGCGCGATGGACGTGCCGCCCACCGAACTGGCGGCCGAGGTGGCGTACCAGATCGGTGCTCTGGAGGTCTTCGCGCGCGCGGCCGGCACGCGCGTGTCGTACGTGAAGCCGCACGGCGCGCTCTACAACCGTGTCGTGCACGACGAGGAACAGGCGGCGGCGGTGGTCGACGGGGTGGTCCTCGCCGACGCCACGCTGCCCGTCCTCGGCCTGCCGGGGTCTCGGTTCCTCAAGGTCGCCGAGCGGGCCGGACTGCCCGCCGTCACCGAGGCGTTCGCGGACCGCGCGTACACCGACCAGGGCACCCTGGTGCCGCGCGGCCAGGACGGTGCCGTGATCACGGATGCCGACGCCGTGGTCGAGCGGTCCGTGGACCTGGCCCGTACCGGCACGGTCACCGCCCGCTCCGGCGAGCGCATCCCCGTCCGGGCCCGCTCCCTGTGTCTGCACGGCGACACACCGGGCGCGGTGGACCTGGCCCGGCGGGTACGGGCCGAGCTGACGGCGTCGGGCGTGCGCGTGGCGGCGTTCGCATGAGGGCGCTGCCGGTCGGCGACCACGCGCTGCTGATCGAGGTGGACACGGGCGAGGAGGCCGAGGCCCTGCACGCCGAGTTGCTGCGCCGCCGGGCGACGGGCGACCTCTCCGCGGCCGAGATCGTCCCCGCGGCCCGTACGGTCCTCCTGGACGGCCTCGACGACCCGTCCCGCCTCGCCGGGCGCCTCGCCACCTGGGAGGTGCCGCCCGTGCCCCCGCGCGCGGAGGACGCCGTCCAGATCCCCGTACGGTACGACGGCCCCGATCTGCCGGACGTCGCCGCCCACTGGGGTGTCGACGAGGCCGAGGTGGTGCGTATCCACGCGGCGGCCGAGTTCCGGGTGGCCTTCTGCGGTTTCGCGCCCGGCTTCGGCTATCTGACCGGGCTGCCCCGCGAGGTGCCGCGCCGGGCGACGCCGCGCACGGCCGTCCCGGCGGGTTCGGTCGCCCTGGCCGGCCCGTACACCGGGGTGTACCCGCGCTCCTCCCCCGGCGGCTGGCGGCTCATCGGTACGACGGACACGATCCTGTGGGACCACGCGCGCGTGCCGGCCGCTCTGCTGACACCGGGTACCCGTGTCCGCTTCATCCCGCTGGGGGCGCCGTGACGGACCGTGCCCTCGTGGTGGTGCGCGCCGGCGCCCTGACCACCGTCCAGGACCTGGGCCGCCCCGGGCACGCCCACCTGGGGGTGCCGCGCTCGGGGGCGCTCGATGCTCCCGCGGCGGCGCTGGCCAAACGTTTGGTAGGCAACTCTCCCGACGCCGCCGTCCTGGAAACCACCCTCAACGGCTGCTCCGTACGCCCCCGCTCGACGGTCACCGTCGCCGTCACGGGCGCGCCCTGCCCGGTCACCGTCGACGGCCGCCCGGCGGCCTGGGGAGCCCCCGTACGGGTCCCCGGTGGGTCCCTCCTCGACATCGGGGCCGCGCGCACCGGC
>NZ_AEJC01000160.1 GCF_000317595.1 Streptomyces ipomoeae 91-03 | reverse complement strand
GGGGCTGCGTCGATGTGCGGCTCCGCCGCGTGGGCGCGACCAGCCACATACAACCCGCACTCCGCAACGAACCCTCAACCTCCTACGGCGCTATCCGTCATCCACCCGCGCCGAGCACCGCCACCACGATCGGCCCGGCGGCCTCCCCGCCACGCCCCCCGGCCTCGGCCATCGCCGCCGCAGCCACATCCCCCCGAAACCCGGTGAACCAACTGTCGGCCACATCCTGCCCGTCGACCTCCGCGGAGCCGGTCTTCGCACCGATGTCCCCGTTCAACGGCGCCATGACATCCTTCGCGGTCCCCTGCGTCGCGGTCAGCCTCATCATCTGCTTCAGCTGGGAGACGGTGTTCGGCTCAAGCCCCTCCGCCGTGGCCAGTTCCCGCCCGTCCAGCTTCGGCGACACCAGGTACGGCTGCCGGAACGTCCCGGTGATCGCGGTCGCCGTCACGGACGCCATGTTCAGCGGGTTCATGGTGACCTGGCCCTGCCCGATGGCGTTGGCCGCCCGGTCGGGGCCGATGGAGGCCGGCACGTTGCCGTCGGTGGAGGTGATGCCCGTCTTCCAGTTGTCCCTGCCGAGCCCGAAGCGTTCCTGGGCCTCCTTCGTCAGGGAGGCGTCGTTCATCGGGTCCTCGTCGATCAGCTTGATGAAGGCCGTGTTGCAGGACCGCATGAAGGCCTTGGCGAGGGTGGCGCTCGACGACTCGTCGGCCTTCATACCCGGGAGGTTCCGGAAGGTCTGGCTCTGCCAGGTGGCGGTGTCGGGGCAGGGCGCGGGGCCGTTCATCGTGGTGACGCCGTTGTCGATGAGCGTGGCGGCGGTGATGATCTTCATGGTGGAGCCGGGCGGTACCTCCCCCTCGAAGGCCGCGTTGAAGGCGTCGGCGCGATGGTTGGCCACGGCCAGCACCTCACCGGTGCCGGTCTTGACGGCGACCACGGACGACTCGGCGTACTTCTCGACCGCCTTCTCGGCAGCCGCCTGCGCCTTCGCGCTGATCGTCGTCTCCAGCTTCCCGGCCTTGCCCTCGGCGAGCGTCAGCAGAGGAGTGTCGGCGGCGCCGGTGGCGGTGTGCCGGACGGCGAGCTCGATACCGGGCGTGCCGCCCGCCTTGTCGCCGTAGCGCTGGCGCAGGGTGTCGAGGATGGGGCCGAGGGAGGGGTACTTCTCCTTGGTCAGCACGGCGCCGTCCCGGTCCACGGCCTCGATGGGCGGCGCCTCCGCCTCCCCGGTGTACAGCTCGTCGCCGTCCCTCAGCTCCGGGTGCACGACGGACGGCTTCCAGTCGACCAGCGCCCGCCCGGTGGTCTCCCCGCGCACCACGGTCAGCCGGCTCTTGTACGCGAGCTTCTTGCTCTTCCCCTCGTACGACACCGTCGCCGAGACGGAGAACGGCACCGTCCGCCCACCGGCCCCGGTCGGCTTGCCCGGCTCGATCCTCACATCGCCGATCCGCGCGGTGTTGACGTACTCGCCGAACAGCTTCCCGGCGCCCTCCGCGTTGTTCGTGTATGACGACGCGGTGACCGAGTCACCCTTCTCCCAGGCCGCGAAGAACTTCTCGGTGGTCTCCGAGACCTCGTCCGCGCTCGGCGGCCCGGTCCGTTTCGCGGCCGTCGTACCGTCGTCGCTCAACGCGCTCACGAAGTTGTACGCCCCGTACCCCGCGCCCCCCACCAGCACGGCGAACACCCCGCCGACCATGGCGACCTTGGCCCCCTTGCGCATGATGTCTTTCCTCCCCGTTGACGCACTTCCGGTGCCTTCGCAACCGACTCCCGAGCGTGTTGAACGCGTTCAGAAACCGCTTGCAGGGGCTCACTGTAAGCACGACGGCGGAACGGGCGGGGAGGAATGCTCTCTGTGTGTTCCCTGATTGTTAGCCCGGAGGGGCGGGAGGATCGGGTTCAGGCCGTCAGACCCACGTATCAAGCCACATCCGTGCCCGCCAGCTGTCGATCGGGATGGGCTGGGCGGTGTAGATGGGCCAGAAGTAGATGAAGTTCCAGAGGATGAGGAGGACGAGGACTCCGGCGCCGGCGGCGCCCGCCACGCGGCGGCGTTCGGTGGCGTGGGACGGGCCGAGGATCGCGCCGATCAGCATGGCGACGGCGAGGCAGAGGAAGGGGAGGAAGACGACGGCGTAGAAGTAGAAGATCGTGCGCTCCTGGTACATGAACCAGGGCAGATAGCCGGCGCCGACGGCGCAGGCGATCGCGCCGGCGCGCCAGTCGCGGCGGAAGAACCAGCGCCACAGGACGTAGAGGACGGCGAAGGCCGCCGCCCACCACAGCAGGGGCGTACCGATGGCGAGGACCTCGCGGGCGCACTTGTCGACCGTGTCGGCCGGGCAGCCGCCCGTGCCGGGCGCCGGTGACTCGTAGAAGTACGAGACCGGGCGGCCGTCGACGATCCAGCTCCACGGGTTCGACTGGTACGTGTGCGGCGAGGACAGGCCGATGTGGAACTGGTAGACCGCGTACTCGTAGTGCCACAGGCTGCGCAGCCAGTCCGGCAGCCAGCTGAACCAGCCGCCCCGGCCGTCGGTCGCCGCCCAGTCGCGGTAGTAGCCGCCGCTGCCGTCGTCCGGCGAGAGGATCCAGCCGGTCCAGGAGACCAGGTAGGTGACGACGACCACCGGGACCGTCGACAGGAACGCCGGCCCCAGGTCGCGCTGGAGCATCGCGATCAGCGGCTGCCGGGCACCGGCGACCTTGCGGGCCGAGTAGTCCCAGAGCACCGTCATGATGCCGAAGAAGATCAGGAAGTACAGGGCGTTCCACTTGGTGCCGAGGGCCAGGCCCAGACAGAGCCCGGCCAGCCAGCGGTACGGGCGCCAGCCGAGGCGGGTGGTCTCGGCGACCAGGACATGGGGGCGTACGACCCCGTCGCCGTCCCTGGGCAGGGCCGCCGCGAGGCGTGCCCGTGCCCGGTCGCGGTCGACGACCAGACAGCCGAAGGCCGCCAGCACGAAGAACATCAGCGCCTGGTCCAGCAGCGCCGTACGGCTCATCACGAAGTGCAGGCCGTCCACCGCCATCAGCGTGCCCGCCAGACACCCCAGGAACGTCGAGCGGAAGATCCGGCGGCCGATCCTGCACAGCATCAGGACGGAGAGCGTGCCGAGCAGGGCCGTCATGAACCGCCAGCCGAACGGGTTGAACCCGAACATCAGCTCGCCCAGCCCGATGACGTACTTGCCGACCGGCGGATGCACCACGTACGCCGCGTCCGTCGGGATCGGTACGTTCCCGTTGTTCTGGAGGATCAGCTCATTGGCGTTCTTGGCCCAGTTGACCTCGTATCCGCGGTGGACGATCGCCCACGCGTCCTTGGCGTAGTACGTCTCGTCGAATATCACCGCCTTGGGGCTGCTCAGGTTCCAGAACCGCATCACTCCGGCGATCAGCGTCACCAGCAGCGGACCGCCCCATGCCGACCAGCGCGTGATCCGTACGGCCAGGCCCTCGCGCACTCCCAGCAGCGCCCAGACGCCCGGGCCGGGCCGGGTGTACGGGGGTACCAGCCGGTCGCGGACATCGCTTCTCGGCTGCGCCGTGTAGCCGAAACGGCGCAGCCGCTGCTGCCACGACGGCCGCTGCTCTTCGGTGGCCTGGCCCTGCCGGATGTCCGTGGAGGACGCGGTACTGGTCACCGCGCCATCGTAGGGAACGGGGCTGTGGGAGTCCCGTGCGTTGGGAATGTGGGTCGGACTGTGGGTCGGACTGTGGGTCGGGCGCCTGATGGCTCGGGGGCGCGTGCGGTACGGCGACCGCGGGTCGGTGGGGGCTGGTCAGGGGCTTCGCCCCCGCGAGGCGCCGGCTGGGAGGATGAGGGTGTGACTGGAACCCTTGTCTTGGCAGGTACCCCCATCGGCGACATCGCGGACGCCCCGCCCCGGTTGGCAGAGGAGCTGAGCGGCGCCGATGTGGTGGCCGCCGAGGACACGCGGCGGCTCCGGCGGCTCACCCAGGCGCTCGGTGTGCAGCCGGGCGGGCGGGTCGTGTCGTACTTCGAGGGCAACGAGACGGCGCGTACGCCGGAACTGGTCGAGGCGCTGGTGGGGGGCGCGCGAGTGCTGCTGGTCACGGACGCCGGGATGCCGTCGGTCTCCGACCCCGGGTACCGGTTGGTCGCGGCGGCCGTGGAACAGGGGGTACGGGTGACCGCCGTGCCGGGGCCTTCGGCGGTACTGACCGCGCTCGCGCTGTCCGGGTTGCCCGTCGACCGGTTCTGCTTCGAGGGGTTCCTGCCGCGCAAGGCCGGGGAGCGGCTGGGGCGGCTGCGGGAGGTCGCGGACGAGCGCCGGACGCTGGTGTATTTCGAGGCGCCGCATCGGCTGGAGGCGACGCTGGCGGCGATGGCCGAGGTGTTCGGGGGAGAGCGGAGGGCCGCCGTCTGTCGTGAGCTGACCAAGACGTACGAGGAGGTCAAGCGGGGGCCTCTCGGCGAGTTGGCCGAGTGGGCCGCCGGTGGGGTGCGGGGGGAGATCACCGTGGTGGTCGAGGGGGCGGGGGAGAAGCCTGCGGGGGAGTTGAGCGCCGAGGAGTTGGTGCGGCGGGTTCGGGTGCGGGAGGAGGCGGGGGAGTGGCGTAAGGAGGCCATTGCCGCGGTCGCGGTGGAGGCCGGGGTGCCGAAGAGGGAGGTCTTTGACGCGGTGGTGGCCGCGAAGAGGGTTGGGCCGTAGCGGGTTGCGCCGTGGGGGGCTTTGCGGGGTGCGGATGGTGTGTGGTTGCTCGCGCAGTTCCCAACTGCCCGCACCCCCAGCGAATTCGCATCCCTACGGCGAAACCCGGAACGACCCCACCCCATCCCCCGGTAAAGCCACGCAAAGCACAGCCCTCGTATCGGCGGCCTTCCCACAAGGAGAGGCCAAATCGGCTTCAACACTCGACAGGTCGGATGCGACGGGGGTCGGCTCGGGCATCCACTGGGTTGTGAGGGCGTACACGTCCTCACCGTCCAGCGGACAAGAGGAGCTGGCAATGACCGAGATCGCAGAGCGGGCCGTACTGCGGGACACCGCCACCGCCGTCGTTCACGAGTCGTATGCGTTCGCCTGCATGCGCTGCGGGCACGGCTGGGAGCAGTCGTACGAGATAGAGCACCACAACGACGCCGAGGGGCGCGACTTCGTGATGTACGTGGTCGACGGCCATGTCGTGCCGTCCCCGCTGTCGAGGCCCACCTGCCAGAACTGCGACGGTCATGTCGTGCGGATCATGCGCGCGGGCCAGGTGTCGTCGGTGCGCGACGCCGAGCGGCGCCACCACGTGTCGAAGCCCCGTCCCGTGGAGGCGGTGGCGCCGGACGCGGCCGAGCCCAAGGGGCACCACCACCACTGGCATCTGTCGGACCTCCTGCACCCGTTCCACCGCAAGGCGAGCTGACCTCCCCCCGGCCCGCCTGCAGGGCATGCCCCGATCGTGCGATTCGTAGGATCGGGGCATGCCTTCGAACGACTCCGGCAACGCATCCGGCAACGCATCCGCCAAGAACGACAAGAACGCGGCGCCGCCGCTCCCCGAACCCCTCCGGGTGCCGGTCGCGGACTCGCACACCCACCTGGACATGCAGTCCGGCACCGTCGAGGAGGCCCTCGCGAAGGCCGCCTCCGTGGGGGTGACGACGGTCGTGCAGGTCGGCTGTGACCTCAAGGGGTCGCGGTGGGCCGCCGACACGGCCGCCGCGTACGAGGCGGTGCACGCGGCCGTCGCGCTGCACCCGAACGAGGCCCCGCGCATCGTGCACGGCGACCCCGACGGCTGGTCCCGGCAGGGCGCGCGGGCGGCCGGTGGCGACGCCGCGCTGGACGAGGCGCTCGCCGAGATCGACCGGCTGGCCGCGTTGCCGCAGGTCAAGGGCGTCGGCGAGACGGGACTCGACTACTTCCGGACCGGGCCGGAGGGCAAGGCGGCGCAGGAGCGGTCGTTCCGCGCGCACATCGAGATCGCCAAGCGGCACGGCAAGGCGCTGGTCATCCACGACCGCGACGCCCACGACGACGTGCTGCGCGTCCTGAAGGAGGAGGGCGCGCCCGAGCGGACCGTCTTCCACTGCTACTCCGGCGACGCCGAGATGGCCGCCGTCTGCGCCGAGCACGGCTACTTCATGTCCTTCGCCGGGAACATGACCTTCAAGAACGCCCAGCCGCTGCGCGACGCCCTCGCCGTCGCCCCCCTCGACCTCGTCCTCGTCGAGACCGACGCGCCCTTCCTCACCCCCGCGCCGTACCGCGGACGGCCCAACGCGCCGTATCTCATTCCGGTCACGGTTCGCGCGATGGCCGCGGTGCGTGGCATCGACGAGGAAGCGCTGGCGACAGCGATCGCGGCGAACACGGCGAGGGCGTTCGATTACTGACCGATCACGTTTCGTCGGCCGTCCGGGGGACCCAAAAAGATGATCAGCGCTCCGTGTCGCGACACTGCGTGACCACGTTGCTTGGGAGGGTGACCGCGGTCCGCTAGGTTCACGTCGCCCGACCCAGACCCGGATCCCCTCTGGAGCGTGTCGTCGTGAGCAACGTGCAGTCGTCGTCGCAGCCGCCGCAGCCCTCGTACGAGACCTACGGGGCGTACGAGGCGCACGACACCCCAGGGAGCGGCGAGAACCACGAGGCATACGAGACTCACGGCGCCTACGACGAGGCCTACGCCCCTTACGGGGGCCACGGATCGGGGAGTCCGCCGTGGCAGTCGTCCGCGCACGACGCCGAGACGCTGTCGTACGGGGGCCACCCGGACACGTACCGCCCCGCCTACGAGGTGGCCGAGGGCGCGTACGGCCCCGCCCATGAGGCCCTGCAATCCGTCGAGCCGGGTCTCGCCGCCCGGCCCCGGCGGACCGGTGGTGGCCGGGGCGGCGGCGGCTCGCGGCGGGCGGGGCGATCGCGCAGACGGGCCGCCGGCCGGTCCACCCCGCTGCGGCGGCTGGTGCCGCAGGCGCTGGTGGTGGCATTCCTCGCGGGCGGGACCTCGGCGTTCGTGGCGAAGGACAAGGCGATCGAGCTGACCGTCGACGGGCAGCCGCGCACGCTGCACACCTTCGCCGACGACGTCACCGAACTCCTCGCCGACGAGGATGTCGCCTTCGGCGCCCACGACATCGTCGCGCCCGACCCCGGTACCGCGCTGAGCAGCGGCGACGAGGTCGCCGTGCGCTACGGGCGGCCCGTCAGCCTCACCCTCGACGGGCATCGGCGCCGGGTCTGGACGACCGCGCGCACGGTCGACGGGGCGCTCCGGCAGCTCGGGGTGCGCGCGGAGGGCGCGTATGTGTCGACCTCGCGCTCCAAGCGGATCGGGCGGGACGGGCTGGAGCTGGACGTCCGCACCGAGCGGACCGTCACGATCATCGCGGACGGGCGGACGCGGACGATCCGTACGAACGCGGCGACCGTGCGGGAGGCCGTGGCGGAGGCCGGGGTCACCCTGCGCGGGCAGGACACCACCTCCGTCCCCCAGGCCGGGTTCCCCCGGGACGGGCAGACCGTGACCGTGCTGCGGATCACCAGGTCCAGGGAGGTGCGCGAGGAGCCGATTCCGTTCCGGGTACGGCGTATCGCGGATCCCGAGCTCTTCAAGGGCACCGAGGTCGTCGAGCACGCCGGGTGGGCCGGGGTGCGGCGGGTCACGTACGCGGTCCGCACCGTCAACGGGGTCAAGCAGCGGCCTCGGCGGGTGCGGACGGAGATCGTGCGGCAGCCGCAGGATCAGGTGGTGAAGGTGGGGACGATGCCGGCGTCCGTGCGGGGGGCCGAGGGGTTGAACTGGGCGGCGCTCGCGGCGTGTGAGTCCGGGGGGCGGGCGAACGCGGTTGATCCGTCCGGGACGTACGGGGGGCTGTATCAGTTCGATACGCGGACCTGGCACAGCCTTGGGGGGCGGGGGCGACCGCAGGACGCGTCCGCGGAGGAGCAGACGTTGCGGGCGAAGAAGCTGTATGTCCAACGGGGGACCAGTCCGTGGCCGCACTGCGGGGCCCGCCTACGGGGCTGAGCCCATGGGTTCTCGCCCCCCGTACCCTGGTGCCCGTGAGCAGCAGCCCCACTCCCGACGCCCTCCTGGGCCCCGCCGACGTCCGCGAACTCGCGGCAGCCCTCGGCGTACGCCCCACCAAACAGCGCGGCCAGAACTTCGTGATCGACGCGAACACGGTCCGCAGGATCGTGCGGACCGCCGACGTGCGACCGGACGACGTGGTCGTCGAGGTGGGCCCGGGCCTCGGCTCGCTCACCCTCGCTCTCCTGGAGGTCGCCGACCGCGTCACCGCCGTCGAGATCGACGACGTACTCGCCGCCGCGCTCCCCGCGACGATCGCCGCCCGAATGCCGGCCCGGGCCGACCGCTTCGCCCTCGTGCACTCCGACGCCATGCACGTCACGGAACTCCCGGGCCCCGCCCCGACGGCCCTCGTCGCGAACCTCCCCTACAACGTCGCCGTCCCCGTCCTCCTCCATATGCTCGACACCTTCCCGAGCATCGAACGCACCCTCGTAATGGTGCAGTCGGAGGTCGCCGACCGTCTCGCCGCCGGGCCGGGCTCGAAGGTGTACGGCGTGCCGTCGGTGAAGGCGAACTGGTACGCGGAGGTCAAGCGGGCCGGGGCGATCGGGCGGAACGTGTTCTGGCCGGCGCCCAACGTGGACAGCGGGCTCGTCTCCCTCGTCCGCCGTGCCGAGCCGGTCAAGACGACCGCGGCCAAGGCCGAGGTGTTCGCCGTGGTCGACGCGGCCTTCGCCCAGCGGCGCAAGACCCTGCGGGCCGCCCTCGCCGGCTGGGCCGGCTCCGCTGCCGCCGCCGAGGCCGCCCTCGTCGCCGCCGGAGTCTCCCCGCGGGCCCGCGGCGAGTCCCTCACCGTCGAGGAGTTCGCGGCCATCGCGGAGAACAAGAACGCCGCTGCGAACAACAACCCCGAGAACCCCGAGAACCCCAATCCCAAGAACGCCGACAACCCCTAGAACCCCGGCAGCCCCGAACCCCGCCACCCCCAGAACCCCGAGCCCGCACCCCCTCCGACACCGAGGAGCCCCGCCCGCCGTGAGCGTCACCGTTCGCGTCCCCGCCAAGGTCAATGTCCAGCTCGCGGTCGGCGGCGCCCGGCCCGATGGGTTCCACGACCTGGCCAACGTCTTCCTCGCCGTGGGGCTGTACGACGAGGTGACCGCCACCCCGGCCGACGAGCTGCGCGTCACCTGTGGGGGACCCGGCGCCGACCAGGTGCCCCTCGACCGTACGAACCTCGCCGCCCGTGCCGCCCTCGCCCTCGCGGAGCGGCACGGCATCGAACCGGCTGTGCGGCTGCACATCACCAAGGACATTCCCGTGGCCGGGGGCATGGCGGGAGGCAGCGCGGACGCCGCCGGGGCGCTGGTCGCCTGTGACGCGCTGTGGGGTACGAACGCCTCACGTGACGAACTCCTCGACATCTGCGCCGAGTTGGGCAGTGACGTGCCGTTCGTTCTGGTGGGCGGGGCGGCCCTCGGCACCGGGCGGGGCGAGCAACTCCGGCCCCTCGACGTGGGCGGGGCTTTCCACTGGGTGTTCGCGGTCGCGGACGGAGGGCTCTCCACGCCCGCCGTCTACCGGGAGTTCGACCGGCTGCACGAGGGGGAGATCGTGCCCGAGCCCGTCGCCTCCCAGGTGCTGCTCGACGCGCTCGCCAAGGGGGACGCGGATGCGCTCGCGTCCTTCCTCCCGGACTCCAACGACCTCCAGCCCGCCGCCCTCTCCCTCTTCCCGAAGCTCGCCGACACCCTCGCCGCCGGTCGCGCGGCCGGCGCCCTCGCCGCACTCGTCTCCGGCTCGGGCCCGACCACCGCCTACCTCGCCAGGGACGCCGAAGCCGCCCAGAAGATCGCCGAGGCGCTCATCGCGTCCGGTACCTGCCGGACCGCCCGCGTGGCCACCTCGCCCGCGCCGGGTGCGACCCTGCTTCACGGTGCCCAAGACCAGGTACTCAGACCTGAGTTGAGTACCTGAGCGCTGACGCCCGCCCCGCGCCCGGCGCGACCGTACTCCCATGAGTGCAAGCGTGAGTGCGGGCGAGCTCGCCGCCGCCACCCCGTCCAGCCGTGACCGGTACGTCGACCTGCTGCGGGTCGCCTCCCTCGGCACGGTCGTCCTCGGCCACTGGCTGATGGCGGCCGTGACCACCGGCGGCGACGGCCGCGTCGAGGTGGGCAACCTCCTCGCCGTCGAGCCGGGGCTCCAGATACTCACCTGGGCGTTGCAGATCATGCCGGTGTTCTTCTTCGTCGGCGGCTTCTCGCACGCCCTCTCCTACCGCTCCCTCAGCCGGAAGAACCCGGACGCCGGTTCCCTCTACCCCGCCTTCCTCCGCGCCCGCCTCCAGCGGCTCCTGCGGCCCACCATGGTGTTCATAGGCGTCTGGGGCGCCGCCGCCCTGCTCCTCCAACTCGCCGGTGAGGGCGGCGGACTGCTCGACGTGGCCTTGCGGCTCGTCGCCCAGCCGCTGTGGTTCATCGGCATCTATCTCGCGATGGTCGCCTTCACTCCGCCGCTGCTCAGGCTTCATGAGCGATGGGGGTCCCCTCGCTCGAACGGAGTTGAGAGTGGGGGAGGATGGGGGGCGTTCGTCGGTCTCGTCGTCGCCGCCGGTCTCGTCGACATCCTCCGCTTCGCCCTCCACGTCCCCTTCGTCGAGTTCCTCAACTTCGCCTTCGTCTGGCTCGCGATCCACCAGCTCGGGTTCCTGCGGGCCGACGGGCGGCTGACGCGGCCGTATCTGCTCGCCGGGGCGGGGCTCGCGGGGGCCGCGCTGCTGGTGGCGTACGGGCCGTATCCGCTGTCGATGGTGGGGATGCCCGGCGAGAAGATCTCGAACATGGCGCCGCCCACCTTCGCGCTGCTGTGCCACGGGCTGTGGCTGGTCGGCGCGGTGGAGTGGGTACGGGGGCCGGTCGCGCGGTGGTTGGAGCGGCCGAAGGTGTGGCGGGCGGTCGTGGCGGCCAACGGGATCTCGATGACGGCGTTCCTGTGGCATCTTTCGGCCATGCTGGGGGTCTACGGAGTGCTGCTCGCGCTGGACGTCCCGCTTCCGGCGCCCGCGTCGGGCGACTGGTGGGTCCAGCTGCCGCCGCGGATCGTCGCCGCCGCCCTCCTCACCGCCGTGCTCGTCGCCGCGTTCCGGGGCTTCGAACGGCCCGCCGTGCGAAGGGATTCGGGCAGCTCAGAGGCCAAGTCGTCGGTGCGCGCCGGGCTTTCGGGGCCGACCGCCGCCCTCGGTGTGACCCTCTGCCTGTTCGGTGTGCTCGGGCTCTCGATGGTCGGATTCGGGGGGCTGTTGGAGGGGCGTACGGCCCTGTTGATCGCCGTACATGTGACGGCTCCGGCGGCCGTCGGCATGACGCTCGTGGGGTGGCTGCTGGTGGAACGGACCGGGCGCGGCGGGCGGTCAAGTGCCTGAGGGCACCGCCCGCGTGGAGGGTCTTGATCTCCCGTGACTTGTTACCTGCGGTATTTCTGACAGGCGGCAGACGGCACGGGTCCCACAGGTCCGCCGTGCGCCTCGGTGGTGTCCCCGGGGCGCACGGCTTTTTCACGTGACTTACGGAGGGCCGGTCAGAAGGTCAGCTTCCAGCTGTTGATGTAGCCGGTGTCCGCGCTGTAGACGTCCTGGACCTTGAGCTGCCAGGTGCCGTTGACCGTGGTCTCGCTCGACGCGTCGACCGTGTACGTGGCGTCGACGTTGTCGGTGGAGTCGGACGAGCTGCTGCTCTTCAGGCGGTACGTCGAGCCGTCCGGGGCGACGAGGTCGATGACCAGGTCACCGCGGTAGGTGTGGACGATGTTGACGTACACGGACAGGTCGCTGGGCGCGCTGCCGGTGAGGCCGCTGACGGTGATGGGCGAGTAGACGGCGGACCCGGCGTCGGGGATCGACACGTCGGTGGTCGACTCGAAGGCGGTACCGGTGTCGCCCCCGTCGTCCCCGCCGTCGTCACCGTCGCCACTGGGCGTGACCTGGAGCAGCAGGTTGGGGCTGCCGGTGCCGACGCCGGTGAGGGTGCTCACGGAGGCCGCCGAGGTCAGGGCCGTGGAGACCGCGGAGGGTGTGGCGCTCGGGTTCTCGCCGAGGTAGACGGCCGCCGCGCCGGCGACGTGCGGGGACGCCATCGACGTACCGGAGAGCGTGGCGGTCGCGGAGTTGGAGGTGTTGTACGTCGAGGTGATGCTCGACCCCGGCGCGAAGATGTCCAGCACGGACCCGTAGTTGGAGAACGACGACCGCGCGTCGGCGCTGGTGCTCGCGCCCACGGTGATCGCGCTCGCGACCCGGGTCGGCGAGTAACTGGACGCGTTGGCGCTGTCGTTGCCGGCCGCCACGGCGTAGGTGATGCCGGCCGCGATGGAGTTGTTGACGGCCGCGTCCAGGGTGGAGTCCGCGCTGCCGCCGAGCGACATGTTGGCGACGGCCGGGAACTGGGCGTTCTCGGTCACCCAGTCGATGCCCGCGACGACACCCGCGGTCGTACCTGAGCCGTCGTCGTCCAGCACGCGTACGGCGACGATGTCGGCGGCCTTGGCGACACCGTAGGTGGTGCCCGCGACGGTCCCGGCGACGTGCGTGCCGTGCCCGTTGCCGTCGTCGGCGGAGGAGTCGTCGTCGACGGCGTCGTACCCGTAGGACGCCCGGCCGCCGAAGTCGGTGTGGGTGATCCGTACACCGGTGTCGATGATGTACGCGGTGACGCCGCTGCCCGCGCTGGACGGGTACGTGTACGCCGAGTCGAGCGGCAGGTCGGCCTGGTCGATGCGGTCGAGTCCCCAGGTGGGGCCGGTCTGGGTGTCGTTGATGTGCACGGTCTTGTTGGTCGCGACCGAGGCGACGGCCGGGTCGGCGGCGAGCTGCTTCGCCTCCGCCTCCGTCATCTCCGTGGCGTAGCCGTTGAGGGCCTTCTTGTACGTCTGCTCCACCTCGGCGCCGTACCGGGTGGCGACGGCCCTGCCCTTCGCGGAGGCCGCCCGGAACGGCAGGCTCTCCTTCAACGTGACGATGTAACTGCCCTTGATGGCGGTTTCGGCGTCAGCGCCGACGATCGTGCCCTCGGCGGGCGCCGCGGCAGCGGGGGCGGCTGCCGCCGCACCGACCGCGAACAACGCGGCGGCGGACACGAACGCGGTGAGCGCTCCGCGTCTGCGGTTCGCTCCGCGTCTGCGGCGGCCGGGGGCGTGGGGGGCGGGGGAGTGCTGCACGAACATGGGGGTGGTCCCCTCTCGTGAAGACTTGCTCGGACTGGCCAGGTGGGGGGTGGCGTGGTCCTGGTCGCATACGGTGACGGTCTTGATGGGGTCACGTCAATGAGGGGAGTCCCTAAGTCCGGTATGAGGGTGGGGAGTTGGGGGCGCCTCATGGGGTGGGGGTGGGTGTGGTTCGGCGGGTGCGGGTGGTGTGTGGCTGGTCGGGCCCACGCGGCGGAGCCGCATATCGATACAGCCCCGCGCCCCTGAAGGACACGGCCCTGCGGCCGCTGAACCACACGCACGCCCGAGCTCTCAGGCGCCCGCCGCAACCCCCACCGCCCGCTCCGCCTTCCCCAGCCACTCCAGATACCACCGACCGAAGGTCATGGGCCGGCCGGCGTCATCGACGAGCGGCTCCAGGTCGGCCTCGTCCGCGCGCGGGTCGGACCAGATCCTGCCGCGCTGAGGGCCGCTGATGATCAGCCACTCGCGCTGGGCGCAGCCCAGGTGGCAGATCGCCACCGCGCCGGCGGTGCGCTCGGGCGCCCAGAGGACGTCGGCCAACCGGCTGTCCCACGCCTCGTACGCGGTGTCGAAGGCGTCGAGGTCGTCGTCGAAGCTCTCCTCCTCGGGGCACTCGGCGAGCAGCGCGGCCAGGGTCTCGGGGTCCGGGCCCTGCTCCGGGAACGGCTCGGCGAGCAGGGTCAGGTCGGTGAGGTCGGCGCCGTCGCCCTCCCAGCGCCAGCGGCCCTCCACGCGGCGCACCGGGAAGACCCCGTACGCGGGGCCCGCACCGCCCGCGCCCACCTGCGTGAGGAACGTGCGGTACTCCTCCGGGAGACGCACCCCTATCTGGGCCTCCAGCTCCGCCAGCGCGTCCTCCGTGAGCGGTTCCTCCAGGACCCACTCATGGCCGAACGCCCCGAAGACCTCGCGGTTTCCCGGCGCGGCCCCCAGCGCCGCGACCCGCTGCCGTACACCGGCCCACCCCTGATCGACTGCATCCATCATGCGCAGACCGTATGCCCTGCCACTGACAACGGGCGGTCCCCCGGTTCCGTACGCCGACCCCGGCGTCCCGTACGCCGAGCCCAGTACGCGTGGATACTCCCGGCGGCAGACGACCGCCCGGCCTCCGCCCGGCACGGTGAGGGCATGCAGACAAGCCGACCCGTACGCCGGGCCTTCCTGGTCGTCCATGCAGCCGCCTCCGCGTGCTGGCTCGGGCTCACGCTCGGGCTGCTGGCGCTGGGCGTCACCGCGAGCACCACCGGGACCGCGGTGACCGTGGGGGCATCCGTCCGCGCCATGAAGCTCTTCGCCGACTGGCTCCTGATCCCCGTCGGGTTCCTCACCTTCCTGAGCGGCCTGGTGCTGTCGCTGGGCACCCCATGGGGACTGGCCAGGCACCGCTGGGTCCACACCAAGTTCTGGCTGACCCTCGCCACCCTCACCGCCACCGTCTTCGCCCTGCGGCCCGGCGTGAACTCGGCGGTCGCCGCCGTCGCCGCGGGCGGGCCGCTGCCCGACGCCGGTGACGTACTGTTCGGGCCGGTCGTGTCGCTGACCGCGTACGTCTTCATGACGGTGATCTCGGTGCTCAAGCCGTGGGGGCTGACCCGACGGGGCCGCCGGCTGCGCACGGCCGGAGCCGCCGGTTCCGCGCCGCCGCCCGTGGCCGAGTGAGCCGCCGCTTCCCCGCCGCTGCCCCTGGTCAAGTGAAGCGTCCCGTCACGGCCCCCCGGGCCGCCGACTACCCTGGAGGGTCGATCGTCCCCGTGGCAGGAGAGTAATGGCCGTCAATCTGGTCAATGTCGAGAACGTCAGCAAGGTCTACGGCACCCGCGCCCTGCTCGACGGAGTCTCCCTCGGCGTCTCCGAGGGGGACCGGATCGGCGTCGTAGGACGGAACGGGGACGGCAAGACCACCCTCATCCGCATGCTCGCCAAGCTGGAGGAGGCCGACTCGGGGCGGGTCACCCACTCCGGCGGCCTCCACCTCGGCGTCCTCACCCAGCACGATTCCCTGGACCCGGCCGCCACCGTCCGGCACGAGGTCATCCGGGACATGGCGGACCACGAGTGGGCGGGCAACGCCAAGATCCGGGACGTACTCACCGGGCTGTTCGGCGGGCTGGACCTGCCCGGGTTCCCGCAGGGGCTCGACACCGTCATCGGCCCGCTCTCCGGCGGTGAGCGGCGGCGTATCGCGCTCGCCAAGCTGCTCATCGAGGAACAGGACCTGATCGTCCTCGACGAGCCCACCAACCACCTGGATGTCGAAGGCATCTCGTGGCTCGCCGCCCATCTGCGCGAGCGCCGGTCGGCGCTCGTGTGCGTCACACACGACCGCTGGTTCCTCGACCAGGTCTGCACCCGGATGTGGGACGTCCAGAAGGGCACGGTCCACGAGTACGAGGGCGGGTACTCCGACTATGTCTTCGCCCGGGCCGAGCGGGAGCGCATCGCCGCCACGGAGGAGGTGAAGCGGCAGAACCTCGTCCGCAAGGAGCTGGCCTGGCTGCGGCGCGGGGCGCCCGCGCGTACGTCGAAGCCGCGGTTCCGGGTCGAGGCCGCGAACGAGCTGATCAAGGACGTGCCGCCGCCGCGCGACACCAGCGAGCTGATGAAGTTCGCGACGTCCCGGCTGGGCAAGACCGTCTTCGACCTGGAGAACGTCACCGTCCAGGCCGGGCCCAAGGTGCTGCTGAAGCATCTGACCTGGCAGCTCGGGCCGGGCGACCGGATCGGGCTCGTCGGCGTCAACGGCGCCGGCAAGACCTCGCTGCTGCGCGCCATGGCCGACGCCGCGCGCAGCGACGGTGAGCGGCAGCCCGTCGCCGGGCGCATCGTCACCGGCAAGACCGTCAAGCTGGCCTATCTGTCCCAGGAGGTCGCCGAACTCGACCCCGAGTGGCGGGTCCTCCAGGCCGTCCAGCAGGTCCGCGACCGCGTCGACCTCGGCAAGGGGCGCGAGATGACCGCCGGGCAGCTCTGCGAGACCTTCGGGTTCAACAAGGAGAAGCAGTGGACGCCGGTCGGCGATCTCTCCGGTGGTGAGCGGCGGCGGCTTCAGCTGCTGCGGCTGCTGATGGACGAGCCCAACGTTCTCTTCCTGGACGAGCCGACCAACGACCTCGACATCGAGACGCTGACCCAGTTGGAGGACCTGCTCGACGGGTGGCCCGGGTCGATGATCGTCATCTCCCACGACCGGTTCTTCATCGAGCGGACGACCGACAGGGTGTTCGCGCTGCTCGGGGACGGTGCGCTGCGGATGCTGCCGCGTGGCATCGACGAGTACATCGAGCGGCGGCACCGTATGGAGGAAGTCGCGGCTGCGGCTTCGCCGGTCGCTGCCAAGCCTCTTGCCGAGGGGGCGCAGAAGAGTGGCGCCGATGCTCGGGCCGCGAAGAAGGAACTGCAGAGGATCGAGCGGCAGTTGGACAAGATCTCCGAGAAGGAGACGAAGCTGCACGCGCAGATCGCCGCGAACGCGACGGACTTCGCGAAGGTGGGGGAACTGGACGCCGAGTTGCGGGCGTTGGCGGGGGAGCGGGAAGAGCTCGAAATGCGGTGGCTTGAACTTGCCGAAGACGCATGAGGGGTTGGGGGCGTCCGTAGTCCACTCGCCGTAGGGGCTGGTGTTCGACGACGGGTGCGGGCTGAATGGGATTGCCCGCGCCCCGCGGCGGAGCCGCAAACAGACACAGCCCCGCGCCCCTTCGGGCGCTCCTGCCCCTCAAAAGCCCTATGGGACACGGGGCGTGCGTCCCGTGAAGGGGGCGTGAAGGAGCGTAACGAGGGCATCACGGGGCGGTTCTCCCTTGGGAACAGGGGAGCGACCGGGCCCCTGTGGGGGAACGTCGCAGTGATAGAAAGGGCCGTCTGAGAACCGTCTCGACAGTCTGAGCAGCGACACCACGCGTGACCACGGGTGGCCCGAAAGCAGCGAACAGGGGGATGAACGCTGATGACTCAGCCACCCGGTCAACCGCCGTACGGCGGCGGCTACGGAGCACCGCAGAACCCGCCGCAGCAGCCGGGCCAACCGCAGCCGCCCCAGCCCCAGCAACCGCAACAACCGCAACAACCGCAGCAGCCGTACGGCTATCCGCAGACGCCCCCGCCGCAGGGGCCGCCCGCGCCGGCGCCCGGCTACGGGTATCCCCAACAGCCCCAGCAGCCGGGGCCCTACACCACCCCGCCGCCGCAGTCCGGCCCG
Source organism: Streptomyces ipomoeae 91-03 (assembly GCF_000317595.1). Classification (GTDB taxonomy): domain Bacteria; phylum Actinomycetota; class Actinomycetes; order Streptomycetales; family Streptomycetaceae; genus Streptomyces; species Streptomyces ipomoeae. The sequence continues at coordinate 12,024 of NZ_AEJC01000160.1, read as the reverse complement.
TACGCCCAGCCCGGGCCCTATGCCCAGCCGGGGCCGTACACCCCGCCGCCGCAGGCCGGTTACGGGTACCCGCAGGCGCAGTACGCGGGGGCGCCCACTCCGCCGTCTTCGAGCGGTGGTTCGAAGAACCCCTTCAAGGGCAAGCCCGCGATGGTCATCGGCGCCACCGTGGCCGCGTTGCTCGTGGTCGGGGGCGCGGTGTTCGCCGTCACCGGGCTCGGGGGTGACGACAAGACGGAGAAGAAGCCGGTCGCTCAGGGGAGTGAGAGCCCGAGTCAGGACGACAAGCCGTCCTCGTCCCCGTCCGCGCCCGTCAATCCCGGCGACGGCAGTGGCGGCGGCGGTGAGGATCTGGACGTCTCCGACCTCAACGCGGGCCGCAAGGCGGGCGAGGCGAAGGTGCTCTGGTACAAGAGCGCGCCGGACGCGCCCGGTTCCGGCGCGGACGCCCCCGGGCTGTGGGTCACCGACAAGGTCGCGGTGAAGGCGGCGTACCGGCAGCTGTTCGCGTACAACGTCGGTGACGGGAACCCGGCCTGGGACCCGATCGAGTTCCCGGGGAAGGTCTGCTCGGTCACGCCCAAGCCGACTTCCGACGGCAAGGTCGTGATCTCCTACAAGAAGAACACCTCGAACGACGCCGAGTGCGACCAGCTCCAGCAGATCGACCTGAACACCGGTGAGAAGGGCTGGAGCGCCGAGCTGGAGAAGAGCGACCTGTTCGACAGCGCCATCAGCGTCGGACTGTCCCTCAGCGGCGACACGCTCATGGTGGGCCGCTCGCAGTCCGGCACGGCGTACGACGTCAACACCGGCAAGAAGCTGTGGGACAAGAAGGAGTACGGCCAGTCCTGCTACCCGGCCGGGTTCACGGGCGGCACGCGGCTGATCGCCGTCTCCTCCTGCGCGGTGACCACCGAGAACGAGCACGACGAGCTGCAGGAGCTCGACCCGAAGACCGGCAAGGCCAAGTGGACGCGGAAGATCCCCAAGGGCTGGCGGATCGAGCACGTCTACTCCGTGAACCCGCTCGTCCTCTACCTCACCAACGAGGAAAAGAACACCTGGAACGTCTCCACCTTCAAGGCCGACGGCTCGACCCGCTCGCAGCTCGACGTCAACGAGTCGTTCGCGCCCGAGTGCGACGGCGCGATCATCTCCCGTGACCTGCAGGGCTGTACGGGCGTCGCGGTCGACGCGAACACCCTCTACCTGCCGACCGAGGAGAAGAGCGGCACGAACGCGATCGTCGCCGTGAACCTCGCCGACGGCAAGGAGAAGTGGCGCGTCAAGTCCCCCGCCGGCGTGACGATGTCGCCGATGAAGGTCGAGGGCTCCAAGCTCATCGCGTACGTGGAGTCGTCGAACAACGAAGGCGGCCAGGTCGTGTCCATCCCGACCACCGGCAAGAACCACAAGGCGACCACGCTCCTGCAGATGCCGGACAGCGCCGCGAAGATCGAGAGCGCCTTCTACTCGAAGGCCATCGACTACGTGGGCGGTCGCTTCTACATCTCCACCACCCTGCTGACGGGCAGTGACGAATCGAAGGAGAAGTTGATGCTGGCCTACGGCAAGTGACGCGCGTGACCGCCGCGGGCCGCCGCTCGACCGGCCCTTCGATGCCCCGGCCGACCTCCGCAGCCGACGACCACGGCGTCGGCAGCGCGGTCGGCCCGGCAGGCCTCACCACGGTCGGCCCGGCAGCCGGCCCGGCATCGCAGTCGACATCCGCATTCGCCCCTCTCCCGTCCGCCGAGATCCGCTCCGAGGTATCCACGTCATGACGCAGCCGCCGCCCCCGCCGAACCAGCCGCCGGGCCCGCCGCCCAACCAGCCCCCGGCCCAGCCGCCCGCGCAGCCCCCGGCCCAGCCGCCGGTCCAGGGCCAGCCGCCGCAGGACGCCCCGCCGCAGGGCGGCTTCGGCGCGCCCACGCCCCCGCCGCAGGGTGGTTTCGGCGACCCGACGCCCCCGCCGCAGGGCCCGCCCGCGCAGGGCGGCGGCTACGGCTACCCGCAGGCGCCGACACCGCAGCCCGGCTACGGCTACCCGGCCCAGCCCGGACAGCCGGCCCAGCCGGGCCCGTACGGCCAGCAGCCGCAGCCCGGCCCGTACGGTCAGCCGGGTCAGCAGCCCTACGGCCAGCCCGCTCAGCAGCCGTACGGTCAGCCGGGCCAGCAGCAGCCGTACGGCTACCCGCCGCAGACCATGCCGATGCAGCCGCAGGTACCAGGTGGTCCGGGTGGTCCGGGCGGCAAGAAGAAGGTCAACTCCACGGCGATCATCATCACCGCGGCGGTGGCGGCCATCGCGCTCATCGTCACCGGCGGCGTCTGGTACGCCTCCTCCAACAGCGGTGACGAGACCAAGAAGGAAACCGCCAGTTCGGAGGGGACGACCGGCGGCAAGGACGACCCGAAGAACGACGACGGCGGCTCGTCGTCCGGCGGTTCGTCGTCCGGCGGTTCGTCGACCGGCGGGGTCGAGATCCCGACCGAGGCGCAGGAGAAGGCGCCGTCCAGCACCGCCGCCAAGATCCTCTTCCAGGTGCCCGCGCACCAGGTCACCGGCGACGAGATCGACAGCGTCAAGGGCTCCTGGCTCACCGACAAGACGTACTCCAAGGCCGCCCTCAACAAGATCGTCGGCTATGAGCCGGACACCGGCAAGGCCAAGTGGACGCTGGACCTGCCCGGCCAGACCTGCGCGGGTTCCCGGGAGATCACCACGGAGAACATCGCCATCGTGGTGGCCGAGGAGGGCAAGCGCACCAAGGACGAGCGTCCGCCGTGCACCCAGGTCATCGCGTTCGATGTCGAGACCGGCAAGGAGGTGTGGACCCAGACCGCCGACGTCAGCGGCAGCAAGGTGCCGTTCGGCGAGGTCACCATCTCCGGTACGACGGTCGCCGCGGCCGGCGGCTACTCCGGCGGCGCCGCCTTCGACGTCAACACCGGCAAGGTGCTGTGGTCGCCGAAGGTCGGCGAGTGCACGGACGAGGGCTACGCGGGCGGCGCCCAGCTGGTCGCGGTCCGCAAGTGCGGCGACTACGGCGAGGAGACCTTCGAGATCCAGCAGCTCGACCCGAAGACGGGCAGCGTCAAGTGGAGCTACAAGCTGCCCGCCGGCATCGACCGCGCCACGATCATCTCCACCAAGCCGGTGGCCTTCGGCGTCGTCACCGGCAGCGATGTCCCGCTGACCGGTGTGACCGACATCTTCTCGCTCGACGACAGCGGCAAGCTGCGCGCCAAGATCTCCATCCCGGACAAGAAGTACAACTTCGACTGCCCGGTCCGCGGCGTCTGGGCCTGCAAGGGCATCTACGTCGGCGACGACAAGGTGTACATGCCGACCGAGGACCACGACGGCACCGCCGCCTACAGCTCCACCAACGAGATCGTCTCCTTCTCGCTGGCCACCGGTAAGTCCACGAGCGACCGCGTGGACGCGGGCGACGACTACGAGCTGTTCCCGATCCGCATGGACGGGCCGAACATCATCGCCTACAAGGAGGGCCCGTACGACAAGGGCTCCCAGATCGTCTCCGTCGACGGCAAGACGATGAAGCAGACCGTGCTCCTGGAGACCCCGGCCACCGAGTCGGTCCGCCGCGCGATCAGCTCCATGGTGCCGACGCTGAGCGAGATGCTGTACACCAACGGCCGGTTCTTCATCGGCAAGGACCTCGTCAGCAAGCCGTACGACGACGAAAAGGAGTACACGGCGCTCGGTTTCGGGGCGAAGTAACCCCACGCGCCCCCCGGCTCTCGTTCTGCCTCTTCACACGGCCCCGCCCCAGCTCAGGGGTGGGGCCGTGCACGTTTCCCTCATCACTCCCGAATCGGAGGGAATTTCGGTAATCCGGGCACTTCTCTCCGCTAGGGGGAGCGCAACGTCGAACAAGCGTGTAGCTTCCGGGGGCATGAAGAGCGGGTGAGCGGACGGGGGAGCCGGGGGGCTTCTGTCCGTGTGGACCAGTGGGCAGCCATAGTTGGCATCCGTGGGGGGACTGGGGGGTGGGGTGGCACGATGGGAGTGCGGCTCATGGTGGTCGACGACCACCGACTGCTGGCCGAGGCGCTGGCCTCGGCGTTGAAGCTGCGCGGGCACCGGGTGCTCGCCGCGGCGGCGCCGGCCGCGGGCGCGGCGGAGCTGGTGATCACCAGGGCACCCGAGGTGTGCCTCCTCGGCACGGCGACACCGGCCGAGCCGGGCATCTTCGACCCGGTGGTGCGGATCAAGCGCGAACGCCCCCAGGTGGCGGTCCTGGTGCTGGGCCCGGTCCCGAACCCCCGGGGCATCGCCGCCGCGTTCGCCGCCGGGGCCTCCGGCTACGTACGCCATGACGAGCGCATCGAGGGCGTGGAACGGGCCATCATGAAGGCGCGGGCGGGTGAGGCGGCGGTGGCACCCGGTTTGCTCCAGGGAGCCTTCAGCGAGCTGCTGAACCCGGCGGCCCAACCGGACGACGAGGGCCAGCGGTTGCTCCAGATGCTGACCCCTCGCGAGGTCGAGGTCCTGGTCCGGGTGGCGGACGGCGAGGACACCAGGGTGATCGCGGCGGGAATGGGGATCGCCCCGTCGACGGCCCGTACGCATGTCCAGCGGGTGCTGATGAAACTGGGCGTCGGCTCGCGCCTGGAGGCGGCGGCCCTCGCTGCCCGCACGGGTTTGCTGGACCGGGCGGGGCCGGTGCCGCACTCGCCTCCGGCGCCAAGGACGGAGACGTAGCGGGCTCCGGCCCGATGGCGGTGACCGATGGCATCGGTCATCGCTCGGACCCTGCGCACAGGGCGTTGTCGACCAGGTCCGTGATGGCCCGGATATGGCGTACGGCGGACTTCTCGTCGGCGGGCCGACTGTGTACGGCGACCGTGACCGAGGCCCGGCCGTCATACGTGGTCGCGGGCCAGGCCAGGTAGCCGAGACCACTGCCGCTGTGCCCCCAGTAACCGCCGCCGCAGCTGAGCGGCGTCCAGCCGATGCCGAGCCCGTAACGGCTGCCCGGCACGTCTCCGGCGGCGTCGGGTACGGCGACCGTGCGCCGCATCTCGGCGAGTTGGGCCGGGGCGAGGAGCTTGCCGCCGAGGAGGGCGGCGAAGAAGCGGTTGGTCTCGGCGGCCGTACTGATGATCGCCCCGTCGGCGTCCCCGTCGAAGGGAAGATAGGCGAGAGTGGTGTCGGTCGGCCGGCCGCCCCCTGATCCGGTCCGCTGGGCCCGCTGTGACCGCTGTGCCTGCGGGAACTGCTGGTAGTTACGGGCGTGGGGCCGGGGCAGACGGGGATCGTCGCCCGGCGTGAACGTACGCGTGAGCCCCAGCGGACGCAGGATCCGGGCCGCCACCTCCTGGTCCCAGGGCCGCCCGGTGACCGCCTCGATCACCATCCCGGCCAGGATGTAGTTGGTGTTGGAGTACTCCCAACGGTCCCCCGGCTCGAAGACCGGCGGATGCGACATGGCGAACGCGACGCGCTCCTGGGAGGTGTAGGTCGTCGAGCGGTGCTTCAGGTACCCGGCGGCGCTGAAGTCCGGGAGCACGTCCGCGATGTAGTCCGGCAGACCACTGGTGTGCTGCAGCAGCTGCCGCACGGTGACCCGCCGCCCGTCGTTCCCGTTGCCCCGGACCACGCCCGGCAGCCACCGCTCCACGGTGTCGTCCAGCGACAGCCGACGCTCTCCGACGAGTTGGAGGACGACGGTGGCGACGTAGGTCTTGGTGGTGCTGCCGATACGGATGTATTCGTCGGCGGGTACGGGCGCCCCGGTGACGAGGTCGCCCACTCCACTGCGGGCGGTCCGGCTGCGGAGAGGCGTATCCAGCCGCACGGACACCCCGGTCACACCGGCATCGCGTACGGCGTCGGCGTCACGTTGGAGGGGGTCGCTCGGCGTCGCTTGCGCGTGCTGGACCGGAACGAGGGCGGCCAGAAGCGCAAGGGCGACGGCGGCGCCGGTTCGGCGGGCGGTGTGGGGGGCGGTGTGGGGGGTGGCGATAGGCATGGGACCACCGTAGGAACACGCATTCCGGGCAAACCATCCGGTTGGCCCCCGCGTGTCGCCGGGGGATTCCCTCAGTACGTCGTACGGAGGGTGTCGGATTTTATGCGGTGGAGGAGGTGGGTTATGGGGGGCGGGGCATGGGGCGCCGACCCCCAACCACCCGAGCCGACCGGCCGGTTGGCGGAGCTGACCGACTCAACACCGCCCTCAGGGAGCACGGGGCCTGACCTGACCCACACGGGGCCTGACCTGACCCACACGGGTTCCCGAATGCCACGGAGTTCACGTTCACGCCCGACCGCCGACGCTCATTCGTCCGGCGGAAGCTCCGGTACCGGCGCGTGCTTCAGCGGCCGCAACCACAGCCACCCCAGGAAGAACACCCCCAGCGCCAACATCCCCAACCCCGTCCAGAGGTTGATGTTGACGCCCTCGGCCTTGTCGATCTCGGCGTCGGACGCCGTGAGGCCCGCGAGGGTGACGATGAGGCCGTAGACGACGAAGAGACCGCCGATGATGCGGCGGATGTCGAAGAGACGGGCCGCGGTCGCGGACTTGCCCTCCAACTCGGTGACTTCGCGTTGGACGTCCCGCTCGGAGTAGTGGCCGGAGCGGTCGGAGTACTCGGGACGGTCGGAGTGCTCGGGACGGTGGTCTGAGGGCTCGGGCATATGGATCCCCTCCAGCGGTCAGAACGAGAACGGGACGTAGCACGCGGCGGCCAGGACGACCGCGCCCCAGCCGAGCAGGGCCGGCCGGCGGTACCAGGCCTCGTCGCCCTCGGCGGGCGGTTCCTCCATGCCGGGGGAACTGGTGCCGTAGACGAGGCCCTGAAGGTCCTCCTCCGGTTTCGGCGCCGTGAAGAGGGACACGGCGACCATCACCACCGCACCCGCCACGAACCCGGCGATCGCGGAGACGAAGTTGGCGCCCTGGTCGGAGGGGAGGTCGATGACGTCCTGCTTGTAGAGGACGAAGTAGTTGATCATCGCGGCGGTCGTACCGGCCAGCAGCCCCCAGAACCCGGACTTCATCGACGCGCGCCGCCAGAACATGCCGACGATGAAGACCACGAACATCGGCACGTTGAAGAAGGAGAACAGCGTCTGGAGGTAGCTCATGATGTTGGAGAAGGAGGACGCGAGGAACGCCGTCCCGATCGACGCCAGGACCCCGAGCGCCGTGATGAGTCGCCCGAAGCGCACGTAGTACCCGTCCTCGCGGCCCCGGACGACGTACTTCGCCCAGATGTCGTTGGTGAAGACGGTGTTGAAGGACGAGACATTGGCCGCCATGCCCGCCATGAAGGCCGCCAGCAGACCGGTCACGGCGATGCCGAGGACGCCGTTCGGCAGCAGGTCCTCCATCAGGTACGGGATCGCGTCGTTGTACTGGAGGTCGGAGCCGGAGGTGCCGATCTTCGGGACGAGTACGGCGGCGACCAGACCCGGGATCATCACCAGGAAGACGATGAAGATCTTCGGGAAGGCGGCGATGAGGGGCGTACGCCGGGAGGCGGAGAGGTTCTTGGCGCTGAGCGCGCGCTGGACCTCGGCGAAGTTCGTCGTCCAGTAACCGAAGGACAGCACGAAACCGAGGCCCAGCACGATCGTCAACCAGTTCGCGCCGAGCGGGTTGTCGCTGCCGATGCCGGTGCCGCCCCAGGCCGTCACGAAGTCGGACCCGTGGCTCGCCGTCAGTGAATCGGACAGACCGTCCCAGCCGCCCACCTTCTTCAGCCCGAGCACCGTGATCGGGATGAGCGCGGCCAGGATCACGAAGAACTGCAGCACCTCGTTGTAGATCGCCGAGGAGAGCCCGCCGAGGGTGATGTACGCCAGCACGAACAGACCCGCGACGACGATCGACACCCACTCCGGCCAGCCCAGCAGCGCCTCGACGACGATGGCGAGGGCGTACAGGTTCACCCCGGCGATCAGGATCGCGGCGAAGGCGAACAGGATCGAGCTGAGCAGATGCGCGGCGCGGTCGAAGCGCAGCAGCAGGAACTCGGGGACCGACCGGACCTTGCTGCCGTAGTAGAACGGCATCATCACCAGGCCGAGGAAGACCATGGCGGGGATGGCGCCGATCCAGTACCAGTGGGTGGTGTAGACGCCGTACTGCGCGCTGTTGGCGGCCATCCCGAGGATCTCGGTGGCGCCCAGATTGGCCGCGATGAACGCGAGGCCCGTCACCCAGGCGGGCAGGGAGCGCCCGGAGAGGAAGAAGTCGAGGCTCGTCCTCACCGACCGCCGGGCGGCGAATCCGATGCCGAGGACGACGACGAAGTAGATCGCCAGGATCGTGTAGTCGAGCCAGTCGGTGGGGAGCCGAAGTTCGGCGGCCGTGTAGCTGGGGAGCCGTAGCTCGGCGGCGGCCGTGTAGCTGGGGGTCTGCATGCGGCGCTCACTCCACTTTGGTGTTCTTTGTTTGGTTGTGATGGTGACGACCGTGGGAGATTGTGCTTTGATGTGTTCGGTTCTGTTTGGTACAAGCTGGCTTGATCGCTAGAACTTGATCGCTGGAAGCGGTACGAATGGAGAGCTCGGCGTGAAGAAGACCTCGACCCGGTTGGCCGACGGTCGTGAGCTGATCTACTACGACCTGCGCGACGACACCGTGCGTGACGCGGTGGACAAGCGGCCCCTGGAGCGCACCGTCACCACTTCGGAGGTACGCCGGGACCCGCTGCTCGGCGACTCGGTCGCGATCGCCTCGCACCGCCAGGGCCGCACCTACCACCCCCCGGCGAACGAGTGCCCGCTCTGCCCCTCCGAGGGCGACCGGCTCAGCGAGATCCCGGACTCGTCGTACGACGTCGTCGTCTTCGAGAACCGCTTCCCGTCGCTCGCCGGCGACTCCGGCCGCTGCGAGGTCGTCTGCTTCACCTCCGACCACAACGCGTCCTTCGCCGACCTCACCGAGGAGCAGGCCCGCCTGGTCCTCGACGCCTGGACCGACCGCACCGCTGAGCTGTCCCATCTCCCCTCCGTCGAGCAGGTGTTCTGCTTCGAGAACCGGGGCGCCGAGATCGGCGTGACCCTCGGCCACCCCCATGGGCAGATCTACGCGTACCCCTTCACCACCCCCCGTACCGCCCTGATGTTGCGCTCACTGGCGGCCCACAAGGACGCCACCGGCGGGGAGAACCTCTTCGACGCCGTACTGGAGAGCGAACTGTCCGGCGAGCGGGTGGTCCTGGAGACCGAGCACTGGGTCGCCTTCGTGCCGTACGCGGCGCACTGGCCGTACGAGATCCACCTCTACCCCCGCCACCGGGTGCCGGACCTCCTCGCCCTCGACGAGGACGCGCGCACAGAGTTCCCCAAGGTCTATCTGGAACTCTTGAGGCGCTTCGACCGGATCTTCGGTGAGGGTGAGCCGCCGACGCCGTACATAGCGGCCTGGCACCAGGCCCCCTTCGGTGCCCTGGACGAGTTCGAGGGCGTGGCCCGTGAGGACTTCGCACTCCACCTCGAGCTTTTCACCATCCGCCGAACCTCCGGCAAGCTGAAGTTCCTCGCGGGTTCCGAATCCGGCATGAACGTGTTCATCAATGATGTGCCGCCGGAGCGCGCGGCCGAGCGACTGCGAGAGGTAGCGAGTTCATGAGCGGTAAGTACCTGGTCACGGGCGGTGCGGGTTACGTCGGCAGCGTGGTCGCCCAGCATCTGCTGGAAGCGGGCCACGAGGTCGTCGTCCTCGACAACCTCTCGACCGGCTTCCGCGAGGGCGTACCGGCGGGTGCCACTTTCGTGGAGGACGACATCAGGGACGCCGGCAAGTGGCTGGACCCGTCGTTCGACGCCGTACTGCACTTCGCCGCGTTCTCGCAGGTCGGCGAGTCGGTCGTGAAGCCCGAGAAGTACTGGGACAACAACGTCGGCGGCACGATGGCCCTGCTGGCGGCGATGCGCGAGGCGGGCGTACGGAAGCTGGTCTTCTCCTCCACGGCGGCGACGTACGGCGAACCGGAGACGACCCCGATCGTCGAGTCCGCCCCCACCAAGCCCACCAGCCCCTACGGCGCGTCCAAGCTCGCGGTCGACCACATGATCACGGGTGAGGCGGCGGCCCACGGCCTGGGCGCGGTGTCGCTGCGCTACTTCAACGTGGCGGGCGCGTACGGCCCGTGCGGCGAGCGCCACGACCCCGAGTCCCACCTGATCCCGCTGGTGCTGCAGGTGGCGCAGGGCAAGCGGGACGCCATCTCGGTCTTCGGCGACGACTATCCGACCCCGGACGGCACCTGCATCCGCGACTACATCCATGTCGCGGACCTGGCCGAGGCCCACCTCCTCGCGCTGGACGCGGCGGTGCCCGGCGAACACCTGATCTGCAACCTGGGCAACGGCAACGGGTTCTCCGTCCGCGAGGTCATCGAGACCGTCCGCCAGGTGACGGGCCACCCGATCCCGGAGGTCGTGGCCCCCCGCCGCGGCGGCGACCCGGCGGTCCTGGTGGCCTCCGCCCAGACGGCCCGCGACCGCCTCGGCTGGAACCCGTCCCGCGCGGACCTCGCCGAGATCATCGCGGACGCGTGGGAATTCGCTCAGCGGTAGGTTGGAAGACTTCGCCGACCGGGCTTGCCGGTCGTCGAGTCGGCTTTGTCGGTCGTACGGACGGCGGGGCTGCCGTTACGGACGGCGGGGCTGCTGTGCGGTGGGACTGGCCCGCTGGGCTGTGGGACTGGGCCGCCGGCCGGTAGGACTGGGCCGCCGGCCGGTAGGGCTGGGCCCGTTGGGCGATAGGGCTGGGCCCGTTGTGTGGCCGGTGCGTGGTCGGCGTCTGCCGGCCCGGCCGGTGTTTCGGTAAGTACGGAAAGGTCAGGTCAGGGGATGAGCGAGGCCGTAGCGGGCGCTGTCGCCGAGCGGTTCGAGGAGCTGTACGGGGCGGCGCCGGAGGGGGTGTGGGCGGCGCCGGGTCGGGTGAACCTGATCGGCGAGCACACCGACTACAACGACGGCTTCGTCATGCCCTTCGCCCTCCCGCACACCACGGTCGCGGCGGTGTCCCGACGTGAGGACGGCGTCCTGCGCCTGCACTCGTCGGACGTCGAGAGCGGCGTCGTGGAACTGTCGCTGGACGGGCTGGCACCCGAGTCGGACCGCGGCTGGACGGCGTACCCGGCGGGCGTGGTCTGGGCCCTGCGCGAGGCCGGCCACGAGGTGACCGGCGCGGACGTGCACCTGGCGTCGACGGTCCCGACGGGCGCGGGCCTGTCGTCGTCGGCGGCGCTGGAAGTGGTCGTGGCGCTGGCGCTCAACGATCTCTTCTCTCTCGGCCTGAAGGGCTGGCAGCTGGCCCGCCTGTGCCAGCGAGCGGAGAACGTCTACGTGGGCGCCCCCACGGGCATCATGGACCAGACGGCGTCGGCATGCTGCGAGGCAGGCCACGCCCTCTTCCTCGACACCCGTGACCTCTCCCAGAAGCAGATCCCCTTCGACCTGGCGGCGGAGGGCATGCAGCTGCTCGTCGTCGACACCCAGGTCAAGCACTCCCACAGCGAGGGTGAGTACGGCAAGCGCCGCGCGGGCTGCGAGAAGGGCGCGGCCCTGCTGGGCGTGGACGCGCTGCGGGACGTGGCGTACGACGAACTGGACGCCGCGCTGAAGAGGTTGGGCGACGAGGAGGAGGTGCGCCGCCTGGTCCGCCACGTGGTGACGGAGGACCAGCGGGTCGAGAAGATCGTCGCCCTGCTGGAGTCGGGCGACACGCGTGCGATCGGCCCGGTACTGGTGGAAGGACATGCGTCTTTGCGCGACGACTTCCGCATCTCCTGTCCCGAACTGGACCTGGTCGTCGACACGGCGATATCGGCCGGCGCGCTGGGCGCCCGTATGACGGGCGGCGGCTTCGGCGGCTCGGCGATCGTGCTCGTGGACTCGACGGAGGTGGACACGGTGACAAAGGCGGTCGAGGAGGCCTTCGCGACGGCCGGGTTCACAGCACCGCGGGTGTTCGTGGCGGTGCCTTCGGCAGGGGCGCGGCGGGTCCGGTGACACATGGCGCCGTT
>NZ_AEJC01000159.1 GCF_000317595.1 Streptomyces ipomoeae 91-03 | reverse complement strand
GCCTTTCAAACGCGTTCCTCCGGGGTGGTGTCGGGTTCTTCATCGGGTGGGTCGACGTCGCCCAGCGCGGGGGGCAGACGGGGTGGGGTGGCGCCCTCCTCGCGAAGCTCGCGGCGGAGGTGGCGGAGGCTGTACTTGACGGAGATGGCCTGGTCGGCGTACTTGGTCCGTTTGCGTTCGGCTTCTTCTTGCTGGGCGCGGCTGGTTGCCGTCTTGGCCGCGAACCGGGCGCCCCTCGAACGGGTGATGCTCAGGCGGGCACGCTCAGCCGCGGAAGCCGAGGATGCCGTGCAGGGTTTCACCGCTCGTCGCGGCGGCCCCCGGTGCCGTGCTCAGCGTGGACTGCGCCGACTTCTGCTGCGCGGCCTGCGGCTTCGGGTCGGGCAGCTTCTTGCAGACGGCGTCGACCTTGCCCTTGCCGTGGGGCACCTTGCCGTTGGTGAGGTACGCGGCCAGGTACTTGTCGAGGCAGGAGTTGCCGCTCAGCGTGATGCCGTGGTTGCCGCCGCCCTGCTCGACGACCAGGCTGGACTTCTTGAGCAGCTTGTGGACGGTGAGGCCGCCCTGGTACGGGGTGGCCGCGTCGTCCGTCGCCTGGAACAGCAGCACCGGCGGGAGCTTGGAGTTGGCGACGTTCACCGGCTTCAGCGACTTGGTGGGCCAGAACGCGCACGGTGCGTTGTACCAGGCGTTGTTCCAGGCCATGAACGGCGCCTTCTTGTACACCGCCCAGTTGTCCTTGGTCCACTTCTTCCAGTCGCGGGGCCAGGACGCGTCACGGCACTGCACCGAGGTGTAGATGCTGTAGCCGTTGTCACCGGCGGAGTCGACGGCCGCGAAGTTCTCGTACGCCTCGACCAGCGGGTCGGCGTTCTTGTCGTTCACGTAGGCCGCGAACGCCTCGGCGAGGAAGGGCCAGTAGCCGTTGTAGTAGCCGCCCGGGATGAAGGTGTCCTCCAGCTCGGAGGCGCCCACCTTGCCGCCCGCGGGCTTCTTGGCGAGGGCCGCCCGCATGGCGTACCACTTGGCCTCGATCTTCGCCGGGTCGGTGCCGAGCTTGTAGGTGGAGTCGTACTTGGCGATCCACTTCATGAGCGCCTTGTGGCGCTTGTCGAAGGCGTAGTCCTGGTCGAGGTTGTCCTCGTACCAGACGCCCGTCGGGTCGACTATCGAGTCCAGCACCAGACGCCGCACACGCTGCGGGTACAGCTTGGCGTAGACCGCGCCGAAGTAGGTGCCGTACGAGTATCCGAAGTAGTTGATCTTCTTCGCGCCGAGGGCCTTCCGGATCGAGTCCAGGTCCTTCACGGCGCTGATCGTGTTGATGTACGGCAGGACGTCCTTGTACTTCGTGCCGCAGGCCTTGGCGAAGGACTTGGCGCGCGAGACGTTGACCTTCTCGATCGCGGACGTGCTGGGCACGGAGTCCGGGCGCACCGGGTTGAAGTAACCCGGCTTGCAGTCCAGGGCGGGCTTGCTCTTGCCCACACCGCGCGGGTCGAAGCCGATGACGTCGTACTGCGCCGCCACCTTCTTCGGCAGCGAGGACGCGATGAATCCGGCCAGCGTCAGACCGCTGCCGCCGGGGCCACCCGGGTTGACCAGCAGCGGGCCCTGGTACGTCTTCGAGGTGTGCGGTACGCGGGACAGCGCCAGCGTGATCTTCTTACCGCCCGGCCTCGCGTAGTTGAGCGGCACCTTCACCGACGCGCACTGGAGCGTCGGGTAGTTGTCCGTGGCGCACTTCTTCCACGTGACCTTCGAGGCGGCTGCCTGGACGGTGTTCGAGGCGGGTGACCCGCTGGCGTTGGCGGGGGCGGCTGTGAGCGTCCCGGCCAGGACGACGCCGGCGCCGCACAACACGGCTGCGCTTCTTCTCATGAAGTTCTCTCGCAACGGTGAGGGGGGTTCAAGGGCCGCGAGGTACGCGCCCTTGCCGCATGGTTCCGGAAGAGCACGCCACACAAGTACTTATTCGACCAAGACTTGACCGAATCGAGTCATTGCTTACTCTCAAGCGGCCCACAGAAAGGGGCAGTTGTATCAATACGGGACACACCCTCAAGCCCCGACGATGAGGGCGCCCTGCGAGCACCCGGGCGCCCCCATCTCACGCCGTGATCACGCCATGGTCACGCCGCCGCGCAGCTCACGCTCGGCACACCTCCACCCCCGGGCGCGCCCCCGAAGCCGAAGCTCGCCGAGGCGCCCGTGGCGAGCGACCCGTTGTGGACGGCATTCACAGCGGTCACCGCCGAACCGGTCTGCGTGTACGTCGCGTTCCACATGTTCGTGACCCGTTGGGAGCCGGGCCAGGTCCAGGTGACCTTCCAGGAACTGATCGCCTTCGTACCGGTGTTGGTCACCTTCACCTCGGCGTTGAAGCCGCTGCCCCAGTCGCTGCTCACGGTGTACGTGGCGGCGCAGGCGGGGGTCCCGCCTCCGGGGTCTCCCGGGTCACCGGGGTCGCCCGGATCGGTGCCTCCCCCGCCCGCCGGGAAGCCGGGAGCCTTGATGCTCGCCAGGTAGCCGTCCTTGACCGTGTCCACCGTCTGCCAGTCGTCCTTCAGGATGCCGCCGGTGTCGCCGGAGTTGGGGTTCCAGGACCAGAAGGTCCAGTGGAAGGAGTCGGAGCCGTATGTCGAGGTCGAGCGCAGGTACGTGACCAGGGCCGACAGCCAGCGCTGGTCGATCGTCGACTGGAGGGTCGTACCGAACTCGCCGATCCAGACGGGGGCGATGTTCTGTTTGAAGATGTAGCCCCAGTACCTGTCCCAGATGCCGGGCATGTTGGCGGGGAACGTCGGATCGCTGAACCAGCTCTGCTGGGCGACGCTCGTGGCGTAGTCGTGGGCCGAGTAGACGACGCGGTTGGCGACGTCGAGTTGCACGGGGTACTGGGCCACACCCATCAGGTTGCCGCCCCACCAGCCCGAGACGCCGTTGAACGACTGGACGCCCTCGACGAGGATCAGCAGGTCGGGGTTGACCGACAGGACCGCGTTGCCCGCGCGCTGGGCGGCCAGGCGCCAGTCCCTGGTCGTGTCGCCGCATCCCCAACAGGCCGGATCGTGCGGCTCGTTGTGCAGGTCGATGCCGATGACGGTCGGGTTGCCCTTGTAGCGGGTCGCCAGTGCCTTGAGGTTGGTGATCCACGTCGACTCGGGGACCGACGACGTGTACCAGAGCGCCGACTGGCCCGCCGCGTCCGGGCGGTGCCGGTCCAGGATGACCTTCAGGCCGCTCTGACCGGCGTACGCGACGATCTTGTCCAGGACCTGGAGGGAGTTCAGGCCCTGCAGGTCGGCGTTCTTGCCGTCGGAGAAGTTGATGCTGTCGGGGGTGGCGCCGGGCTTGAGGATGTCGTCGCTGAACGGCATGCGGATCGTGTTGTAGCCGAGCGACTTCATCTGGTCGATCATGCTCTTGTAGTCGCGGGTCCACAGGCCGTGGGGTACGCGGTTGGTCGTCTCGAAGCCGAACCAGTTGATCCCGGCGATACGGACCGGCTGCCCGGCCTCGTCCAGGATCTGCCGGCCGCTGGTGTGCCAGTAGCCGGCGCCGGGTGCGGCCTCCGCCGCGTGGGCGGTCGTCTGGGTCGCCGCCAGCGGTAACAGGAGCGCCGCCGCCACCGCGCACAGCGCTCTTCGCAAGCTGCGGAACATGTCGCTGCTTCCTCTCGGGAGGGATCGTGGGGACCCCGGGAGTGGGGGAGAGGCGCGGGCCCGGAACGGGGTGGGAGCGCTCCCACCCGCCCGCACCTCCCATGGAAGCAGGTCACATGGACACGTCAAGGCGTCCGGCGTCACCTGGTACACCGGACGCCTCTCGCGCGGGGTCCACGGCCCGTACTCCGCCCGGTTTCCGTGGCCGGACGGAGTACGACGGCTCGAAGGCCCACGGCGGCCTACGTCACCGGCTCAGCCTCTGGAACCTCCGCACCGCCAGCGGCAGAAACACCAGCGTCAGCACCACCGGCCACACCCCGGCCATCAGCAGGGCGTGCTGTTCGACCCAGGAGTCGCCGCCGCCGACCGGTGTGCCGAACAGGTCGCGGGTCGCCGCGGCCGTGGAGGAGATGGGGTTCCAGGCGGCCACCCAGCCCAGCCAGTCCGGCATCAGCTGGGGTGCGACGAAGATGCTGGAGATCATGGTCAGCGGGAAGGCGACCGCGAAGAGGCCGCCCGCCGCCTCCGGGTTGGGGACCAGGAGGCCCAGCCAGACGCCGATCCAGATCAGGGCGAAGCGGAGCCAGAGGAGGAGGCCGAAGGCGGCGAGGAAGCCGAGGCCGCCGTCGGGGCGCCAGCCCATCGCGAAGGCCGTCAGCATCATGATGGCCAACTCGGCGCAGGCGACCAGCAGATCGGTGACCCCGCGTCCGGCGACCACCGCCGACGGTGCCATCGGCATGGAGCGGAAACGGTCGATGACGCCCTTGGTGGAGTCGTAGACGACGACGGTGGCCGTGTTGATGAAGCCGAACGCCATCGTCATCACGAACATCCCCGGCATCAGGAAGTCCCGGTAGTCCCCGCCGCCGGGCACCTGCATGGCGCTGCCGAAGACATAGCCGTAGAGGAGGACGGAGAGGATCGGGAAGCCCAGCTGCCAGGCGATGTTGACCGGTTGGCGCTGGTAGTGGGTGAGGCCGCGGCGGACGATGTTCCAGCAGTCGGCGAGCAGCCAGTACGTACGGCCGTGGGTGTCCGGGACGGTCGGATCACCGTCCCGGCCGGTCGCGTCGCCGCCCCGGCCGGTCGCGTCGATCTCCACGGTGCTCATGCGGCGGTCTCCTTCTCGGTGCGGTGGCCGGTCAGGCGCAGGAAGACGTCGTCCAGGCTCGGTCGGCGCAGGCCGATGTCCTCCACCGGGATGCCCTCGTCCTGGAGGGTGCGGGCCACCTCGGTGAGGGCGGTCACCCGGTCGGCCACCGGGGCGTGCACGCGCAGTTCCGTGTCGTCGGACTCCGGTTCGCCGTCGGCCACGCGGGCGACGATCTTCACGGCGCGCGGGATGTCGGCGCGTTCGGTGACGACGACCTCGACGCGGTCGCCGCCGACCGTGTTCTTCAGACCGTCGGGGGTGTCGTCCGCGATGGCCCGGCCCTGGTCGATGACGGTGATGCGGGAGGCGAGGCGGTCGGCCTCCTCCAGATACTGCGTGGTGAGCAGTACGGTCGTGCCGCTCGCCACCAACGCCCGTACGGACTCCCAGACTTCGCCGCGGCTACGGGGGTCCAGGCCCGTCGTCGGCTCGTCGAGGAAGAGGACGGCCGGGGCGAGGATCATCGAGGCGGCGAGGTCGAGGCGGCGCCGCATGCTGCCGCTGTAGCCACCGACGCCCTTGTCGGCGGCGTCGGTGAGGTCGAACTGGTCGAGGAGTTCGACGGCGCGCCGCTTGGCCCGCTTGCCGCCGAGGTGGAACAGCCTGCCGAACATCTCCAGGTTCTGCCGTCCCGTCAACACCTCGTCCACCGCCGCGTACTGGCCGGTCAGGCCGATCCTGGCCCGGACCCCGCGCGGGTGCCGCGCCACGTCCAGGCCGGCGACCGTCGCCCGGCCGCCGTCGAGTCGTACGAGCGTGGAGAGGATGCGTACGGCGGTGGTCTTGCCCGCGCCGTTCGGGCCGAGGAGGCCGTGGACCGTGCCCTCGCGGACGGTCAGGTCGAAGCCGTCGAGTGCGCGCTTCTCGCCGTACCGCTTCTCCAGGCCCTCCGCCCGGACCGCGTAGCCGTCGCCGGTTCCGTCACTCATGAGTCCCCCTTCTCTTGAATTGGGTACACCGTACCCGATTGCGCGTACGACGTACTCAGTTTTTCGCGGGGGACCTAAAATCGGCGCATGACAAGGGGCGAGAGCGGTACGGGCGGTCGCGCTGGTGACGGTACGGGCGGCGGTGCCGGTGGAGTTTCCGGTGGTGGTACGGAGACCAGTGGCAGCGGTGACATCGTCCGTACGCTCGAACTGCTGTGGGACACCGGGCGGCGGCCGAGTCGGGGGCCGAAGCCGGGGCTGACGCTGGACCGGATCGTGGAGGCGGCGATCCTGGTCGCGGACGCGGAGGGGCTGGAGGCGGTGTCCATGCGCCGCGTCGCCACCGAGCTCGGGACCGGGACCATGTCCCTGTACCGCTATGTCCCCGGCAAGGCCGAGCTGCTCGATCTGATGCTGGACCGGGTGCAGCGGCCCTCCGAGGATCCGGCGGACTTCGGGGACGGGGGGTGGCGCGCGGCACTCGAGGCGCTGGGGCGTGCGACCCTCGCGCTCTACCAGCGGCATCCCTGGCTGCTCCAGGTCAACCAGTCCCGGCCGATCCTCGGGCCGAGCGCGCTCGACGGCATGGAGAAGATGCTCTCCCGGATCAAGTCCATGGGGCTGAGCGATCCGGAGCTGGTGTCGGCGATCGTCATGGTCGACGGGTATGTGGTGGGGGCCGCGCGGACTCAGCTGTATCAGGAGGAGGCGGAGCGGCGGACGGGGCTGACCGACGCGGAGTTCTGGCAGGCCCATATGCCCGTCTTCGAGAAGGTCATGGCCTCCGGTCGGTATCCGGTGCTCGCCGGGCTCTCCGAGGACGCGTTCTCGTCGGACTTCGATCACTTCGAGTTCGGGTTGCAGCGGATGTTGGATGGGCTGGAGGTGTTTGTCGCTCGGCGGGGTGAGGGGGCGGCGGGGGCGTCCCGGGGTGACAAGTGCGGCGGGGTTGGTGCTGGGCGGGATGGGGGCGTCCCGGGGTGACAAGTGCCGCGGGGTTGGTGTCGGGCGGGGGTGGGTCTCGCTTGCCGGCGCGAGCAGGGTTGCCGCTGCGCCCACCCGTGCCGCCCCAGCGGCACGATTGCCCGCAGCTATGACGGGTGGGTGGGTGGATGGATGGGCAGCCGGCCCAGCGGCACGGCTGCCCGCGGTTGCGTGTGGCGAAAGCGGCGGTGCGCGGCTGCCCCGGCAGCCGGTGGTTGACTGTCGGGGCGGGGCCTCGTTGTCGGGGTCAGGCTGTTGACAGGGCCTCTGTTGGGGAGGCGGGCGACTCGTAGGGCGTTGCGGTGACGCGCCGCGTGGCGGTACCAGCGCCTGCGGGCGGCCTTACGACGGTCGTCGTCGTGCCCGCTTGAAGCCCCATGCGACGACGATGGCCCCGGCGAGTGCGAGGGCGCCCACCTTGAGGCCGGAGCCGGTCTCGCCCCCGTCGCCCTGTGCGGAAGTCGAGCCGCTGTCGCCCGAGGAGGAACCGGAGCTCCCGTTTCCCGAACCGCCGCCCGGTACGTCGCGGGCCACGACCGAGCTGCCCTCGCCCTCACTGCCGTACATGATCTTGGAGCCGTCGGTGGTGAAGGTCAGGGACTCGCCCTGCCGTTGGAGCGGCACGCTGAGCCGTTCGGCGCGCTTGATCTTGCCGCCGTTCCAGTCGTAGAGGATGCCGCCGAAGTACGCGCGCAGGGCGAGCTGCTTGCCGTCGGGGGAGAACGCGCCGTCGGTGACCTCCAGGTCCGGGACGGAGGCGATCTTCTTGAAGACGTTCGTGCCGGAGGCGGAGAGCTCGGCGGGTCCCTCGTACAGGGAACCGCCCTGGTCGTTCTTGTCGGCGATGTACACCCGTCCCGTCTTCGGATGCACCATCAGCGCCTCCGCGTCCCGGGCGCCGTCCTCGTACTTCACGACGTACTGCGTGGCCTTGATCGTCTGGTCCTTCAGCTCCTTCGGCTCCGGAAGCTCATAGATCCAGACGTACGCCCATGTCCCGCCGAGGTTGTCGCCGATGTCGCCGACGTAGAGGTGGTTGTCCGGGCCGATGGAGATCGCCTCGACGTCACGCGGGGTGCCGACGCCGGTCATGGTGATCGTCGCGACCGTCTCGCCCGTCTTGCTGTCCACGGCGTACAGGAACGCCCCGTCGTCACTGTCGTTGTGGGTCCAGTAGACCCCCGGGTGCTGCCGCGAGGCGGCCAGACCGCTCGACTCGGTGATCCTCGTGTCCTTCATGGCGAACCCGTCGTCATCGGCGAACGCCGGCGTGACCGACAGCAGACCGAGGAGGAGGGCGGCGAGGATCGGGGGGAGAGGACGCATGTCTCCAAGCCTGCCATCTCGCTCCGCCGGGTGGGGTGGGGGCGGCGTGGGGGTTCGGCTGTCGTTGTCGGGTGCGCGTGCGTTGTGGCTGGTCACTCCCCCATCGCGGCGGAGCCGCATAGTGACACAGCCCCGCGCCCCTTGTCGGAGCTGTCGCTGATCGGTGGCTGTTATGTGGCTGCTGAGTCGTTGTGACAATCGCGGGTTTCTCTGGGGGCGTGAGTGAGATGAATGAGCCCCTGTGGTGGATACGGCGTTGGAGCGCGGCGGAGGCGCCCTCCCCGGCGGCCGTGGACATACTCGGCAGCCGGTGTCGTACGACGCTCGATGTGTTCGCGGAGTGGTCGAAAGCCCTGGGCTTCCCCGGCTACTTCATGCACAACTGGGACTCGTTCGAGGACTGCATGTTCGCGGTGACCAGGTCCGCGCCCCTGACGGTCGTCATCCGTGACGCCGCCCACCTCCTGGCCGACGAGCCCCCACGCCAGCTCTCCCCCCTCCTGGACATCCTCACCGGCGTAACCGGCCGCCCCGCCAACCCCCCGGCCCTGCTCCTACTCCTGGACGACACCCCCGACCACTTGGCGGCCCTGGCAGAACGCATGACCAACGCATGACCAAGGCAGGCTCGTCCCTGAAAGGGCCGCAGCCCCAAACGGGGTCGTAGGGGCGCAGCCCCTGGGGATGATGGGGGTCCCCCGCTCGAGCGGAGCCGAGAGTGGGGGAGGGTAGGGGCGG
>NZ_AEJC01000158.1 GCF_000317595.1 Streptomyces ipomoeae 91-03 | reverse complement strand
GATCCGCCGTGCGTCCCGCGTAGCGACCACTGAGCCGCCGCTGTAACAGACCGAAGGCCCGCCCCTCGGCGGAGGGGCGGGCCTTCGGATACGTACAGCGGCGGCTCAGTGGTCGCTACGCGGGACGCACGGCGGATCGGACAGCCAGGCAGCGAGCCAGCCGCCGAACGCCCTCGCGCGTCAGCCCGTCGCGGCCGGAACGTACGGTGCCAGGTCCGCGGCCAGTTCCTCGTGCACCCGGGCCTTGAGCAGGGTGCCCTCCGGGGTGTGCTCCTCGGAGATCACCTCACCCTCGGTGTGGGTGCGGGCGACGAGCTTGCCGTGGGTGTAGGGCACGAGCGCCTCGATCTCCACCGAGGGGCGTGGCAGTTCGCTGTCGACGAGAGCGAGCAGCTCGTCGATGCCCTGGCCGGTGCGGGCCGAGACCGCGATGGAGCGCTTCTCGTTCCGCAGCAGCCGTTGGAGGACCAGCGGGTCGGCCGCGTCCGCCTTGTTGATCACGACGATCTCGGGTACGTCGGTGGCGCCGACGTCCCTGATCACCTCGCGTACGGCGGCCAGCTGCTCCTCCGGGTTCGGGTGCGAGCCGTCGACCACGTGCAGGATCAGGTCGGACTCGCCGACCTCCTCCATCGTGGAGCGGAACGCCTCGACCAGGTGGTGCGGCAGATGCCGGACGAAGCCGACCGTGTCGGCCAGCGTGTACAGCAGTCCGCTCGGGCTCTCGGCCCGGCGCACGGTCGGGTCGAGGGTGGCGAACAGGGCGTTCTCGACCAGCACGCCCGCGCCCGTGAGGCGGTTGAGCAAGGAGGACTTGCCGGCGTTGGTGTAGCCCGCGATGGCGACCGAGGGCACCTTGTTGCGCCGACGCTCCTGGCGCTTGATCTCGCGGCCGGTCTTCATCTCCGCGATCTCCCGGCGCATCTTCGCCATCTTCTCGCGGATCCGACGCCGGTCCGTCTCGATCTTGGTCTCACCGGGACCACGGGTGGCGAGGCCGCCGCCCTTGCCGCCGCCCATCTGCCGGGACAGCGACTGACCCCAGCCTCGCAGTCGCGGCAGCATGTACTGCATCTGCGCGAGCGCGACCTGTGCCTTGCCCTCCCGGGACTTGGCGTGCTGGGCGAAGATGTCGAGGATCAGGGCCGTACGGTCGATGACCTTGACCTTGACGACGTCTTCGAGGTGGATGAGCTGGCCCGGGCTGAGCTCACCGTCGCAGATGACGGTGTCCGCGCCCGTTTCGAGCACGATGTCGCGCAGCTCGTCGGCCTTGCCGGAGCCGATGTACGTCGCCGCGTCCGGCTTGTCGCGGCGCTGGATCACGCCGTCGAGCACGAGCGCGCCCGCGGTCTCGGCGAGAGCGGCCAGCTCGGCCAGCGAGTTCTCCGCGTCCCGTACCGTGCCCGAGGTCCAGACCCCGACGAGTACGACGCGCTCCAGGCGGAGCTGGCGGTACTCGACCTCGGTGACGTCCTCCAGCTCGGTGGAGAGGCCCGCGACTCGGCGCAGGGCCGCACGGTCGGAGCGGTCGAACTGGTCGCCGTCCCGCTCGCCGTCGATCTCGAAGCTCCAGGCGACGTCCTCTTCCATCAGGGCATCGGCCCGAAGACCTTCGGTGTTGTTCTGCGCGAAGGCGCGCTGTGCGGCCTGGGAAGGGGATGAAGAGGAGGTCATTGGATCCTTACGTCGAAGGGGATACCGGAGAGACAACGGATCGAGATCCGTCACTGGCGACAACGCCCGGGCCGTCCGGGAGATTCCCCGAACGGGCCTCGGCCGACCCTGATCCTGCCCCTGGGGGAGATCTTGCCCCTGGAGGACCGGACCCCACCAGGTCGGGTGTGGGCCGCGCCGCCGACTCGAAGATGGTCGCACGGCACGCCCCGTCTCGTCACGCGGGTTATTTCCCGCCCGCACACCGGGTGAACCCGCCTACCACCCGCCGAGTACCACCTACCGCTTCACCGATGCCTGCGCCGGGGCCGGGGCCGGGGCCGACTTCCAGTCCGGGTGCCCCGGCATGGGCGGCGTCTTCTCCCCGTACAGCCAGGCGTGGAAGAAGACAGCAAGGTCGCGTCCGGCGATCGTGGAGGCGAGCTGCTGGAAGTCGGCGGTCGAGGCGACGCCGTCACGGTGGAGGTACACCCAGGCCCGCTGCAACCGCTCGAAGGCGGAGCGGCCGATCTCCTGGCGCAGGGCGTACAGGAAAAGCGCGGCACCGTCGTAGACGTTGGCCCGGAAGATGCCGATCTTCTGGCCGTCCTTGGGCTTCTTCGGTGCCGCCAGGGGTCCCCCGGTGGCGCGCCAGCCGTCGGAGGAACCGTAGGCGGCCTTCATGCGCTCCGCCATGGGCCGCCCGGCGGTCTCCTCCGCGTACAGGGCCTCGTACCAGGTGGCGTGGCCCTCGTTCAGCCACAGGTCGGACCATGTGCGAGGGCTGACGCTGTTGCCGAACCACTGGTGTGCCAGCTCATGCACCATGAGCGACTCGATGTACCACTTCGGGTACTCGGAGTGCGCGAACAGGTCTCTCTCGAAGAGAGAGAGGGTCTGCGTCTCCAGTTCGAAGCCGGTCTGCGCCTCGGCGATCAGCACTCCGTACGTCTCGAAGGGGTAGCGTCCGACCTTCTCCTCCATCCACTCGATCTGGGCCGGTGTCTTCCTCAGCCACGGTTCGAGCCTCTCGCGGTCCTTCGTGGGGACGACGTCACGGACGGGCAGACCGTTCGGCCCGGCCCGGTGCAGCACCGCGGAGCGGCCGATGGAGACCTGGGCGAGTTCGGTGGCCATGGGGTGCTCGGTGCGATACGTCCAGGTGGTGGCCCCGCGGGCGCTGTCCTTGCCGACGGCCAGACCGTTGGAGACGGCCGTGTAACCGTCGGGCACGGTGACGCGGACGGTGAACATCGCCTTGTCGGAGGGGTGGTCGTTGCAGGGGAACACCACGTGCGCGGCGTCGGCCTGATTGGCCATGGCCAGCCCGTCGGCGGTGCGCAGCCAGCCGCCCTCCTCGTCGCCCGTGTACACGGGGTCGCTGGTGTGCCGCACGGTGATGCGCACCCGGCCGGCCGCGGGGAGCGGTTCCCGGGGTGTGATCACCAGGTCCTCGCCCGCGCCGGTGAAGGCGGCGGGCGCTCCGTCGACCTCGACCGAGTACGCCTTCCCGTGGGTGAAGTCAAGATTGACCAGTTCGAGCCGGGAGGTCGTCCGGGCGTCGATCGTGGTGACGGCCGTGAGCGGCTCACGGTTGCTGCCGGTGTACGTGAAGGCGAGGTCGTACGACTGCACGTCGTACCCCGGGTTGCCGAGGTGCGGGAAGAGCCGGTCACCGATGCCGAGGGGTACGGCGGGCGAGGGCGCGCTCGCGGCGATCAGGCAGACGGAGACGGCGGAGGCGAGCAACGCCACCTTGGTGCGACGGGTTCTGGCGCCCGGTTCGGGCGGCGTACGGCGGGGTCCGAGGCGTGGCGCGAGGAACGTGCGGCGAGTCCTGGTGTATGGGGTGAGCGGCATGGATCACCGCTACCAGCGCGCCTCCGCCGCGCGCCGACGACGCGCGGCGGGCCCACTCGAACGGGGACCACCGGGCGCCGCCCACTGGACTCACCGTGACGCGGTCGCCGCCTGGTGCTGGGCGCGTCCGACGTCGTACACGCCGGGCACGTTGCGCATGGCGCGCATGAGGCTCGGGAGGTGGGCCGCGTCCGGGAGTTGCAGCGTGTACGTGTGGCGGACGTGCTGCTGGGCGGGGGGTTCGACGGTGGCGGAGACGATGGCGACGCCCTCCAAGGCGATGGCTTCGGTGAGGTCGGCGAGGAGGTGGGGTCGCTGGAAGGATTCGGCAACGAGCGTGACCCGGCACTCGGTGGTGTCCCCCCAGCTCACGTCGACCGCCGCGCGCCCCAGGCCCTTCATTCGCGCCACGGCGGCGCACTCGACGCGGTGCACGGTCACCACCCCCCCGCGGACGGCGAACCCGATGACCTCGTCGGGCGGTACGGGCGTACAGCAGCCGGCGAGACGGGCGTTCGCCTCGGGCCGGCCGACGACGACCACGGCGCTGGTGGCGCCGGGTGCGGCGGCGGGCTCGTCGGGGGCGGGGCGGGGGGCCGGTGCCTCGTCCCGGCGTTCGCCGTCGAGGGCCTCCTGCTCGTCGGCGGTGGGCTGGGGGTGGGTGGCGAGCCAGCGCTGGATGGCGATGCGCGCGGCGGGTGTGTGGGCGTGCTCCAGCCACTCTCTGGAAGGCTCCGAGGCCGGGTCCTGGCCCATGAGGAGCTGGACGGTGTCGCCGTCCCGCAGGACCGTGCTCAGAGTCGCCAGGCGGCCGTTGACGCGGGCGCCGATACAGGCGTGCGCGTCCTCGCCGTACTGCGCGTACGCGGCGTCCACACAACTGGCGCCCTCGGGAAGCCCCAACGCTCCCCCGTCGGGCCGGAACACGGTGATCTCGCGGTCCTGGGCGAGATCCTCGCGCAGGGTCGACCAGAACATGTCGGCGTCCGGCGCGGCCTCCTGCCATTCGAGCAGCCGGGAGAGCCAGCCGGGCCGCGTGGGGTCGGCGCGCTCCACGTCGTCCACGGCCCGCTCCGCGTCGGTCCGCCGGCCGTCGGTCTGCTCCTCCGAAGGAGGAGCGTACGGATTGCCCAGCGCGACGACGCCGGCCTCGGCGACCTTGTGCATCTGGTGCGTACGGATGAGGACTTCGGCGACCTGTCCGTCCACGCGGGCGACGGCCGTGTGCAGCGACTGGTACAGGTTGAACTTCGGTACGGCGATGAAGTCCTTGAACTCCGAGACCACCGGCGTCAGACAGGTGTGCAGCTCGCCGAGGACCGCGTAGCAGTCGGCGTCCTCGTTGACGAGCACCAGGAGGCGGCCGAAGTCGGTCCCGCGCAGCTGCCCGCGTTTTCGGGAGACCCGGTGCAGGGAGACGAAGTGCCGTGGCCGGATGAGGACTTCGGCCTGGATGCCGGCCTCGCGCAGGACTCCGCGCACCTCTTCGGCGATCTCGGCGAGCGGGTCGTTCTCCTGGGCGGCGTTGTCGACGATGAGCTCGCGTGTGTGCTCGTACTCCTCGGGGTGGAGGATCGCGAAGACGAGGTCCTCCAGTTCGGTCTTGAGCGCCTGGACGCCGAGCCGTTCGGCGAGCGGGATGAGGACGTCCCTGGTGACCTTGGCGATGCGTTCCTGCTTCTCGGGGCGCATCACACCGAGGGTGCGCATGTTGTGCAGCCGGTCGGCGAGTTTGATCGACATCACGCGGACGTCGTTGCCGGTGGCGACGAGCATCTTGCGGAAGGTCTCGGGCTCGGCGGCGGCCCCGTAGTCGACCTTCTCCAACTTGGTGACGCCGTCGACGAGATAGCGCACTTCCTCGCCGAACTGCTCGCGCACCTGATCGAGCGTGACGTCGGTGTCCTCGACAGTGTCATGGAGCAGAGAGGCCGTCAGGGTCGTGGTCTCCGCGCCGAGTTCGGCGAGGATCAGGGTGACGGCGAGCGGGTGGGTGATGTACGGCTCGCCGCTCTTGCGCATCTGGCCGCGGTGCGAGGACTCCGCGAGGAGGTACGCCCGGCGCAGCGGATCCAGGTCGGCGTCGGGGTGGTGGGCACGGTGGGCCTCGACGACATGGCTGATCGCGTCGGGCAACCGGTCGCGGGTCGTCGGGCCCAGGAGTGCGGCGCGTCCCAGGCGGCGCAGGTCGATACGAGGTCGGCCCTTCCTGCGGTGCGCTGGTGGCGGCGCAGGGGCGGGCGATACGGCGGGGTTCGTGGCCTCCGCGCTCATGGGCACCTCCGGCTGCGTGGACCGGCGGACGGGTGCCCCAGGGCGTGCGGCGGCTCGGGGTTCGTGTCGTTCCCCCGTCCGTGCCGGTGCTTGATGCTACCGAGCCCACCACGCCCGTCCGACCGCCTCTCGCCGAGCGTGAAACGGATCACCCATTCGAGCGAAGGTTCTGGCGTTTACGATTTCAAGCCACCCCATTGTGGAGTGTTCCGTTGATTCGAACCCCTGAATGCCTCACAGGCTTGGATGTTGATGGCATCCCGGCTACGCATACCGCCATCTCAAGCCTGACAGGGCCTCAACGGGCCACGCTTTCCAGCCACTTGAGGTCGATCTCGCCCTCGGCGACGATCACCGCGGGACCGGTCATCTCGATCTCGCCGTCGGACCGCTCGGTGATCACCAGGGTCCCGCCGGGCACATCGACGGTGTAGACGGCCGGGGTGCCCGTCTCGGCCGGGTCGGCGCCGTCGCGGCGGGCGGTGGCCACGGCGACGGCGCACGCGCCCGTGCCGCAGGAGCGGGTCTCCCCCGAGCCGCGCTCATGGACCCGCATCGCGACATGGCGGGGGCCCCGGTCGACGACGAACTCGACGTTGACCCCGTCCGGGTAGGCGGAGGCGGGGCTGAAGGGCGGCGCCGAGTACAGATCACCGGCGTCGGCCAGGTCGTCGACGAAGGCGACCGCGTGCGGGTTGCCCATGTTCACGTTGTGCGCGGGCCAGCTCCGCTCGCCGACGCTCACGGTGACGTCCCCTCCGGGGAATCTCGCCTTGCCCATGCCGACGGTGATGTCGCCCGTGCCGGAGCCGCTGGTGGATGCGGTCTTCGCGATGTGGACGGTCTTCACGCCCCCGCGCGTGGCGACGGCGAGGTCGCCCTCGGTGACATGGCCGGCGTGCTGGAGGTAGCGGGCGAAGACCCGGACGCCGTTTCCGCACATCTCCGCGATCGATCCGTCGCCGTTGCGGTAGTCCATGAACCACTCCGCCTCGGCCGCCATCTCCTTGGCCTCGGGGTGCGCGGCCGAGCGCACGACGTGCAGCACGCCGTCGCCTCCGATGCCCGCGCGCCGGTCGCACAGGGCGGCGACGGCGGCCGGGGACAGGTCGATGACGTTCTCGGGGTCCGGGACGATCACGAAGTCGTTCTCAGTCCCGTGACCCTTGAGGAAGGCGATCCGCGTGCTCATTCCTCGATCGTACGGGCTGGCTACGACACCGTGTCGCCACCGTGACCAGCCCTCGCCGGCCGGCGGCTGCGCAGCGCACCCGGAGGAGCGTCGCCGGCCCGGGCCTCAGCGGAGCCGGGCCACCCGCCACACGGCCAGTACGGCCACCGCGGCGACCACCAGGGCGTAGGCCAGCACGACTCGCCAGTCGGGGCGGCGGCCGGAGCCCCGCTGGGGCAGGCCGGGCCATGTGTAGCCGACCTTGCGGGCGGCCATCATGCCCCAGCCGGCCGCGGTGGAGCAGATCAGCAGGCCGAGCATGGCGACCACGGCGCCGCCGTCACCGAACTCGAAGGCGAGCGGGAAGGCGAACATCAGGGAGCCGACCGCGGCGAGGCCCACGATGGGAGCGAGCTGCCACAGACGCAGTCTGCGCTGCGGGCGCAGTTCGACCTCGACCTCCGGTGCGGACATCTCGTCCGGTTCCGGTCCGTCGTCGCTCACGCCGTCCGGAGCTTGGTCGTCGGGCCCGTCCGGGCTCAGCGGTTCGCCGTCGGAGTCCAGTGCGTACCCCTCGGTAACCAGCTGTTCCCCGTCCTCCGCGGCACCGTGCTCCGCGCCTTGTGCGGTGTCGCGAGGGCCGGCCTCCATCGCCACGCGCCCTCCCAACTCGGACTCCACTTGGTCGATCGAAGCTCGATGATGGCACGCCCCCGCAGGCCCGGATGACCGCCGGAGCGACCCGATGCCATGACGTGATCAGGCTGTAACCGGTCGTTCGACCAACGCCAGCGCGAGCTGCGGGAGTTCTGTCAGGTCCGCGACTCCCCCCTTGAGCCAATGCACCCTGGGGTCGCGCCTGAACCATGAATCCTGACGGCGCGCGAAGCGCTTGGTGGCACGTACGGTCTCGGCCAGGGCCTCGTCCATGGTGCACTGCCCGGAGAGCGCCGCGAGGACCTGCTGGTAGCCAAGCGCGCGTGATGCCGTACGCCCCTCACGCAACCCCTGCGCCTCCAGTGCGCGCACTTCCTCGACCAGCCCGGCCTCCCACATGCGGTCGACCCGGCGCGCGATGCGCTCGTCGAGCTCGGGGCGCGTCACATCGACGCCGATCTGGACGGTGTCGTAGACCGAGTCATGCCCCGGGAGGTTGGCCGTGAAGGGCCGGCCGGTGATCTCGATCACTTCGAGGGCTCGGACGATCCGGCGGCCGTTGCTGGGCAGGATCGCCTGGGCCGCCTCGGGGTCGGCGGCGGCGAGCCGGGCGTGCAGGGCGCCGGAGCCACGCAGCGTGAGCTCCTCCTCCAGCCGGGCCCGGACCTCGGGGTCGGTGCCGGGGAACTCCAGGTTGTCGACGGCCCCGCGCACGTACAGCCCGGAGCCGCCCACCAGGATCGGCCAGCGGCCCTCGGCGAGCAGGGCGTCGATGCGCGCCCTGGCGAGCCGCTGGTACTCGGCGACGCTGGCGGCGACCGTGACGTCCCAGATGTCCAGGAGGTGGTGTGGGACTCCGGCGCGCTCCTCGGGGGTCAGCTTGGCGGTGCCGATGTCCATCCCCCGGTAGAGCTGCATGGAATCGGCGTTGACGACTTCGCCGCCGAGCCGCTGGGCCAGGAAGACACCGAGATCGGACTTGCCCGCCGCGGTCGGCCCGACGACGGCGATGACCCGCGGGGCGGGAACTGCGCTACTCACCGCCCCAGTCTCGCAAATGTCGGGACCTCTTCTCGAACGAGCTACGTGACGCTACGCGATCGGGGTCGTTGCTGTTGCGAGTTCGAAGCGCCGATTTCGAGTGCCGGTGACCCGGCTGACGCAATCGGACGCTCCGGGAAGCGCGGTAATTAACCCGCATGAGTAGCATTGAGGTCGATATGGGCGTTTTTTCATTGTTCCGACGAAAGGCGAAGGACGCGGACGAGGCCACCGAGCCGACCACCGCGACGGCCGCCGAGACCGAGGCGGAAGGGGCCGGCAAGACTGACAAGGCCGAGGACGAGGCCGGGCCCGAGGCCTCCGCGGTCGAGACCGACGCGGCGGACGGGGCGACCGAGCCCGAAGCCGGGGACGACGAGACCGGTGCGGCGGACGAGGTGGAGATCCCCAAGCAGCAGACCGCCGAGCAGGCCGGCGAGGGCGCCCGTAAGTGAATGACCCGCGCGGGAAGGTGAACCATGGGTCTTAGGGATAATTTGAAATCCAAACTCTCCCCTGCCAAGGAAAAGGTCTCGCACCTCGCGCAGAAGCACGAGGAGAAGATCCAGCACGGTCTCGACAAGGCCGCGCATGCGGTCGACAAGAGGACCAAGGGGAAGTACAGCGAAAAGATCCAGTCGGGCACGGGCAGGGCCAAGCACGCCATGGACCGACTCGCGCACAAGGACGCCGAGGGCGGCGGCCCCACGCCCCCGCCTCCGCCTCCGCC
The DNA here is from genome assembly GCF_000317595.1 of Streptomyces ipomoeae 91-03. Lineage (GTDB taxonomy): Bacteria > Actinomycetota > Actinomycetes > Streptomycetales > Streptomycetaceae > Streptomyces > Streptomyces ipomoeae. The sequence continues at coordinate 19,032 of NZ_AEJC01000158.1, read as the reverse complement.
TCCGCCCGGCGAGGCGGCACCGCCGCCCCCGACTTCCTGAACCCCCTCACATCGACGGACGGCCGCGGAGTGCATGAGCCTCCCGGCCGTCCGCCGTATCGGTGCGAGGTGCCGCGAGCCGTGTCCTGTGCGGGATTCCCCAGGGCGTTCGGCGCGTGCGACCGTGGCTACGACCAGGCCGCCACCAGGTACCCCACCCCGTACGGCGCTTCGTCGTACAGCAGGGTGCCGCCCAGGCCGACGTGCTCGGCGGCACCTGCGAGGACCTGCCAGGGGGCGCGCCCGGAGGCCTTGAGTTCCTGGGCCAGCCCCGCGTCGAGCGCCTTGAGGGCGGCGATGTCCGCGGTACCGAGCGCCCGGGCGATCCCCGCGTCGAAGTCGGCCGCGCGGTCGTCCAGGTAGCCCGGGGCCTTGAGGGTGCGGCATGCGCTGGCGTCTCCCATCACGAGCAGGGCCACGCGCTCGGCGGATCCGGCGATGTCCCTTCCGAGTTGGATACACCGCTCGGCGGCGAGGAGTTCCCCCACGCCGAGACCCCGTACGGGAGCGTCGGCCCAGTCGGTGTGGTCCAGCAGCCAGGCGGCCACGGCGAGGGAGGCGGGCAGCGCGGGTGCGGCAGACGGCGCGTCCGGGGCCCTCGTACCGCCGCGGCCCAGGCGGACGTCGAGATCCACCCCGAACCCCCGGAACGAGCCGCGCGCGCCCTCCTCGTACGACCCGCCCTCCTCTGCGGGGCCCACGACCACCAGCCGGTCGGGACAGGCGGCCGCGAGCACACCGAGCGCATCCGCACACGCGTCCCGCGCGGCGTCCAACTCGGGCGCCGCCCCCGCGGCCACCTCGGGCACGAGCAGGGGCGGACAGGGGCAGACGGCGGCGGCGACAAGCATGATCGGCAGGGTAACGCCGCAGGACGACCGGGTGTCAGTCCTCGATCAGCACGTCGGTGAGGTTGCGCCGCGGGACTCAGTCGCAGCCGCAGCCACTCCCCGTGGCCGCCGGCAGCGGCTCCGGGGCCCCGATCTTCGGCAGGCCCAGCATCACGCCCGCCGGCTTCGCCGCCTCGGCCGCGTTCCGCTTCTCCCAGGCGTCGCCCGCGCGCGTGCGGCGTACGTCGAGAACGGCCCCCTCGGCGAGAAGGTGGTGCGGGGCGGCGTAGGTGATCTCGACGGTGACGACGTCGCCGGGGCGGACCTCCTGGTCGGGCTTGGTGAAGTGGACCAGACGGTTGTCGGGGGCGCGGCCGGAGAGGCGGCGGGTGGCGCCGTCCTTGCGGCCCTCGCCCTCGGCGACCATCAGCTCCAGGGTGCGGCCGACCTGCTTCTTGTTCTCCTCCCAGGAGATCTCCTCCTGGAGGGCGACGAGACGCTCGTACCGCGCCTGGACGACCTGCTTGGGGATCTGGTTCTCCATGGTCGCGGCCGGAGTGCCGGGGCGCTTGGAGTACTGGAAGGTGAACGCCTGCGCGAAGCGGGCCTCGCGCACCACGTGCATCGTCTGCTCGAAGTCCTCCTCGGTCTCGCCGGGGAAGCCAACGATGATGTCGGTGGTGATCGCCGCGTGCGGAATGGCGGCCCGCACCTTCTCGATGATCCCGAGGTAACGCTCCTGCCGGTACGAGCGGCGCATCGCCTTCAGGACCGTGTCCGAGCCGGACTGGAGCGGCATGTGCAGCTGCGGCATCACGTTCGGCGTCTCGGCCATGGCGGCGATCACGTCGTCGGTGAAGTCGCGCGGGTGCGGGGAGGTGAAGCGGACACGCTCCAGGCCCTCGATCTTCCCGCAGGCCCGCAGCAGCTTGCTGAAGGCCTCGCGGTCGCCGATGTCGGAGCCGTACGCGTTGACGTTCTGACCGAGCAGCGTGATCTCGGAGACGCCCTCGCCGACCAGGGCCTCGATCTCGGCGAGGATGTCGCCGGTACGGCGGTCCTTCTCCTTGCCGCGCAGCGCCGGGACGATGCAGAACGTGCAGGTGTTGTTGCAGCCGACGGAGATCGAGACCCAGGCGGCGTAGGCGCTCTCGCGGCGCGTCGGCAGGGTGGAGGGGAAGGCCTCGAGCGACTCGGCGATCTCCACCTGGGCCTCGTCCTGGACCCGGGCGCGCTCCAGCAGGACCGGCAGCTTGCCGATGTTGTGCGTGCCGAAGACGACGTCCACCCAGGGCGCCTTCTTCACGATGGTGTCCCGGTCCTTCTGCGCCAGACAGCCGCCGACGGCGATCTGCATCCCGGGGCGGCTCGCCTTCTTGGGCGCGAGGCGGCCGAGGTTGCCGTACAGCCGGTTGTCGGCGTTCTCACGGACCGCGCAGGTGTTGAAGACGACGACGTCCGCGTCGCCGTCCGCCCCCTCGGGTGCGCGCACATACCCGGCCTCCTCCAGGAGGCCGGACAGGCGTTCGGAGTCATGGACGTTCATCTGGCACCCGTAAGTGCGGATTTCGTAGCTCTTGGGTGCTTGAACGTCCACTGCGAGGCTCCGGTCGCTGCTGCTGGTCATGGCTCAAGAGTAGGCGTTCCCCGGAGACCGCCGACCCGGCTCGGCCCGGGTGGGGCCCTTTCCGAGCGGCCAGAAAGAGAACACTTGCTTCATTAGTAACAGGTGTGCATTATCTCGCCATGGACCTGAAGCTGCCTGAGCCGGCGAAGGACCGTCGGGTGCGTCGTTCGCGGGCCGCGCTCATGCGCGCCGCGGTGGAGTTGGTGACCGAGCGCGGTACGGCGGCCGTCGCGTTGTCCGACATCGCCGAGGCTGCGGATGTGAGCCGGCGGGTCGTGTACCAGCACTTCGGCGACCGCGACACGCTGTTGCTGGAGGCCGGGCTCGATCTCGCGCGCCGTGAGTTGCTGCCGCGGCTCATGGATTGCCCGCCGGAGACGAGCGGGCGGGACCGGGCGCTGGCGGTGTCGCGGCACTTCGCCGAGCACCGGGTCTTCTACCGTGCCCTGCTCACCGGGTCCTGCGCGTTCGCCCTGGATCGCGGGTTGATCAGCCTGCTTCTGCCGGTCAACCGACAGAGCGTGCGGCAGCTGTACGGCGACCGTCTCGACCCGCAGACCGTCGACGACATGGCGACGTTCCTGGCCGGTGGCGGGGCCGCCTTCGTCACGGCGTGGGTGGTGGAGGCCGCCGACCCGCTCGACCCCGAGGCGTTCACCGACCGTCTGCTGCGCGTGACGTCCGTGCTGTCCACCGCCGCCCACCACCAGTCCGCCGACGCCCCGGAGACAGCCGTACCTCCGTCCGTCGGTACCTCGGCCCTGGAGGACCGACCGTGAACCTGATCAGCCATCTCATCCAGCGGCGGCTGAAGCTGTCGCCGCCGACGACCCGGGATCTGGCGATGGAGCGGGATCTGCGGATACCGATGCCCGACGGGGTCGAGCTGCTGGCGGACCGCTGGGCGCCGCGGACCGGCGGTGAGGGCCTGCCGACCGCGCTGATACGCACCCCGTACGGTCGGCGCGGTCCGTTCGGCACGATGCTGGCCCGGCCCTTGGCTGAGCGTGGCTACCAGGTCCTGATCCAGAGCGTGCGCGGCGGGTTCGGCTCCGGCGGGACCTTCGACCCGATGCGGCAGGAGCGCGCGGACGGCCTCGCGACCCTCGACTGGCTGGTGAAACAACCCTGGTCCGGCGACGCGATCGTGCTGTACGGCATGAGTTATCTGGGCCATGTGCAGTGGGCGGTCGCCGACCGGCTGCCCCCGCAGGTCAAGGCGATGGTCCCGCAGGTGACCGAGTCGGCGCTGACGCTGGAGTTCCTGCGCGCGGACGGCATGTCGCTGGAGACGCCGTTCGGCTGGGGAGCGCTGGTCGGCACCCAGGAGCGTCGGCTGGCGGTTCTGCGTCAACCGGCCCGGCTCAAGAAGACGGCACAGGCGCTGTGGACGCTCCCCCTCGGCAGGGCCGACGTCGCCGCGATCGGCGAGCGCTCCGCGTACATCCAGGACATCCTCGCCCATGACGCGGACGCACCCCGCTGGACGGGGCTCGACCACCGGGACCGGGTGGCCGAGGTGACCGTGCCGGTCAGCTCGATCGCCGGGTGGTACGACATCTTCCTGCCGGGCCAGTTGCGCGACTTCCGGGTGCTGCAGGACGCGGGGCGCCCGGCACGGCTGACCGTCGGACCGTGGACACACGCGGAGTTCACCGGCGTACCGTTCGAGGAGGCACTGGAGTTCGGGCTCGCCCACGCACGCGGCGAGCAGCCACCGCCGCGGCCACCGGTCCGGCTGTACGTCATGGGTGAGGAGGCCTGGCGCGACTTCGCGTCCTGGCCGCCGGAGGGTTACGAGCCGCAGCGCTTCCATCTCCACGCCGGTGGCGTCCTCGCGGTCGAACCGCCCGCCGCCTCCGCGTCCGACCGGTACCGCTACGACCCCGCCGATCCGACCCCGGCGGTCGGTGGCGTACGGCTGGTCAAGGGTCAATGCCGCGTAGTTAAGGGTCGGGAGGATGTGTCAAGCGGTTCGAGGAAAGTGGGGGCAAGGGGACGGGGCTCCGCGTAGGACAGGTGGTCTGCCAAGAACAGCCTGTCTCGGGGAGCCCCGTTGAGTGACGAGTCTGCCATCGTGTGTGCCCGGCGTGAGCGGGATCGGTTATTTGCCCCAGGTCATCTGGGAGAGCTGACCCGGTATGTGCCGGTGGAGCTGGTGGACGCGGTACTGGCAGAGCACGGCGGGGTGCAGAAGCGGCTGCGTCTGTTGCCCTCGCGGGTCGGGGTGTATCTGCTGCTGGCGATGGGACTGTTCGCGTCGCTGAGTGTGGTGGGTGTGTGGCACAGGCTGTGCGCGAACCTGCCCGGGAGACGGTGGGAGCCGTCGGAGAAGGCATTGCGTGATCTGCGGCGCCGGATCGGGCCCGCGCCGTTGAAGGCATTGTTCGAGGTGGTGGCAGGGCCCCTTGGATGGCCCACGGGGCCGGGGATGGGCTACGGCCGATGGCGGACGGTCGCCTTCGACGGCTGTTCGTCGATCAAGGTGGCGGACACAGCGGCGAACCGCGCCTGGCTGGGCAAGTCGGGGCACGTGCGAGGCGGACAGGCGGGATATCCCCAGCTGGGGCTGATGGCCCTGGTCGAGACCGGCACCCGTGCCCTGCTCGGGGCCTGCTTCGGCCGGATCCACCAGGGCGAGACCGTGCAGGCACGCAGCCTGTTGCACCTGCTCACACCCGACATGCTCGTGCTGGCCGACCGTGCCTTCGACGGCGCCGCGTTCCTCGCCGAGGTCGAAGCGACCGGGGCTCAGTTCCTTGTGCGGGTCAGCGCCGCGCGCCGCCGGCCGCAGCAGGCGGTGCTGTCCGACGGCGGCAGGCTGTGCCGGGCCGGGACACGGACCGTGCGGATGATCGACGCCGACCTGCACGTCCACCTGGCCGACGGCACCCGACTGCGGGAGCACTACCAGCTGGCCACCACTCTGACCGACCCCCGCCTGCACCGGGCAGAAGATCTCGTCCGGCTCTATCACGAACGCTGGGAAGCCGAGAGTGCCTTCCTCGCCCTGCGTCACACCCTGCTGGGCGGACGCGTGCTGCGTTCCGGCGACCCGGCCGGCCTCGCCCAGGAGATGTGGGCCCCGCTCACCCTCTACCAGGTCCTGCGCATGGCCATGGCCGATGCCGCCGGGCACCGCCTCGCCGACCCGGACCGGGCCGGGTTCACCATCGCTCTGAACACCGCCCGCGACCAGGTCGTCCTCGCCGCCCAGGGCGATCCGGCAGACCTCAAAGGCACGATCGGCCGGGCCGTTCTGGCTCATCTCCTGCCGCCCCGCCGCGCCAGGGTCAGCGCCCGCAAGGTCAAATCACCCATCTCCCGCTACCACGCCAACACCGCACCACGGCCCACCCCCAGCACTCCCGTCACCGCCATTCACATCCGCCTGACGCAGCCGCCCGGCAGGCCGCCCACGCTGCCCCAACGCATCCTCGATCTCTTGCAGACGGCCCCGGATCGCCACTGGCACCGCAACGAGATAGCCCGCGCCCTCGGCATCGAACGCACCGACCACCTACGCCAGCGACTCGCCGCCGCCACCCGCCACGGCTGGATCCGAAAGATCAAAGACGCCACCTACACCCTCCCCTTGACAACACCCAACACCCCTTAACTACGAGGCATTGGGTCAAGGACTGCGGACGCGTCGACAACACCGCGCTGGAAACCCGCGCCGACGTGCTCACCTACACCACCGCCGTGCTCGACGAGGACGTGGAGGTCGTCGGCGATATCAGCGCCGAGATCTGGTTCCGCTCCAGCCTCCCGTACGCCGATGTCTTCGTCCGGCTCTGCGACGTCGACCCCGCCGGCCGTTCCTGGAACGTCTGCGACGGCCTCGTCAGCCTCACGGACGCCGACGAGCTGAGCCGCGCCGTCGTCCGACTCTGGCCCACGGCCCACCGCTTCAGACGCGGCCACCGCATCCGCGTCCAGATCTCCAGCGGCGCCTTCCCCCGCTACGCCCGCAACCCCGGCACCGGCGAACCCAGGGCCACCGCCGCCACCCTCCTCCCCGCCGACCAGACCATCCACCACGACCCGGCCCACCCGTCCGCGATCACCCTCCCGATCCGGACGAGCGACTGACGCCGAGGCACGGCCGGGTCGCACCGGCACGCACCCCACTCGCGTCGGCTACCAGTCGGCTGCTACATGGAGCCCTGGACGACGGAGAGCACGTTGCCTGCGGGGTCCTTGAACCATGCGATCAGGGGGCCCTCGCCGGGGCCCTCGCCGCGGAGGATGCCCTTGTCGTCGGTCTTGAACTGGTCGTAGCGCTCGAAGGTCACGCCCTTGCGGCTCAGCTCGTCGACCGCAGCGTCGATGTCGTCGACGGGGAAGTTGAGGACGGTGAACGTCGCCGGGGTGTGGTCGGGCTTGGGGTAGACCATGATGTCCCGGTCCCCCGCGATGTGCAGCGTCAGGAAGCCGTTCTCCTCGGACACCCGCAGCCCGAGCGTCTCGCCGTAGAACTTCCTGGCCGCGTCGCTGTCGTCCACCGAGAAGCTGCTGAACGCCTTCGTCGTACCGAACATGATCGCCTCCGTGGCATGGTTCTGCTTCCGTGAGGTCTCTACGACCAGTCTGAGCACCCCGGCGAACGATGACAAAGGCGGCATACGGGGCGACCGGCCCCCTCATTGCGCCCCGTCCGCCCCCTCAGTCCCCCCGCCCCTCACCCCTTCCAGCCCTGCTCACGCAGCACCCGGGAGACATCGGGCGCCTGGTAGTGCTCCCCCTTGAGCACCTTGCCGTCGGCGCGGCGGGCGACGTGGCCGTCGGGGCCCAGCTTGGTCATGTTGGAGCGGTGGATCTCGGCGATCACGGCGTCGAGGTCGATGCCGTGGACGAGGGCGGTGCCGTACGCGACGTACACAACGTCGGCCAGCTCGTGCGCCAGCCGGTCGAGCGGGCCCGCGACGGACACCTCGGCGACTTCCGCGGCCTCCTCCGCCAGCAACTCGCCACGATGGGCGGCCAACTCGGCTGAGACCTCGGTCGGCTCGGTACGGGCGTCGAGCCCGAAGGCCAGGTGGAACTCACGGACCAGGTGAGCGGGAGAGGAACTCATCCGACGACCCTATCGACCGGGCGACGACCCCGTCGGCCTGGTGCCTTCGACCGTCGACCTGCCCTCGCCATCACTCCATGTAGCCGCGTTCCCGGTGCCCTCGTCGGAGCCCGGTCGCCACCACCACGTCAGGCCTGTCCGCTTCGTACGGCCCTGTCGTCGACAAATGCCCTACACCACAGGCCTTCTGATGCCTCATCAGTAGCAGGGGGGCGGTGTTCGACACTGTGACTTCGCTCCGTACTCTCCTTTGAGCCTTCAAGGACACCCCGAACGATTGAGGACCCACAGTGAGCGTTCCCCCCACCTCCCCCACTCCCACCCCCACCCACCGGGCCAAGTCCCGGTTCACCCGGCGTACCGTGCTCGGCACCGCCGGCGCGGTCGCCGCCGCTGCCGTGATCACGCCCACCGTGATGGCCACGACCAACGACTCCGAACCGACCGCGGACGGCACGAACGAGTCGAAGGCCGGTACGACGACCGAGACCTTCCCGAAGACCCGTACCGAGGCCGCCACCGGCGAGGCGCCCGTCGAGGCCGCCTTCCCCATCGGCTACGTGGGCGTCCGCTGGGGCGGCACCGACGAGGCCACCGGCGGCGGCATCCGGCTGAAGGGCGCCGACGGCGGCCAGGGCACCTGGCAGTCGTTCGGCGAGGGCGGCTGCTCGGTGGCCAACGGCGGCGGTCTGCTGATCGCGGCCGACCAGGCCTCGGGCTACGAACTGAAGGCGCCCGACGGGGCCACCGGGCTTCGCTCGGTGGCCCTCGACTGCACGCACGGGCCGGACCGGAAGGTAAAGGTTCCGAGCGACCCCACCCGCGTCCGAGGCGTCCAGTACCTCTCCCGGGCGGCCTGGGGCGCCGACGAGTCGCTCCGCTTCAAGGCGGACGGCTCGGAGAACTCGCCGACCGCGTTCTACCCCTTCCAGACCATCACCGTGCACCACACGGCGATGGCCAACGACGACCCCGACCCGGCCGCGACGGTCCGCGCGATCTACCAGCTGCACGCCGTCACCAACGACTGGGGCGACATCGGCTATCACTTCCTCATCGACGAGGAGGGCCGCATCTACGAGGGCCGTTACTCCGGTGACGACGGTCTGCCCGCGCACGACGCCGACGGCAAGGTGGTGACCGGCTTCCACGTCGGCGGCTTCAACTCCGGCAACCTCGGCATCGCGCTCCTCGGCACCTTCACCGAGCAGGGCCCGAAGGAGGCCGCACGCAAGGCGCTCACCCGCCTGGTCCGCGTACTGGTCCGGCTGCACGGCGTCGACCCGCTGGCCCGCGTGACGTACACGAACCCCGTCAACGGCACGCAGAAGGAGGTCTCGGAGATCAGCGGTCACCGGGACTGGATGGCGACGGAGTGCCCCGGCGAGGTCATGTACGCGGAGCTGGACCAGCTCCGCAAGGCCGTGGCCACCGGCCGCTGACCGCTTCCCGACCACCGGTGCCGGGCCCTGCGCACGGGTCCGGCACCGGACGCCCTGCCCGGGACGTACGCGCCCGCCGGCGGAAACCGCCGCGGTGCGCACGCGGGCTGCGGCACGCGGGCTGCGGCACACGGTGTGCGGCACGCGGGCTCCGGGCGCCGCACACCGTCCCTACGTCACGAGCCGGCACCGGATGGGCCCGGTCCTGGCCGCCCGCCGGGTGACCTGGCAGGATCTCGCGCATGGTCCAGGTACTCCCCCGCATCGGCGGGCGTCGCGCGCTCCTGGGCTCGGTGGCCGCACTGGTGGTCCTCGGGCTGCTGGCGTGGTGGCTGTGGCCCCACGAGGAGCCCCCGAGCGGGACGATCACCCTCAGCACGGGGGCCGATCGGGGTGTCTACCAGGAGTACGGCATGCGGCTGAAGCACGAGATCGCCGGGGACATGCCACGCCTGACGATCAAGCTGAAGGACAGCAACGGCTCCCAGATGAACGTCAAGCGGGTCGCCACCGGAGAGGCCGACTTCGCCATCGCCGCGGCCGACGCCGTGCAGACGTATCTGGACGACCACAAGCCCGGCGCCGGCAAGCTGCGTGGCCTGGCACGGCTGTACGACGACTATGTGCAGGTGGTCGTCCCCGTGACCTCACCCATCCAGACCATCGCGGATCTCAAGGGCAAGCGGGTGGCCGTGGGACCCGAGGGCTCCGGAGTACGACTGATAGCCGAACGCGTGCTGGCGGCGGACGGGTTGGACATCGACAAGGACATCGAGCCGCGGCCCGACACCATCGGCACGAGCGCCGACGCACTCCGCAGCGGCAGGATCGACGCGTTCTTCTGGTCCGGCGGGCTGCCCACGAAAGGGCTGTCCGACCTGGCGGCGACGGGCTACGAGTTCCGGTTCATCCCCATCACCAGCGACCTCGTGGCGAAGCTGCACGGCGAGGACGACTCCTTCATCCACTACCGGGCCTCCGTGATGCCCGCCGACGCCTACCCGACCATCCTGCGGGGCTCCACCGTGCCCACCATCACCGTGGCGAACCTGCTCATCACCCGCGAGGACATGGACCCCCGGCTCACGGAGTGGCTGACCCGGATGGTCATCAAGAGCCGCGACACCATCGGCCAGCAGGTGCACGCGGCCCAGCTGGTGGACCTGCGCACCGCGATCTACACGGACCCGCTGCTCCTGCAGAAGGGCGCCAAGCGGTACTACCAGTCGGTCAAGCCGTAGACCGGTCGGTCAAGCCGTAGACCCCGGGCCGATCGGCCTCCACCACCGGGCCCCGAGAGCCCGCTCAGGCCACCGGGCGTGCCCGGGGCACCGTCACCGTCACCTTCAGGCCGTGCGGCTCGTGGTGGGCGTACGAGATGGAGCCGCCGCCCGCCGCGATCAGGGCCCGGGAGATGGAGAGCCCGAGGCCCGAACCCTTGATGTTCTGGTGCGCGGTGCTGCGCCAGAAGCGGTCGCCGACGCGCTCCAGCTCCTCGTCGCTGAGGCCGGGGCCACCGTCGGTGACGACGACCGTGGAGACCTCCCCGTTCGAGGCGACCTCGACCTCGACGCGCTCCCCGGCGGGCGTGAACTTCAGCGCGTTGTCGATCACCGCGTCCAGGGCGCTGGACAGGGCCACCGGGTCGGCCCAGGCGGTGGTGGCCGGGCAGGTGCCGACCAGCGTCACGCCCTTGTCGTCGGCGACCGGCGACCAGGACGCGACGCGCTCGGCGGCCAGTTCGCCGACGTCGGTGATCCGCAGATCGGCCTCGGCGTGCTCGGCGAGCGCCAGGTCGAGCAGGTCGTCGAGGACCTGCGCGAGGCGCTTGCCCTCGGTGCGGACGGAGGCGATCTCCTCGTTGCCCTCGGGCAGTTCGAGGGCGAGCAGATCGATGCGCAGCAGCAGCGCGGCGAGCGGATTGCGCAACTGGTGCGAGGCATCGGCGACGAAGGCGCGCTGCTGCTCCAGCACGTCCTCGACGTTGTCGGCCATCTCGTTGAACGACCGTGCCAGGCGCCGGAGTTCGGGCGGCCCGCTGGCCACCGCCACACGGGACTTCAGCCGCCCCGAGGCAATGGAGTGGGTGGTGGCGTCGAGGACGCGTACGGGCTTGAGGACCCAGCCGGTCAACCGCAGCGCGGCGCCGACGGCGAGGAGCATCGCGGCGATCTCGCCCGCGCCGATGACCAGCCAGCCGCGCAGGATCTTGGAGCGCATCTGCCCGGTGGGCGAGTCGGTGACGACGACGGCGACGACGTCACCGTCATGGATGACCGGGGACGCGACGACGAGCCTGCCGCGCTGCCAGGGCCACACCTGTTCGGGGTCGTGCGGGCGGCGCCCCAGCAGCGCCTCCTCGAACGCGGCGAGGCCTTCACCCTCGGTGGGCACGCCCCAGTCGTAGGGCGCGTTGGCCATGGGCGGACGGTCCTCGGCGCGGTAGAAGACGCCGGCCCTGATGCCGTACACGCGGAAGTACTGATCGAGTTCGCGCTGCAGGGTCTCCTGGCGGCCGTCGGTCGTGTCGTTCGTGCGGGACCCGGTGGGCGAGTCGGTGACGAACTGGGCGAGAGCCGCGAAGCGCGCCGTGTCGTCGATGCGGTCGACGACCACTTCCTGTTGCCGCGCCGCCGCCAGACTCACCGCCAGGGGGATGCCGAGTGCCAGGAGCACGGCGGCCATCAGGACGATGAGCAGCGGAAGGAGACGAGTGCGCACGCGCCGAACGCTACGGCGTCGGAGCCACCAGCCGGTAGCCGACCCCTCGCACCGTCTCGATCAGGGCGGGCATGCGCAGCTTGGAGCGCAGGGAGGCGACATGCACTTCGAGGGTGCGTCCGGTCCCCTCCCAGCTGGTGCGCCACACCTCGCTGATGATCTGTTCCCGGCGGAAGACCACCCCGGGCCGCTGGGCCAGCAGCGCGAGCAGATCGAACTCCTTGCGGGTGAGCTGGACGACCGTACCGTCCACGCTGACCTGGCGGGTGGGCAGTTCGATGAGCACGGGCCCGAGGCGCAGCCCGGTGTCGCCGGGGGCCGTGGTCTCGTCGGGGGCCCTGCGCCGGGCGACGGCGTGGATACGGGCGAGCAGCTCACCGGTGTCGTACGGCTTGACCACGTAGTCGTCGGCCCCGAGATTGAGGCCGTGGATCCGGGACCGTACGTCGGAGCGGGCGGTGACCATGATCACCGGGGTGCTGGTGCGCTTGCGGATCTTGCCGCAGACCTCGTAGCCGTCCTGATCGGGCAGGCCGAGGTCGAGCAGGACGACGCCGAAGCCGTTTCCCTCCGGGACCAGCGCCTGGAGAGCCTCCTCGCCGCTGCGGGCATGCGTGACGTCGAAGCCGTGCCTGGCCAGAACCGCGGACAGCGCGGCCGCGACGTGGTTGTCGTCCTCGACGAGGAGAAGCCTCATTCCGGTCCCCTCCGGTTCACTCGGTCGTGTGTTCGGTCATTCATGGTGGCGCATGTGCCGTGCGCGCAATGCGTATTCGTGCGCATGGCCTGCATGGCCTGCATGGCGTGCATGGCGTGCATGGCGTGCATGGCGTGCATGGCGTGCCGCATTGTGTGCATGGCGTGCCGCATTGTGTGCAGGTGTTCATTGCGGCACATGGCGTTCATTGCGGCACATGGCGTTCATTGCGGTGCATGGCGTTCGTCTTCATCGGGTTATCGGGCACGCGTGCCTGTGCCCCTTGGAGTCACACCGATGAGTGAGGACGCCGTCAAGGCCGTACAGGTTCCCCGAAGATTCCGTTACGCAGCCGAAACAGCCCCGCGCGAGCCCGTTACGTGCAGTGTCCGTTCGGCTACCAGATCGTTATGCTCAATTCTCCCTCAGATGTAATGACGCTGGTCGTCGCGGGTCACTACTGTCCTCCGAAACCGAGGAGGACGGAGCCAGAAAGCGATGACCGAAGTTTCGGTGGCCAAGGACGCCGTGGCCGCGACCGATGATCTGGTCGTCCTGAAGAGCGTCAACAAGCACTTCGGCGCGTTGCACGTACTCCAGGACATCGATCTGACCATCGCCAGGGGTGAGGTCGTCGTGGTGATCGGACCCTCCGGGTCCGGTAAGTCCACCCTGTGCCGCACCATCAACCGGCTGGAGTCGATCGACTCCGGAGACATCCTGATCGACGGCAAGCCGCTGCCGGCGGAGGGCAAGGCCCTCGCGCGACTGCGGGCCGACGTCGGCATGGTGTTCCAGTCGTTCAATCTCTTCGCGCACAAGACCGTGCTCGAGAACGTGATGCTGGGACAGCTCAAGGTCCGCAAGACCGACAAGAAGAAGGCCGAGGAGAAGGCCCGGAACCTGCTGGACCGGGTCGGCGTGGGGACGCAGGCGGACAAGTACCCCGCGCAGCTCTCGGGTGGTCAGCAGCAGCGTGTCGCGATCGCGCGGGCGCTGGCGATGGACCCGAAGGTCATGCTCTTCGACGAGCCGACCTCGGCCCTCGACCCCGAGATGATCAACGAGGTCCTGGAGGTCATGCAGCAACTCGCCCGGGACGGCATGACCATGGTCGTGGTCACCCACGAGATGGGCTTCGCCCGCTCGGCCGCCAACCGGGTGGTCTTCATGGCGGACGGCCGCATCGTCGAAGAGGCCGTGCCGGACCAGTTCTTCAGCAACCCCCGCAGCGACCGGGCCAAGGACTTCCTGTCGAAGATCCTGCACCACTGACGACCCGCCCCAGGCGACTTGGGCCCCACGCCACCCGCACTTCGCACGGCCCGCATCTCTTCATCAGAAAAGGATGTTCAGCATGAAGCTCCGCAAGGTCTCCGCCGCAGCGGCCACCGCCCTTGTCCTTGCTCTCACGGCCACCGCTTGTGGTGGTGACAGCGACGGCGGCTCTGACTCCGGCGACGGCAAGAAGATCAAGATCGGCATCAAGTTCGACCAGCCGGGTATCGGCCAGAAGACCGCTGACGGCAAGTACACGGGCTTCGACGTCGACGTCGCGACGTACGTCGCCAAGGAACTCGGCTACAGCGCGGACCAGATCGAGTGGAAGGAGGCGAAGAGCGCCGACCGCGAGACGATGCTGGAGCGCGGTGACGTCGACTTCATCGCCGCCTCGTACTCGATCAACGACGAGCGTGAGAAGAAGGTCGACTTCGCCGGTCCGTACCTCCTCGCCCACCAGGACATCCTGATCCGTGCCGACGACAACTCGATCACGAAGCCGGAGGACCTGAACTCCAAGAACCTCTGTTCGGTGACCGGGTCGACCTCGGCGCAGAACGTCAAGGACAAGATCGCCCCGAAGGCCAACCTGCAGCAGGCAGGCGGCTACTCGGAGTGCCTCACCGGCCTGGAGAACAAGGCCATGGACGCGCTGACCACCGACGACTCCATCCTCGCCGGCTACGCCGCGCAGGAGCAGTTCAAGGGCAAGTTCAAGCTCGGCGGCTTCAAGCTGAGCAACGAGAACTACGGCATCGGCGTCAAGGAGGGCAGCGACCTCAAGGCCAAGATCAACACGGCGCTGGAGAAGATGGTCGCCGACAAGTCCTGGGACAAGGCCGTTCAGGCCAACTTCGGCCCGGCGAACTACAAGAACGAGCCCGCGCCGAAGATCGGCGACATCGTCAAGTGAGGCAGGGCGACAGGGTAGGCGCGCCGCTCTCCGTGGCGGCGCGCCGCTCCCTCCCCATACGCGGAAGCGCGGGAGATCGTGTTCGACTTTCTTGAAGGCTACGACCTGCTAGGGGCGTTCTGGACGACGGTGCAGCTCACCGTCTACTCAGCTATCGGCTCCCTGATCTGGGGCACTCTGCTGGCTGCCATGCGGGTCAGCCCCGTCCCCCTGATGCGCGGATTCGGCACCGCCTATGTGAACGTGGTGCGGAACATCCCGCTGACGATCATCATCGTCTTCACCTCGCTGGGCCTCTTCCAGACGCTGGGTATCAATCTCGGCGCCGAGAGGTTCGAGACCATCAACTTCCGGCTCGCCGTACTCGGTCTGATCGCCTACACCGCGGCGTTCGTCTGCGAGGCACTGCGCTCCGGTATCAACACCGTGCCGGTCGGCCAGGCAGAGGCCGCCCGCGCCATCGGACTGAACTTCAGCCAGGTGCTGAGCCTGGTGATCCTTCCGCAGGCGTTCCGCTCCGTCGTCGGGCCGATGGCGAACGTACTGATCGCACTGACCAAGAACACCACGGTCGCCGCGGCGATCGGCGTGGCCGAGGCGGCGCTGCTGATGAAGGAGATGATCGAAAACGAGGCCCAGCTCATCCTCATCTCCGCCATCTTCGCGTTCGGGTTCTGCTGCCTCACCCTCCCGACCGGTCTGTTCCTCGGCTGGGTGAGCAAGAAGGTGGCGGTGAAGCGATGAGTTCGGTCCTGTACGACGTCCCCGGCCCCCGGGCTAAGCGCCGGAACGTAATCCTCTCGGTGCTGTTCGTGGTCGTCTTCGCCGCCGCGCTCTGGTGGGTGTACACCAAGCTCGACGAGAAGAACCAGCTCGACTGGGCGAAGTGGTCGCCCTTCTTCACGGACTCCCGGTCGTGGACCACATACATCCTGCCGGGCCTGGAGAACACCCTGATCGCGGCTGCCCTCGCCATGGTCATCGCCCTGCCGCTCGGCGCGTTCTTCGGTATCGCGCGGCTCTCCGACCACGCGTGGGTACGGTGGCCCTCCGGCGCCGTGGTGGAGTTCTTCCGCGCCATCCCGGTGCTGATCCTTATGGTCTTCGCCAACGCGGCGTACGCCGAGTTCACCGACATCAGCTCGGACGACCGCCCGCTCTACGCGGTCGTCACCGGACTCGTGCTGTACAACGCCTCGGTGCTCGCGGAGATCGTGCGGGCCGGCATCCTGGCCCTGCCGAAAGGGCAGTCGGAAGCCGCGATGGCGATCGGGCTGCGCAAAGGTCAGACGATGACATACATCCTGCTGCCGCAGTCAGTCACCGCGATGCTGCCCGCGATCGTCAGCCAGCTGGTCGTCATCGTCAAGGACACCGCGCTCGGCGGCGCGCTGCTCAACTTCTCGGAGCTGCTGGCGGCGGTCCGCCCGATGAGCTCGTTCTACGGCGCAAACACCATCGCCAGCTTCACCGTCGTGGCCGTGATTTTCGTGGCGCTCAACTTCGCACTCACCACCTTCGCGAGCTGGCTGGAGGGCAGGCTGCGCCGGGGGAAGAAGGGCACGGGCGTCGTTCTCGGAAGGGACGACTTGGAGGAACTCAACCCCGCCGGGATCGGTGGTACTAATGGAACCGGCGCCGGCGGCACCATCTGACGGGCCTCATAGCAATCGAGTGACATGAGCGACGGAGGCAACGGCATGAGGACCATTGCCTCCGTCGCTTTCTGCAGCATTGAATCCACAAAGAGGGGAACCCGCCCACACTCAACGATGCGCTGCACGCAACCGCATACGCGGCAGCCATCGGCGTCCGCGACGAGGCAACTGTCAGGCTGACTGAAGAGTTCCCACAAGGCCAATCTGCTTGGTGCACCTATAGGCAAGTACAGCACGCCCATGCAGATCGCGGCCGGGCTCGATGTCTCCAATGGCACGGTCACGTATCTACACCTGCGGTCATCAATATGCACGCCGATCGCGCGCTCGCCCATTCCTCGCCGACCCAGACTACGCCCTGCTCGATGGCACCCTCGCGGACTACGACCGGAGCAACAGCAGCCGGACCGGTCACCCCCATGCACCGAGGGCACGGCGTCTCCGCTGGCCTCAGGCTCGGGATCTGTTTCGGTGCCGACGGCAAGATCCATTGCATGGCCCGGCTGGAACAAGTCGGCGACCGAAACCGCCCTGACCCATTTCCCTTTCGCGTTCTCTCCATGTTTCCTCCCAGCCCGAAAACCCCCCTGGGTAGCGCGAAGCGCTGATGAGCACAACGCATGAGACGGAAGCTCAGATGCACCTCAAATATCTCACTAATCCCTTACGAAGCGATGATCGGCAGTGTGATAATCATGCCATCGAGACCAAAACGAGGGGAACCAGTGAACAATAAGCTTAAAGCTCCTTCGCTGCCGGCGTGATGACTCTTGGTCTACTCGGAGCCACAGCCACCGATGCGCAGGCTGCAGCAAAGATAAAGGAAATGCGGATGGGCGGCGGCTGCTACGCAGAAGTACAGATCTCCAACGACAACACAGCGGGCCGCATCCGGGCACCCTTCGCCGCTTGGTGCAAGAAGGGAAGCAGCCTGTCCATCACTCCGTCGCTTGCCATGTGGCGGGATGGCAAGCAACTCTTCCTGAAGGCCCCCTTCGGGGCCGAGACCATCAATCACAAACATGCCATATCCTGGCGGGAGTTCCGCGCCAACAAGCGTGGAAAGCAATGCTACCAGGAATTCTTCATGGTATTTATCCACGGGCCGGGTGACTACGTCACGAAAAGCATGAAGACTTCATGCATAAATGTCTGACATGAACGCCAAGACGGCCCACCGGAATATTCGGTGGGCCGTTTTTTTCCTACAATTTCAAAGAATCTGGCTCGGTGGTGTGACCATGCGTGTTTGATTCCAGCATCGCCGAAACACATTCCAAAGCGGCATTGAGGATTTACAACCCACACCCTCGATGCGGTTCGGGCCACTGAGCTTGAACTCGGGTTGTCGCAACTGCTGGCAGAGCTTGATCCTCGCACTACACCTGTCGTCATGAGGGTATGCGCAGGGAGGGAGCCTTACAGATGAATGTCGGCAGTTCCGTAAGGTATGGGGACCCGTTTGGCGCCTTGGGCGGTGACCCCCACCACCCTGGGTTCGGCCGCGCCGACCCCAGGTGCGGCCTTTGGGCGGCCTCAGGGGCCCTGGCCAGCTTCATCCTTGGAGCAGAGCCAGGTACCAAGCCCGCCGCCCTCTTTCTATAACAGGCCACTCTCGTCCTTCCCATCGGCGGTCTTCGCCTCGTCTCGCTCGGTGACCTTGTGGGAGAGGAACTGCACACTCCAGCCGATGCGGTGCAGCAGCGCATACAGCCGGCCAGGGTGTACTCGACCCGAACCGGCCGCGCACGACCTCGACAATCCTCGCCAATGTCCAGCACTGGCCAGTCCAGCCGGAGGCGATGGGCCAGCACCTAACTGCGCCTCCAAAATGCGGAGTTGTTCCGCATCGAGCTGGCAGCGGACGCTGCCCGGGCCTTGGAGGCCAGGCCCTGTCGGCCGCCCGCAGCTAACGCCCGCCGCCAACGGTTCGCCGATATCCGGGGAACTCTGAACCACCGGGCCACCTCCCGGCCCCTGCCCCCGGCCTAGATCAGATCCGCGGCCGCCAGCCGGACTTGCTCACACCGAGCCCGTTCCTTGGCCGTCAGTCCACCGCCCATCGGGATAGCCGTCCTCCAGGCATAGCGCAGCCCCCGACGGCCGTCACGACCTGACGTGACCCGCCCCGTTAAAGATCACTCCGTCACTTGACGCAAACCCCGGCAATGGGTTGCATACGTTCTGTGATCGCGCACCCTGCTCCAACTTCTTGTTCACATACGTCCGCCAGGACGCCGCTGCGTGCAGGGGGCGCCGCGCCGTGGACCCGGTGATCATTGTGGGAGCGGGGCCCGTGGGGCTCGCGCTCGCGCTCGCGCTGGCGCGCCAGGAGGTGCCGTCCGTGGTCCTCGACGAAGGACCGGGGAAGGATGAGCAGCGGCTCGCGCGGACGGTCGTCCTGCACGAGGACACGGCCGCGCTGCTGGAACGGTTGTCCGGCGTCCCGCTCGCCGAGGCCGGGTTCCGTTGGGCCGGATGGCGGTCGATGCGGCGCAGACAGGTGATGCGTCAGGTCCGGTTCCAGGAGGGAGAGGAAACGGATCCTCAGGTCGGCGCCGGAGGCCCTCGCGACGGCTCCGAGGACATCGTCGAACGCACGGCCGGTCTCCCCCCGCTCCACATCCCCCAGCACGTACTGACGACCGCCCTGCGCGACGCCATCGCCGGCGAACGGCTCGTCAAGATCGCCGTGGAGAGCCGGGTGGACGCCATCGAGCAGGAGACGTCCGGTGTCACGGCCC
>NZ_AEJC01000157.1 GCF_000317595.1 Streptomyces ipomoeae 91-03 | reverse complement strand
TCCGTCCGCGCTGACGTCCGTAGAACTACGCAGTCCGCCTACGCAACTTTTCCGGTGGCCCATGCGGCGGCCGTCGTGCGGCGGGTGTCGGAGCCCGGTGGTTTCATGAGAGGCATGACCAGCAGAAGTGTCGTCGTCGAGCGGCGGGTGTCCGCGTCTCAGGGGCGGGTGTGGGAGGCCCTGACGGACCTCGGCGGTATGGAGCGGATGGTCAGCGGTGTGGCGAAGGTCGAGGTCCTCACGGAAGGGGGCTTCGGGGTGGGCGCCCGGTGGCGGGAGACCCGGCGGATGTTCGGCAAGGACGCCACCGAGGAGATGTGGGTGACCGAGAGCGAGCCGCCCGAGCGGTATGTGGTGGAGGCCGAGTCCCACGGCAGCCACTACGTCTCGGAGTGGGTGCTGCGGCCCGACGGCCCGGCGACAACGGTCCGGATGACGTTCACGGCCGTGCCGACCGGTGCCGTCGCCGGGCTGCTCGCCAAGGTCCTCGGCGGTGTCGGCGCCCGCTCGGTGAGCAAGGCCGTCGCCAGGGACCTCGACGATGTCGCGGCCTGGGTGGAGGGCCGCAGGGGCTGAGCCGCCCCTGGCGACCCTCCGTCGCCCTCCCCGCGGGCGTCAGGAACCCAGAGCTTCAGGGCAGAGCTTCAGGAACCCAGGGCCTCACGAGTTCAGGCCGAAGCCGGTGGTCGTGTAGGCGCACTCCGTGTAGATGTAGCCGGACTGGAGCTTGGCCGTGTCCGAGGCCGGGCTGTCGGCGTTGGCGCCCTTCGGCTTGTGCAGGAAGTACGTGGTGCCGACGGGCAGGCTGATCGTGCGCTGCGGGTAGTTCTTGTCGCCGTTGCACGGCTTGAAGTTGGGGTCCAGCGTGCGGCTCCAGTCGTAGCTGGTGCAGCTGCCGCAGCCCTTCAGGCTGAAGGTGCCGGTCACCGGGCCGGTGTACATGACCTGGATGTCGTCCGGGCTGTCGTTCTTGACCGTGACCGTGATGCTTCCGCCGGAACGCATCGTGGGCAGCTTCTTGCCCGCCTCCGGAACCTCCTGGGCGACCTCGGCGGCGATCGCGATCTTCTTCGCGAGGGGCGCGTTCTTGTGGTTCTTGTTGGCGTCGACGAACTCGTTCATCGACGTCACCGCCTCGGCGAAGTCGCCGTCCCTGTACTGGTCCACGCCACAGGTGTAGACGCCCGCGGAGGCGGAGTCCTCGGCCCGTCCGGCGTCGGCGGCGAGGGCGTCGGCCAGGCCCGCCTCCTCACCCGGCAGTGCCTTGACCTCGGAGCCGAGCGTCTTCAGCTTCTCCACGGCGGTGCACGGGTCGTCGCCGCCCACGGCCTTGACCGCCTTGTCGACGGCCGCCTTGACGTCGGGTTCGACCTTCGCCGCCTGCTCCGAGTCGGGGAACGTGGTGAGGAGGTCGCTGAACTGGTCCTGCCAGCCGGACGTACCGCTCGCCAGGCTGTCGGAGGCGCACTCGTACAGGGAGGTGGCGAGCCGGTCGTCGGGCCAGCCGGCCAGGGAGCCGAGGTCCTTCCTGCTCACCTTCTGCGGGACGTCACGCAGATATTCGAGCGGCGCTATCGCGTCGCAGTACTCCTGCTCCTCGTAGGGGGCGCCGACCGTGGTGTAGAAGGTCTTCAGCCGGTCCGGGACCTGCTTCGCCGCACGGGAGTCGGGGTGGTCGGTGCTGAGGGCGTCGTAGGCGTCGAGGGCCCTGCCGTACTCGGACCGGGTCGAGCCGAAGGACTCGCCGGAGGCCTTCCGCACGAGGTCGTCGGCCTTCTCCAGGCGGTCCAGAAGCATCTCCTCGACGGCTTCCTGCCGCGCGCTCTCGTAGAGCAGACCGCCCACGACCGGGAGGCCGAGGAGCAGCACGCCGAGCAGGACCGCGAGGGGGGACCGGCCGGGCCACACCAGCCGGTGGCGTACGCCCAGCACGGCGCCGTGGAGGGCGACGAGGACCAGGAACAGGCCGTAGACGGTGAGGGTGGTGCCCGAAATACCGTCGGGGTCGGTCGGCAGCACCGTGAACAGCAGGATGCCGGTGGCCACCCAGCACAGCAGGGTCAGCAGCGGCTTGCGTATGAGGGCGTAGCCGAGGCCCAGACCGCTGAGGTTGAGCAGCCCCACCCCGACCGCCCGCCAGACGTCCACCGGACCGGGCGGCGGTGCCGTCGGCATCGGTGGCGCCACGAAACTGTGGCTCCAGCCGTCCTGGTCTCTCATGCCGTACTGATCTCCGGACAAGTCGGGTCCCCCCGTCAACTCCACCCGCATCCTTGCGAATTGTCAGTGTACGGCCGAAACCGGCAGCCACGACAGGTGATTCCGGTGGGTGGGAGAAGATCGATGACCATTCGTGACCACCGCCGCGGCGGTGGCCGGAGGGGGTAGATCGTACGCCCGATGAGCCGGCCCCGGTCACCGCCCGGGGCGGGCGGCGAACTGGGCGTTCCCTGACTCCGGTTCAGGGGCCGGGGCCGGCGTACGAGGTCCGCGCGGGTGAGCGTGATGACGGCCGCGGCGGTTCCCGGGCGGAGCCCAGCCGCGCCACGGTCATGGCCGCCGGGACCCCTCCGCCATGTTGCGGAGGGGGTCCGGGGTCAGCGGTACAAAGGGTCGGCCCGGGGTCAGCGGTTCGAAGTCCGGGTGTCGGCGAGATCCCCCGCCGCCGACTGGGATCCGGTCCGGCCCACGGTGGACGGGGCGTTCGCGGACGGGGTCCGCCGGTCGGTCACGGCCTCGCCGCCGCTGTCGTCGGCCCTCGGCCCGTGCCCCGTCGGGCACCTCCGTCAGATCGTCGCCGGCGTCCGGACAGTCCATCGTGGCGCAGGGAAAACCCCGCCCTCGTGCGGATCTGGATCCCGATGTGTTCGAGCGACTCGCGAATTTCTCAGCGATCTCATGGGAAGCAGCACGTCATGAGAGGCCGCAGCGCTGACCGGCGACCCCGCACCGTACGGGCCGGGACACCGGCTGTCACAGTGTGTGACCCCCTCTCGCCTCCGGACGCGGGGCAGTGTAGACATGGGCTCATGGTCCGTCTCCTGGGTCGATCTCGGCATGCGTCGACCCGCCGTCCCCACGGTCGGCGCGCGCACGGCCGGGGCGAGCGCGCCCGGCGGGTGTCGCACGGATCGGCGGACGGCCGGGAACAGGGCCCACCGTGGCACCCGCTCGGGGGGCTGCGGGCGGCGCTGGGCGGGCGGAGCGTCGCCGGGCAGGTGTTCCTGCTGCAAGTGGTGATCGTGCTGGTACTGGTCGTGGCGGCCGTGGTCGCCCTGGTACTGCAGGTCCGCAGCGACAGCGCCAAGGAGGCCGAGAACCGTTCGCTCGCCGTGGCCGAGACGTTCGCCAACGCGCCGGGCGTCCGCGAGGCGCTGAGCAGCCCCGATCCGACGGCGGTGCTCCAGCCGAGGGCCGAGGCCGCCCGGACCGGGTCCGGGGTGGACTTCGTCGTGGTGATGAACACCGACGGGATCCGCTACACCCACCCCAAGACGGACCGCATAGGAAAGAAGTTCGTCGGCACCCTCGCACCGGCGCTGGCCGGCGAGTCCTTCACCGAGAAGGTGAACGGGACGCTCGGGCCGCTGGTGCAGGCCGTGGTGCCGGTCAAGGATCCCGACGGGAAGGTGGTGGGCCTCGTCTCGGCCGGCATCACCACCGAGAACGTGGGTGGGGTCGCCGACCGGCAGCTGCCCCTCCTGCTGGCCGCCGCGGCGGCGGCCCTCCTCCTCGCCACGGCGGGGACGGCACTCGTCAGCAGAAGGCTGCTGCGGCAGACCCACGGCCTGGGGCCGTCCGAGATGACCCGCATGTACGAGCACCACGACGCGGTCCTGCACGCCGTACGCGAGGGCGTGATCATCGTCGGCGGCGGGGGCCGGCTGCTGCTCGCCAACGACGAGGCGCACCGTCTGCTGGATCTGCCCGAGGACGCCCAGGGCCAGGACGTCGCCGCCCTCGGCCTGGAGCCGCACATGGCCGAACTGCTGGCCTCGGGGCGGGTCGCCAACGACGAGGTGCATCTGGTGGGCGACCGCCTCCTCGCGGTCAACCAGCGGCCCACCGATCTCCAGGGCCGGCCGTCCGGCAGCGTCGCCACGCTCCGCGACTCCACCGAGCTGCGCGCCCTGTCCGGGCGGGCGGAAGCGGCCCGGGAGCGTCTGAAGCTGCTGTACGACGCCGGGGTGGGCGTCGGCACCAGTCTGGACGTGACCCGTACCGCCGAGGAGCTGGCGGAGGTGGCCGTCCCCCGGTTCGCGGACTTCGTCACCGTGGACCTGGCCCCGGCGGCGTTCAGCGGCGACGAGCCGGAGTCGGCGACCACGCTGCGCCGTACGGCGTTCTGCGGGATCCGCAAGGACGCCCCGCTGTACAAGGTGGGCGAGGAGATAGTCCTGGTGGACTCCTCGCCGCAGGCCCGCAGCGTCCACAGCGGCCTCTCGATCCTGGAGACCGACCTCAGCAGCTCGCCCGGCTGGCGGGCACAGGACCTGGAGCGGGCGGCGCAGGTCGTCAGCGGCCGCTCGATCCTGGAGACCGACCTCAGCAGCTCGCCCGGCTGGCGGGCGCAGGACCTGGAGCGGGCGGCGCAGGTCGTCGAGTACGGCATCCACTCGCTGATCACCGTGCCGTTGCGGGTGGGCCATCTGGTGATGGGGGTCGCGAACTTCTGGCGCTCGGAGAAGCCCGAGCCGTTCGACCTGGAGGAGGTGGCGCTCGCCGAGGAGCTCGTGGCCCGGGCCGCGGTCTCCATCGACAACGCGCGGCGCTACACGCGCGAGCACACCATGGCCGTGACGCTGCAGCGCAGTCTGCTGCCGCGCAGCCTCCCCGAGCAGAGCGCCCTGGACGTGGCCTACCGGTATCTGCCCGCGCAGGCCGGGGTCGGCGGGGACTGGTTCGACGTACTGCCGCTGTCCGGCAGCCGGGTCGCGGTCGTCGTCGGCGATGTCGTCGGCCACGGACTGCACGCCGCGGCCACGATGGGACGGCTGCGCACCGCCGTGCACAACTTCTCCGCCCTGGATCTGCCGCCGGACGAGATCCTGGGGCTCCTGGACGAGATGGTCAGCCGTATCGACCAGGACGAGGCGGCGGACGACACCGCCCCGATCACCGGGGCGACCTGTCTCTACGCGATCTACGACCCGGTGTCGCGGCGCTGCACCGTGGCCCGGGCCGGCCATCCGCCGCTCGCGGTGGCCGGGCCCGACGGCTCCGTCGACTTCCCTGAGGTACCGGCGGGTCCGCCGCTCGGACTCGGTGGGCTGCCGTTCGAGACGGTCGAGCTCGACCTGGCCGAGGGCAGCCGGCTGGTGCTGTACACCGACGGGCTCGTGGAGGACCGGGGCCGGGACATAGACGACGGCCTGGAGCTGCTGCGCGCCGCGCTGGCCGGGGCCGACCCCTCACCGCAGGGCACCTGTCAGGCAGTACTGGACGCGCTGCCGCCGAGCCGGGCGAGCGACGACATAGCGCTGATCGTCGCCCGGACCCGTGCGCTCGACGCCGGCCGTGTCCTCGACTGGGAGGTACCCGCCGATCCCGCGGCCGTCGCCCGCGCCCGCTCCGAGGCCACCCGGCAGCTGACCGCATGGGGCCTGGACGAGGCGGTGTTCACCACCGAGCTGATCCTCAGCGAACTGGTCACCAACGCCATCCGGTACGGCAGCGGGCCGATCCATGTCCGGCTCATCCACGACCGCAACCTGATCTGCGAGGTCACCGACGGCAGCCACACCTCGCCCCATCTGCGGTACGCCGCCACGACCGACGAGGGCGGGCGCGGCCTCTATCTGATCGCCCAGCTCACCCAGCGCTGGGGCACCCGCTACTCCCCCACCGGCAAGACCATCTGGACCGAGCAGACCCTGTCCTGAAGGGCGGCGAACAGGCACGGTCCTGAGGGACATCGGTTCACGACGCGTTAGGAGACCACCGCGGCATGCGTATCGGACTGCTCGGAACAGGACCGTGGGCCGACATGGCCTATGCCCCCGCGCTGAGCGCACATCAGGAGCTGGACTTCGTCGGGGTGTGGGGCAGGCGTCCCGAGGCTGCGAAGGCACTGGCCGACCGGCACGGCGGGGTGTCCGTGTACGAGGACGTCGACGCGTTGTTCGCCGATGTGGACGCGGTGGCGGTGGCGCTGCCGCCCTCGATCCAGGCGCCGTTGGCGGTGCGTGCCGCGCGGGCGGGCCGTCATCTGCTGCTGGACAAGCCGCTCTCCATAGACGTGGAGGAGGGGCGGGCCGTCGTCGAGGCGGTCGAGGAGGCCGGCGTCGCCTCCGTGGTCTTCTTCACCTCCCGTTTCCAGCCGGCCGTCGATGCGTGGATCACCGAACAGGCCGCCGCCGAGGGCTGGTTCACCGGCCGTGCGGAGTGGCTGGGCTCACTGTTCGACGGCGACAGCGACAGTCCCTTCGCGGCGTCGCCGTGGCGGCGGGAGAAGGGGGGCCTGTGGGATGTCGGCCCGCACGCCCTGTCGCTGCTGCTGCCGGTTCTCGGGGACGTGGAGCAGGTGGCCGCCGCCGTGCGTGGCCCCGCTGACACGGTCCACCTGGTCCTCGCACACACCGGCGGTGCGTCGAGCACGGTGACGCTCAGCCTCACCGCCCCGCCCGCGGCCTCCGGCGCCACGGTCGAGTTGCGCGGCCGGACCGGGACGACTGTGTTGCCCGCGTCCTCCGACGGCGCCGTATCGGCTCTGGGCCGGGCCGCGGACGCCCTGTTGGCCGCCGTGCGTACCGGCGATCCGCATCCGTGCGACGCCGCGTTCGCGCTGCGGGTGACGGAGGTACTCGCCACCGCCGAGGGGAAGTTGAGCGGCTGACACGCTCGACTCGCAGGCCGCGTTCGGGTTTGGGTTCGACCGTATCCGGACATCGTCCGGTGGCGGGCACACCTGCGCAGCGCGCATGTCGTATGTACGGCGCGTTTCGGTGAGGAGGTGCTCGTGAGCGCAGACGGGACCACCACCGTGCCCCTGCGGGACAGGGTGGCGGCAGGACAGCGGGATCAGGACGCGCGTACGGTCATGCGGCTGCGCCTGGGGGTCGGGATCATCGGTGTCCTGCTTCCCCTGGCGCTGCCGCTCGGCAACTGGATCGCGGCGCGGCTGGACGGCCACAGCGGGGAAGACGCCTGGCCGGGGTCCATGAGCGGCTCGTACTACACCAGTACGCGCGACATCTTCGTCGGCGCGCTGTGCGCGCTCGGGATCTTCCTGATCATTTATCGCTTCAACAAACTCAACGACATCATGGGCACCATCGCCGGCTGCTGTGCCCTCGGCGTCGCCCTCTTCCCGACCTCGCCGCCCGGCGCCGACGCGACCGAGTCGCCGGTCGCCGTGCTCCACTTCGTGTTCGCCGCCGCCCTGTTGCTGGCGATGGCCGCCTTCTGCCTCCTCATGTACCGGGCGCCGGGCCTGGAGGAGCGCGAGTACGTACGCCTCCCGTACCTGGTCGCCGGTGTCCTGATTCTCGTCTTCATGGCCCTGGCCGTCACGGCGGCAGCCACCGGCGTGGGTGACGACTGGCTGATCACCCCGCTCTACCTGTGCGAATGGTTCTCCGTCTGGTCCTTCGGTTTCGCCTGGACCGGCGCGGCCCTCTCTCTCGCCGCCGACATCGACCGCCTGCCGAGGACGCGTGCGGTGGTGGGTGCGGTGCTCGGGTGGTTCCGTTCCCTCGGGGGTTCCCGTGGCAGGGCGGAGCCGCGCTCCAGCGAGGCGACGTGACCGCCGCCCCGGCCGCTTCCCATGCGCCGGGGCTCAGTCGCGGGTGCCGGTGAGGAACGCGTCGAGGGTGGCGGTCAGTTCGGCCGGCTTCTCCACCGGGAGTTCATGGCCGGCGTCCAGGATGCGCAGGACGGCGTCGGGGTGGGACTTGGCGATGCGCAGGGCCTGGGCAAGGGGGAGCTGGATGTCGTGGTAGCCGTGGACGATCAGGGTGGGGGTGCGGATCTCGGGGACACGGTCGAGGACGTCGAAGGCCCGCATGGCACCGTAGAGGGTCATGACGACCTCGCGCGGGGTGGCGGCGGAGGCCCGGATGTACTCGCGTATCTCCTCGCGGGGGTGGCCGGGGGCGAAGGCGCGCTGGATGTTGGCGGCGACGAAGAGTCGGTAGGGGACGCGGGTGGAGGCCGCCATGAGCAGGCCACGGCCTCGGCTGTACGCCATGCGGCTGATCGAGGCGACCAGCACCATGCGTTCGACCCGGTCCGGGTGGGTGAGGGCGATGGTCTGGGCGATCATGCCGCCCATGGAGTGGCCGACGACGACAAAGCGTTCGATCTTCAGGTGATCGAGGAGGGCGAGGACGTCCTTGGTCAGTTCGTCGATGGTGCGCACCCCGGCGCCGCTGCTCTCGCCGTGTCCGCGCAGGTCCATCCGGATCACCCGGCGCTTCTCCGCGAAGTGCGCCACCTGATGGTCCCAGCGGTGCCGGTTCGCGGTCCAGCCGTGGACGAACACCAGGGGCACGCCGCCGTCGCGGGGGCCCTCGTCGTCGTACGCCAGGGTCGCGCCGTCGACTTCGAGCTGCGGCATGGGGGCCTCCTGCGATGCGTTCCGGCACGGCCCGATCCGGCCGGTTACTGCCGGGTACGGTAACCGGCCGTCGGGCCCCGCGTCACCGTCGTCCGCCGAGGAAGCGCAGCGTGCGGCCGGAGAGACTTCAGTGTGTGGCATGAAAATCGGGGGTCCTCCGCCGGCGCCCCTGCTAGCTTCCCCCGGTGTTCTCCCTTCAACAGCCCGCGCTCTTCACGCGATTGAACGACGCCGAGCGGATACTCGTCGCCGGTGCCGGTGGTGGTTTCGACGTCTACGCCGGTCTGCCGCTGGCGCTCGCCCTGCGCTCGGCGGGCAAGCAGGTGCATCTCGCGAATCTCTCCTTCGCCGATCTGTACGGTTTGGACCTGGAGGTCTGGGTGGAACGGGACGTCGCGGCCATCGGCCCCGAGACGACCTCGCGCGGCGACTACTTCCCCGAGCGCACGCTCGCCCAGTGGCTCGCCCTGCACCGGATGCCCTCCACGGTGTACGCGCTCTCGCGCACGGGTGTCGCACCGCTCCGGGACGCCTACCGCGCGCTCATGGACCACCTCGGCGGGGTCGACGCCATCGTGCTGGTCGACGGCGGGACCGACATCCTGATGCGCGGTGACGAGCACGGGCTCGGCACCCCGGAGGAGGACATGGCCAGCCTGGGCGCCGTCGCCGGACTGGACGAGGTCCCGCAACGGCTGGTGGCCTGCCTGGGCTTCGGGGTCGACGCCCACCACGGCGTCAACCACTCGCTGGTCCTGGAGAACCTGGCGGCACTGGACCGGGACGGCGCCTACCTGGGCGCCTTCTCGCTGCCGCGCGACAGCCGCGAGGGGGCGCTGTACCTGGACGCCGTGGCGCACGCCCAACAGTGCACGCCGGACCACCCGAGCATCGTCAACGGTTCCGTCGCGGCGGCAGTGCGCGGCGACTTCGGCGACGTCCACTTCACCGAGCGGACGCGGGGCGGCGAGCTGTTCATCAACCCGCTGATGGCCCTGTACTTCTGCGTGGACGCGGTCGGTCTCGCCCGCCGCAACCTCTACCTCGACCGGCTGGAGAAGACCGCGCTCACCCGGCAGATCAGCTCGATCATCGCCGAGTTCCGGGACGAGCTGCCCCGGCAGCGCCCGCCGCGTGCCTTCCCGCACTGATCGGGCGGTTTCCCGCACTGATCGGTCGACTTCCGCGACTGATCGATCGGATTCCCTCAATGATCGCGGACCGTCGGCGGATGACAGACTGGCCGCATGGAAGAACGCGCATTCGGTAGGTCGGGTCAGCAGGCGTCCGTCGTCGGTCTCGGCACATGGCAGCTGGGCGCCGACTGGGGAGACGTCGACGACAAGGAAGCCCAGAAGGTGCTGGAGGCGGCGGTCGAGTCGGGGGTGACCTTCTTCGACACGGCCGACGTCTACGGGGACGGCCGCAGCGAACAGACCATCGCGACGTTCCTGCGCGGCAGGCCCGACCTCGATGTCTTCGTCGCGACGAAGATGGGCCGCCGTGTGGAGCAGATCCCGCAGAACTACGTCCTGGACAACTTCCGCGCCTGGAACGACCGGTCCCGTCGCAACCTCGGCGTCGACCGCCTCGACCTGGTCCAGCTGCACTGCCCGCCCACGCCGGTCTACTCGTCGGACGAGGTGTTCGACGCGCTGGACACGCTCGTCGCGGAGGAGCGCGTCGCCGCGTACGGCGTGAGCGTGGAGACCTGCGCCGAGGCGCTGACGGCGATCGCCCGGCCGGGTGTGGCGAGCGTCCAGATCATCCTCAACCCGTTCCGTATGAAGCCGCTCCTGGAGGTGCTCCCGGCGGCCGAGGAGGCGGGCGTCGCGATCATCGCCCGCGTTCCGCTGGCCTCCGGGCTGCTGTCGGGCAAGTACACCAAGGACACGGTCTTCCCCGAGAACGACCACCGCACGTACAACCGGCACGGCGAGTCCTTCGACCAGGGCGAGACCTTCTCGGGCGTCGACTACGAGACGGGCGTCGAGGCCGCGGTCGAGTTCGCCGCGCTCACCCCGGAGGGGTTCACCCCGGCCCAGTCGGCGCTGCGCTGGATCATCCAGCAGCCGGGCGTCACCACCGTGATCCCGGGCGCCCGCACCCCGGAACAGGCCCATGCCAACTCGGCCGCCGCCGCGCTGCCGCCGCTGTCCGACGAAACGCTCACCGCGATCCGCGAGCTGTACGACCGCCGGATCAAGGACCAGGTGGAAGGCCGCTGGTAGGCGCTACGGTCCCCCGGGCCGGGGCCGGTTCACCCGTCCCGGGCCCGGAGGGCGTGCGTCGACACAGTCAGATGCGTCCGCCCGTGAGCCGGGTGAGTGGACCGCGCACATGGCGCTCGGCACGACGGCCTGCGACGTAGGAGGCGGCGGTGAGGGCGGTCAGGCCCGCGCCGACGCCCGCGGCGACGATCTTGCGGTGAGCGATGACGGTCATGGCCGTCCTGGCGGTGGCCGCGACCTGGCCGGAGGCCTGGACGACTGCCTGACGGCCCGCCTCGACGCCCTTGACCGCGCTGTGCACGGCGCTGCTCGTGGTGTCGGCGGCTCGTCCGGCACCGGCCTGTGCGGCCGACGCCGCGCCATTCGCCTTGATCGCGGCCGTCTTCGCGGTCCCGGTGGCCGGGGCCGTCGCCTTGTCGGTGGCCCGCCGGGCCTTGGCCGCTGCCGTCTCGGCGGACTCGGTGTTCTCCTTGGGGTCCCTGTTCGTTCGACTCATGGGAATCGCGTTGCCGTTCACCGCGCGGGCAAACACATCGCGGCACAAGGCACGGCACAAAGCAGGGCCCCCTCATGGCATAAGATCGACTTATGAGGTCATAGACCCGACCCCCGTACCTGGTAAGGGTTACCTTAGTTTAGGGTTGCCGGCGAGTCGCTTTCCTCCACTCGAAGGGAACCTGAACATGCCCCGCCCTCTGCGGGTAGCCATTGTCGGAGCCGGTCCCGCCGGGATCTACGCCGCCGACGCGCTGCTTAAGTCCGACGTGGCCACCGAGCCCGGTGTCTCCATCGACATCTTCGAGCGGATGCCCGCCCCGTTCGGACTGATCCGTTACGGCGTGGCCCCCGACCACCCCCGCATCAAGGGCATCATCACCGCCCTGCACCAGGTGCTCGACAAGCCGCAGATCCGCCTCTTCGGCAACGTCGACTACCCGACGGACATCAACCTCGACGATCTGCGCGCCTTCTACGACGCCGTGATCTTCTCCACGGGCGCCATGGCGGACCGCGCGCTCGACATCCCGGGCATCGACCTCGACGGCTCGTACGGCGCGGCCGACTTCGTCTCCTGGTACGACGGCCACCCGGACGTCCCGCGCACCTGGCCGCTGGAGGCCGAGAAGGTCGCCGTCCTCGGCGTCGGCAACGTCGCGCTCGACGTGGCGCGCATCCTCGCCAAGACGGCCGACGAGCTGCTGCCGACGGAGATCCCGCAGAACGTCTACGACGGTCTGAAGGCCAACAAGGCGCTGGAGATCCATGTCTTCGGCCGCCGCGGCCCGGCGCAGGCGAAGTTCTCCCCGATGGAGCTGCGGGAGCTGGACCACTCCCCCAACATCGAGGTCATCGTCGACCCCGAGGACATCGACTACGACGAGGGCTCCATCGCGACCCGTCGCGGCAACAAGCAGGCCGACATGGTCGCCAAGACCCTGGAGAACTGGGCGATCCGCGACATCGGCGAGCGCCCGCACAAGCTGTTCCTGCACTTCTTCGAGTCCCCGACCGAGATCCTCGGCGAGGACGGCAAGGTCGTCGGCCTGCGCACCGAGCGCACCGCCCTCGACGGCACCGGCAACGTCAAGGGCACCGGCGAGTTCAAGGACTGGGACGTCACCGCGATCTACCGCGCGGTCGGCTACCTCTCCGACAAGCTGCCCAAGCTGCCCTGGGACATCGAGTCGGGCACCGTGCCGGACGAAGGCGGCCGGGTCATCCAGGAGTCCGGCGAGCATCTGCAGTCGACGTACGTCACCGGCTGGATCCGGCGCGGTCCGGTGGGTCTCATCGGGCACACCAAGGGCGACGCCAACGAGACGGTCGCCAATCTGCTGGACGACTTCGCGGGCGGACGTCTGCACGAGCCCAGCGCCCCGGCCCCCGAGGCCGTGGACGCCTTCCTCGCGGAGCGGAACGTGCGCTTCACGACGTGGGAGGGCTGGTACAAGCTGGACGCCGCCGAGAAGGCGCTGGGCGAGCCCCAGGGCCGTGAGCGGGTGAAGATCGTGGAGCGGGAGGACATGCTCCGGGAGAGCGGGGCGTAGGCGCTCCGCTCGGGGCGCCGGGTTGGGTTCGGGGGCTGCGGGCCGGTTTGAAGCCGCGGGTTTCGTCGTGGCTGGTCGCGCCCACGCGGCGGAGCCGCAGATGGACACCGCCCCGCGCCCCTTTGGGGCCTGCGGCCCCAGCGGCCCGCGCCCGGTTTCGGGGCCTGCGGCCCCATCGAGAGGCGCGGGCCGCTCGGAGGCATAAGCTCGGCAGATGGCCAAGTACTTCGACGTGCATCCCGACAATCCTCAGCCGCGTGCCATCGGGCAAGTGGCCGACAGTGTGCGGGACGGTGCGCTCATCGTGTATCCGACGGACTCCTGTTTCGCTCTGGGGTGTCAGCTGGGCAGCCGGGACGGGATCGAGCGGATTCGGACCATCCGGCAGCTCGACGACCGTCACCACTTCACCCTCGTGTGCGAGAACTTCGCGCAGCTGGGCCAGTTCGTGCACGTCGACAACGACGTGTTCCGCGCCGTGAAGGCGTCGACGCCCGGCAGCTACACCTTCATCCTCCCCGCGACCAGGGAGGTGCCCCGCAAACTGCTCCACCCGAAGAAACGCACCGTCGGTGTGCGCATCCCCGACCACCGGGTGGCCCAGGCCCTGCTCGCCGAGCTCGGCGAGCCGCTCGTCTCCAGCACGCTGCTGCTTCCCGACGAGGAGGAGCCGTTGACGCAGGGCTGGGAGATCAAGGAGCGCCTCGACCACCAGGTCGACGCCGTGGTGGACTCCGGGGACTGCGGCACGGAGCCGACCACCGTCATCGACTTCTCCAGCGGCGAGGCCGAGATCATCCGCAAGGGCGCCGGGGACACCTCCCGGTTCGAGTGAGAGTGCCCGAGGGAGCCATGCTCCCCCTCTCGCACCGACGAGCTCGCACCGCCGAGCCGGCGTCGGCTCAGGTCTGGCGCAGCGGTTCATACGCCTCCGCGCTCAGGCCGAACGTCCAGGCCACGCCCTCACGGGCCGTGGTCGTCGTGGGCGGCACCCGGAGCCAGTACGTGCGGCTCGTGCCGTCCGGCTCCGGGGTGGAGTTGACGACCTCCACCATCACCACGTCCTCGTCGCCGGGCAGGGCTATGCGCCAGAGCACACCCGTCTCGTCGCGGTGCACCGGCTTGGCCCCGGACTCCTCCAGATAGCGGTCGTAGCCGTAGTACTCCAGCATCACGCGGCGCAGCTCGGCGTTCTCCTCGTTCCGGATCTGCTCGGCCGTCAGCGCGCCGAGCCGGTCGAGGAACTCACCGGGTACGGGCAGCCCGCGCCAGGCGTGCAGCGCGAAGCCGTCGGAGTAGGCGAGCGCGGGGCCGTCACCGCGGTCCAGCCGGCCCGCCTCGTCCCGGTGGAGCTGCGTGGGCCGTTCGGAGACCACCGCCACGTTCTCGTACGGCCACCACCAGCCCGCCGTACGGGCCACCTCGGTGAGTCCGTCGAGGACGGGCTCGGGGTCGGGGTCGGGGTCGGCGTTGTTCGCGGCAGGCGCGTCGGAGGTCGTGTCGGGCGTGGACGTGTCGAGGGTGGGTGTGTCGGGGGTGGTGTCGAAGGCGGTCAGCCATGCCGCTTCGTGCTGGCCGAGGACGGCGTCCAGGAGAAGGAGGCGGATGCGTGTCTCCTCCTTGCGGTCGTCGGGGGCCAGGGCCTCGACGATGCCGGTGCGGACGCGGTCGACGAGCGGGCGGGTGGTCTCCCAGAGGTCGGCGCCCGTGGCACGCCAGTGGTCGCTCCAGCCCGTGGGGCCCAGTCCGGTGTGCAGCCGGTCGCGTTCGGCGGCGATGGGGCCGTTGCGCACGGCGTCGCGGACGCTCGGGCCGGTCTCCGGCAGAGTCTCGCCGTCCTCGGCCGGCGCCCCCGACAGCAGGCGTACCGCCTCCAGCGGCGAGCGGGCCCACACGATCCGCGCGGGCTCCGGCAGCCCCGCCCGCCGGTAGGCGAGCCGTATGCCCGCCTCGGTCCGTGCCCGGTCGCCCGGTCCCGTGGCCGCCGCCACCGCACGCCAAGTCGCCTGTTCCGTCACGCCGTTCCTCCTGGATCGCCAAGTCGTCCTGTGCCATCGGCCGCCGTACGCCACGGCCGCCGTCCGTTCGCCGCCGCGTGCCCTCCCCCGGTGGCGGCACGCGGGCGGTTTCCATGTCCGCCGCGGTGTCGGCGTGGTGTCAGTCCGCGACGACCCGTACCGAGCCCGGGACGTACTCGCGCTGGCGTATGACCCGGTACCAGCCCTTCGGCAGGGAGATGGCCGCGTGTTCCTCGTGGACGACCCGGGCGCCGTCCGGCACGTGCAGCAGCATCGGCCCGAACACGCTCGCCTCGCGGATGAGCCGGCCCGGGCCGACCACGGCATGGGCGTGTCCGGTGACCTCGCCGAGGGCGAGGACGAGCCTGCCGCGCCCGTCGCGCGGCTCCGACGTGGCGTCATGTGCGCTGTCGGGCACGGCGCTCTCCGCCAGCGGCACGATGAGGACGTCTCCTTGCCGGTACACGGTTCTCCCTCCCGTCGGGCACTCGCTGTGCCACGGAAAGGACGGTAGAGGCAGCCACTGACAATCACCCCGCGGGCGGCCTCCGTCCACAGGGACGGGGGTCCGCCGATCACGTTGTCAGTGGGGCTTGGTAGAACTCCCGTACCCGACAGCGCTGTGCGGTGCGGGTGTTCAACGGGCGGACTCGTGCACGGGCACGGGTCACACCCATCGACATGGACGAAGGGGCGGGCACACATGACCATCGGGGACCACTTGCGGGACTTCCACAACCTGCGGGTCGTCGACTTCCCCGACTCGGTGAAGAGCCCGGAGGGCGCGAGGCATCTGCCGGCTCCCGAGTCGGTGGCCTGGCGGGTCGCCGTGGGGTCGTACGAGAGCGAGGAGGCGTGGGAGGAGGCCTTCGCCCGGTTCCTCGCCGCCGTCGACACCACGAAGGTGCGGGCGCTGATCGTGGGCGCCTGGAGCGACGCGTACGACAGCGGGCCCGAGCCGGTGATCGAGGCGCTGGTGGCGGCCAAGGACCGGCTGCCCGCGCTGCGCGCCCTGTTCCTCGGCGACATCGTGATGGAGGAGTGCGAGATCTCCTGGATCAACCAGGGCGATGTGGGTCCGCTGCTGAAGACCTTCACGGAGCTGGAGGAGTTCGGTGTGCGCGGCGGCAACGGGCTCGTCTTCCCCGAGCTGCGTCATGAGCGGCTGCGGAAGCTGACGGTGGAGACCGGTGGCATGCCCGCCGAGGTGGTGCGGGGTGTGGCGACCAGTGATCTGCCGGCCCTCGTCCATCTGGACCTGTGGCTGGGCACCTCCGAGTACGGCGGCGACTCCGAGGTGGCCGACCTCGCGCCGATCCTCGCGGGCACCCGGCTGCCGGCCCTCAAGCACCTGGCGCTGCGCAACAGCGAGATGCAGGACGACATCTGTGCGGCGCTGGCCTCCGCCCCGGTGGTGGCCCGCCTCGACGCCCTCGACGTGTCGATGGGCGTCCTGACCGACGACGGCGCGACCGCGCTGCTCACCGGCCAGCCCCTCACCCACCTCACCACGCTGGACCTGCACCACAACTACCTCAGCGCGCCGATACGCGACCGTCTCCGGGACTCCCTGGAGGCCGCGGGCGTCCAGGTCGACGTCGACCCCGACGACGCCGAGTCGGACGAGGAGGAGGACGGCACGGTGTGGCGCTTCGTCGCGGTCGGCGAGTAGTACCGCGACCGGTCGTACGAAGTACAGAGCCACGCGGTCGCGGGGCAACGGGGGAATTCGAGGTGAGGGGGTCAGTGTGTCCGGTGGGACCGGCGGGGATGCGGAGCCCGGCCCGTACAGATGGGTGGTCGTCGGCAACGGGGAGAACCGGCGGGTCGGGCTGTTCGTCGCGGCGGCCGAGGCCGCCGGCGTCGGTACGCCGCGTGTCGTCGAGTGGCGGGACGTCCTGCGTGACGGCGGCCACGAGTTCGCCGACGACGAGGTCGTACGGCTGGACTCGCCCGGTGAGAACGCCGGGGTGGACCGGCTGTTGCGGGGCGTGGACGATCCCACGCGGGTGGAGGGTTCGGCCACCTGGTACGCCCGTTTCCTGGACGCCGTCCGGTCGCTGCGCGGCGGCGTCCGGCTGGACGATCCTGCGGAGCTGGCGGTGCTGTTCGACAAGCGGCTGTGCCATGCCCGGCTCGACGCGGCGGGGGTTCCGGTGCCACCGTCGCCCACGTCGGGCGGTGTGCCGCCGGTGCGCGGCTGGGACGACGTACGGGCGGCGATGCGGGAGCACGGCATGCCGCGGGTCTTCGTGAAGCCCGCGCACGGCTCGTCCGCGTCCGGCGTGCTGGCCGTGGAGTCGGCTGCGGGCGGGCGGATCAGGGCCACCACCTCGGTCGAGGTGGCGACGGACGGCGGGCTCCACGCCCCGCCGAGGCTCCACACCTCGGCAAGGCTCCACACCCCGCTGCCGCTCCGCACGCCGCCGCGGCCCCACAACTCGCTGCGGCTGCACAACTCGCTGCGGGTGCGCCGGTACACCGACGAGCGGGAGATCGCCGGCATCGTCGACGCCCTGGCGCCGGACGGGCTGCACATCGAGCGCTGGCTGCCGAAGGCGTCCGCCCAGGGCAGGTCCGCAGACCTGCGGGTCGTGGTCGTGGCGGGCCGGGCCACACACGCCGTCGTACGCACCAGCCGTTTCCCCATGACCAACCTCCATCTCGGCGGGGCGCGGGGCGATCTGGGGGCGGTCGTCGACGCTGCGGGCGACCGCTGGCGGCGGGCGCTGGACATCTGTGAGCAGGCGGCGGCCTGCTTCCCGGGCACCCTGTGCGTCGGGGTCGATCTGCTGCCGGCGATCGGCTGGCGCCGGTTCACCGTCGGCGAGGTCAACGCCTTCGGGGACCTGCTGCCCCGGCTGACCGGCCTGCCGGGCGGCCCGGCGGAGGGCCTGGACACCTACACGGCGCAGATCGAGGCGGTACGGAACCAGATGCTCCCGGCGGCCTCGCGCCACCCTCAGGCCACGGCTGCCCCGCACCACCCTCAGGGTCCGGCGGCCTCGCGCCACCCTCAGGGTCCGGCGGCCTCGCGCCACCCTCAGTCAAGGAAAGACCATGCACCCTTCTGACGACCGGGCTCCTCGGCCCGCCGAGGTCGCGGCGACGCCATCCCGTCCCGACGACGCACTGCCCGACATGAACGAGGTCGTGGGCCGCGACGATCTGCTCCTGCTCACCCTCGACACCCTCCGCTACGACGTGGCCGTGGAGCTCGCGGCGGCCGGGCGGCTGCCGAATCTGGCCGCCCAGCTGCCGGGCGGCACCTGGGAGAAGCGGCACGCGCCCGGCAACTTCACCTATGCCTCGCACCAGGCGATGTTCGCGGGCTTCCTGCCGACCCCGGCGGCGCCCGGACCGCATCCCCGGCTGTTCGCGGGCCGGTTCGCCGGGAGTGAGACGACGGCGGGGCGCACGTTCGTCTTCGACGGCCCCGACCTGGTGTCGGCCCTCGCCGAGCGCGGCTATCGCACGGTGTGCGTCGGCGGTGTCGGCTTCTTCAACAAGCGGGGAGCGCTCGGGAACGTGCTGCCGGGGCTGTTCCAGGAGAGCCACTGGGAGCCGGGGTTCTCCGTGGCGTCGCCGACGTCGTTCGAGTCCCAGGTGGCCCGCGCCGAGCAGATCGTGGCCGAACTGCCCGCCGAGCGGAGGCTGTTCCTGTTCCTGAACGCCTCGGCGCTGCACCAGCCGAACTGGTTCCATCTGCCGGGCGCCACGCGGGAGGCGGGTGACAGCCTGGTCACGCACGCGGCGGCCCTGGAGTACGTCGACCGGCACGTCGGGCGGCTCTTCGCCGCGATGAGTTCGCGTCGCCGCTGCTTCGCCATCGTGTGCTCCGACCACGGGACCACGTACGGCGAAGACGGCTACACCGGGCACCGGCTCGGCCACGAGGCCGTGTGGACCGTCCCCTACAGCCACTTCTTCCTGGACCACGTGGAGCCGTCCGCATGACCGTCACCGATCTGCCCACCACCCCGACCCGGCCGTACCAGCACTATGTGTACGCCTACCCGCACAAGACGGCGTACCGGGAGCTGGGGGAGCGACCTCGCCTCGCGGATCTGTGGGCCGGGGAGTCGAAGCAGGCCCTGTCGCTGTACGCGCACATCCCGTTCTGCGAGGTGCGCTGCGGCTTCTGCAACCTGTTCACCCGGATCGGCGCTCCCGACGGGCTGACCGGCCGCTATCTCGACGCCCTGGAACGGCAGGCCCTCGCCGTGCGGGAAGCGCTCGGGGACACGGAGCCGGTGCGGTTCGCGAACGCCGCGTTCGGCGGTGGCACGCCCACCTATCTGGAGGCCGCCGAGTTGGAGCGGCTGTGCGACATCGCCGAGCGGCACATGGGCGCTGATCTGCGGGCGATCCCGCTCTCGGTCGAGGCCTCCCCGGCCACGGCGACGGCCGACCGGCTGGCCGTCCTCGGCGAGCGGGGCACCACGCGGCTGAGCCTCGGCGTGCAGAGCTTCGTCGAGGAGGAGGCGCGGGCGGCCGTACGACCCCAGCGGCGCGCCGACGTCGAGGCGGCGCTGTCCCGGATCCGTGACACCGGCATCCCGGTCCTCAACATCGATCTGATCTACGGCATCGACGGGCAGACGGCGGCCAGTTGGCGGCTGTCCCTGGACGCCGCCCTCGCCTGGCGGCCCGAGGAGATCTACCTCTACCCGCTGTACGTACGGCCGTTGACGGGCCTGGGCCGCCACGCCGACCCCGAGGACGCGGACCGCGACTGGGACGAGGCCCGGCTGCGCCGCTACCGCGAGGGCCGCGACCATCTCCTCGCCCATGGCTACGAGCAGGTCTCCATGCGGATGTTCCGTCGCACGGACGCCCCGCCGCAGGGCCCGGACGACTACGCCTGCCAGACCGACGGCATGATCGGCCTGGGCTGCGGCGCCCGTTCGTACACCTCGACGCTGCACTACTCGTTCGACTACGCGGTCGACATGCGCAAGATACGCACGATCATCGACGACTACACGACGACCGAGGACTTCAGCCGAGCCGTCTACGGCCGGAAGGTCGACGGGGACGAGGCGCGCCGCCGCCACCTCCTGCAATCGCTGCTCCAGGC
Organism: Streptomyces ipomoeae 91-03; assembly: GCF_000317595.1. Classification (GTDB taxonomy): domain Bacteria; phylum Actinomycetota; class Actinomycetes; order Streptomycetales; family Streptomycetaceae; genus Streptomyces; species Streptomyces ipomoeae. The sequence continues at coordinate 1,562 of NZ_AEJC01000157.1, read as the reverse complement.
GCAGGGGTTGCCGGTGGCCGACTACCGGCGGCGGTTCGGGACCGACCCGTACGACGACTTCCCGGTGGAGCTGGAGCGGCTGGCCTCACGCGGCTGGCTGGCGGAGGCGGGCGCGGGGCTGGTGCGGCTGTCCGCCGAAGGGCTCGCGTACTCGGACGCCATCGGACCCGAGTTCTTCTCCCCCGCCGTACGGGCCGCGATGGCCGAGTACGAGCTGAAGTGACGGTGACCATGGACCTGACGATCCTCTACCGGGGCCCGCTCGCCTCCTGCGACTACGACTGCCCGTACTGCCCGTTCGCCAAGCGGCGCGACTCGACGGCACAGTTGCGGACCGACCGCGCGGCCCTGGACCGCTTCACCGCGTGGGCGCGGGCCCAGGTCGACGACCGGCTCTCGGTGCTCTTCACCCCATGGGGCGAGGGACTGGTGCGGTCCTGGTACCGGCGGGCGCTGGTGGAGTTGTCGCACGAGCCGCACATCGACCGGGTGGCGATCCAGACCAACCTCAGCTGCCGTACGGAGTGGCTGGCCGAGGCGGACCTGGACACCGTGGCCCTGTGGTGCACGTACCACCCGGGGCAGACGCCGTACGAGCGGTTCCTCGACAAGACGCGGCGGCTGGACGGGACGGGGGTCCGGTTCAGTGTGGGGATCGTCGGGCTGCCGGAGCATCTGGAGCACGCGCGTCGGCTGCGCGCGGAGTTGCCGGAGCGGGTGTACCTGTGGGTGAACGCCGCCGAGGGGCACACCTACACCGACGAAGAGGCGGCGGTGTGGAGCGAGTTGGACCCCTTGTTCCCCTTCAGCCGCCATCCGCACCGCTCGGCCGGTCGCGCGTGCCGTACCGGTTCGACGGTCGTGTCGGTCGACGGCGACGGAGCGGTACGCCGCTGCCACTTCGTCAGGACCGAGCTGGGCAACCTCTACGACGGCTCCTTCCGCGAGGCCCTCGCACCGCGCCCGTGTCCCCTGGCCGTCTGCGACTGCCACATCGGCTACGTCCACCTCGAAACGCTGCCGCTGTACGACGTGTTCGCGGGCGGGGTCCTGGAGCGCATACCGACTCAGGAGGCCCTTCGCGGGCCGCTCGTCATGGGCCACCCGTGAAGAGCCGCCCCTGTCGGTCCTCACATCCGCCAGCTGTACCGGCGTTCCGGGCGGCCCGCCACCCCGTAGCGGAGGGTCACCTCGGCGCTGCCGGTGCCGTGGAAGTACTCCAGGTAGCGGCGGGCGCTGACGCGGGAGATACCGGCGAGGGTGGCGCATTCGGTGGCGGAGAGGGTGCCGTCGGCCGCGCGCAGGGTGCGTTCGATGAGGTCGGCGGTCTCGACGCTCATGCCCTTGGGCAGGCCGCCGGCCGCCGCGGGTACGGCCCCCGCTCCGGCCAGCACCCGGTCCACGTCGGCCTGGCTGTGCACGACAGTCGTGAGCAGCCTGCCGCGCTGGGCGGCGTACCGCTGGAGCCGGGAGCGCAGGTCCTCGAACTCGAACGGCTTGAGGAGGTAGTCGACGACGCCGTGCCGGACGGCGCCGCGGACGCTGTCGGCCTCCCGGGCGGC
>NZ_AEJC01000156.1 GCF_000317595.1 Streptomyces ipomoeae 91-03 | reverse complement strand
CCCCTTCCGGTCCTGTCAGTTGCCGCCCTTGCGCTTGTTCCACACGTCGAACCCGACCGCGGCCAGCAGCACCATGCCCTTGATGACCTGCTGCCAGTCGGTGCCGACGCCGACGAGGTTCATGCCGTTGTTGAGCACACCGAGGACGAGACCACCGATGATCGCGCCGAGGACGGTGCCGACACCGCCGCTCATCGACGCGCCGCCGATGAACGAGGCCGCGATCGCCTCCAGCTCGAAGTTGAGGCCCGCCTTGGGCGAGGCGGCGTTGAAGCGGGCGGCGAAGACCAGACCCGCCAGGGCCGCGAGCATGCCCATGTTCAGGAAGATCAGGAAGACGACCTTCTTGTCCTTCACACCCGACAGTTTGGCCGCGGGCAGGTTGCCGCCGATGGCGTAGATGTGGCGGCCGATGATGGCGTTGCGCATCACATAGCCGAAGCCGACGACCAGCGCGCCCAGGATCAGCAGGACGATCGGGGCGCCCTTGTAGCTGGCGAGCAGCATGGTGACGGTGAGCAGGGCGGCGGAGATCGCGACGAGCTTGAGGACGAACAGGTTCATCGGCGGCACGTCGAGCGCGAACTCCTGCTGCCGGCGCCGGTCACGGAACTCCTGGATCACCACGAACGCGATGAGGGCGAAGCCCAGCAGCAGCGTCAGGTTGTGGTAGTTGGTGTTCGGGCCGACCTCGGGGAGGAAGCCGTTGGCGACCTTCTGCAGGCCCTCAGGGAACGGGCCGAGGGTCTGGCCCTCCAGGAAGATCTCGGTGAGACCGCGGAAGACGAGCATGCCCGCGAGGGTCACGATGAACGACGGTATGCCGAGATACGCGATGAAGAACCCTTGTGCGGCACCCGCGACGGCGCCCACGGCCAGACAGAGGACCACGGCCAGCGGCCACGGTAGGTCGTTGTTGACCATGAACACGGCGGCCATCGAGCCGATGAACGCCGTCAGTGAGCCCACGGACAGATCGATGTGGCCCGCGATGATGACCAGCATCATGCCGATCGCGAGGATCAGGATGTAGCTGTTCTGCAGCACCAGGTTGGAGACGTTGCGCGGCAGCAGCAGGTCGCCGTCGGTCCACACGGCGAACAGCGCCACGATCAGACCCAGGGCGATCAACATGCCGTACTGGCGCATGTTGCGGCGCATGCCGTCCAGCACCAGCTGGAGCAGGCCGCCGCCCGCCGCCGTCCCGCTCTTGCCGGGCGGCGCGGGGGCCGGGCTCTTGGCGGTCACTTCCGTGCTCATCGGGTTACCTCTTTGTCCTTCGTCATCTGACGCATCAGCGATTCCTGCGTGGCCTCGGCACGCGGGAACTCACCCGTCAACCGCCCTGCGGCCATCGTGTAGATGCGGTCGCACATCCCGAGCAGTTCCGGCAACTCGGAGGAGATGAAGACGACCGCCTTGCCCTCAGCGGCCAGCTTGTCGATGACCGTGTAGATCTCGTACTTGGCGCCGACGTCGATTCCGCGTGTCGGCTCGTCCAGGATCAGCACGTCCGGACCCGCGAAGATCCACTTGCTGAGGACGACCTTCTGCTGGTTGCCGCCGGACAGCTTGCCCACCGGTTCGAAGACGGTGGGCGCCTTGATGTTCATGGACTTGCGGAAGCCCTCGGCGACCTGCCGCTCCCCGTGCTCGTCGACCACACCGCGCTTGGCGACCTTGCCCAGGGCGCTGAGCGAGATGTTCCGGTTGATGGTGTCGATGAGGTTGAGGCCGTAGTGCTTGCGGTCCTCGGTGACGTAGGCGATGCCGTTCCTGACCGCCTCGGGGACGGTCTTCGTACGGATCTCCTTGCCGTCCTTGAGGACCGTGCCGCCCGCGTACCGGCCGTACGTCCGCCCGAAGACGCTCATCGCGAGCTCGGTGCGGCCGGCGCCCATGAGGCCGGCGATGCCGACGATCTCGCCGCGCCGCACCTGGAGGGAGACGTCGTCGACCACCTTGCGCTGCTGGTCGATCGGGTGGTGCACGGTCCAGTTGCGGATCTCCAGGGCCGGCGCCGTGCCCTCCTCGGGCTGGTGCGGGGTGCGCTCCGGGAAGCGGTGCTCCAGGTCGCGGCCGACCATGCCGCTGATGATCCGGTCCTCGGTGGTCTCCGGGGCCTTCACATCGAGGGTCTCGATGGTCTGGCCGTCCCGGATGATCGTCACCGAGTCGGCGACCTTGCGGATCTCGTTCAGCTTGTGGGAGATGATGATCGAGGTGATGCCCTGCTTCTTCAGCTCCAGGATCAGATCCAGGAGTTTGCCGCTGTCCTCGTCGTTCAGGGCGGCGGTCGGCTCATCGAGGATGAGCAGCTTCACCTTCTTCGACAGCGCCTTGGCGATCTCGACCAGCTGCTGCTTGCCCACCCCGATGTCGGCGACCCGGGTGTCCGGGTGCTCGTCGAGGCCGACGCGGCGCAGCAGCTCGGTGGCGTGCCTCAGCGTCTCGGTCCAGCTGATGAACCCGCGCGTGGCGTGCTCGTTGCCGAGGAAGATGTTCTCCGCGATGGAGAGGTAGGGCACCAGGGCCAGCTCCTGGTGGATGATCACGATGCCGCGTTGCTCGCTGGCCCTGATGTCCTTGAACTCGCAGGTCTCACCCTCGAAGAGGATGTCGCCTTCGTACGATCCATGCGGGTGGACGCCGGAGAGGACCTTCATGAGGGTCGACTTGCCTGCGCCGTTCTCCCCGCAGATGGCGTGGACCTCGCCCTGCTGGACGGTCAGGGTGACGTCCGACAGCGCTTTGACGCCGGGAAAGGTCTTGACGATCGAGCGCATTTCCAGGACGGGTCCCGCCATGGTCGTGCCTTCCAATCAGTGGTGCTCGTCAGGGGTGGGTCGGGAATTCCGTCCGACTAGTTGAGGTCGCTCTCCTTGATGTAGCCGGAGTCGACGACGGCCTCCTTGTAGTTGGACTTGTCGACGCTGACCGGCTCGAGCAGGTACGCCGGGACGACCTTGGAGCCGTTGTCGTAGGTCTTGGTGTCGTTGACCTCGGGCTTCTTGTCGTTCAGCAGCGCGTCGACCATGTTCGAGGCCACCTTGGCGAGCTCACGGGTGTCCTTGTAGACGGTCATCGACTGCTCGCCGGCGATGATCGACTTCACCGAGGCGACCTCGGCGTCCTGGCCGGTGACGATCGGCAGCGGCTTGCTCTTGGAGCCGTAGTCGTCCGACTTCAGCGCGGAGAGGATACCGATGGAGATGCCGTCGTACGGGGAGAGGACGGCGTCGACCCGGTCGCTCTTGTAGGTGGAGGTCAGGATGTCGTCCATGCGCTTCTGGGCGGTGCCGCCGTCCCAGCGCAGGGTGGTGACCTGGTTGAGGTTGGTCTGGCCGGACTTGACGACGAGCTGCTTCTTGTCGATGTAGGGCTGCAGGACGTTCATGGCGCCCTGGAAGAAGTAGCGGGTGTTGTTGTCGTCGTTGGAGCCGGCGAAGAGCTCGATGTTGAACGGGCCCTTCTTGGAGCCGTCCTTCAGGCCGAGCTTCTCGAGGATGTAGTTGCCCTGGAGCTCGCCGACCTTCTCGTTGTCGAAGGAGGCGTAGTAGTCGACGTTCTCGGTGCCGAGGATCAGTCGGTCGTAGGAGATGACCGGGATGTTGGCGTCCTTGGCCTGCTGGAGCACGTTGTTCATCGACTTGTTGTCGATGGCCGCGATGATGAGGGCCTTCACACCCTGGGTGATCAGGTTCTCGATCTGGCCGACCTGCTGGTCGGGGTCGTCCTCGCCGTAGACCAGCTTGGTCTTGTAGCCCTTGGACTCCAGGTCCTTCACCACGTTGTTGCCGTCGGCGATCCAGCGCTCGGAGGACTTGGTCGGCATCGCGATGCCGATCGTGGCGCCCTCGCTGCTGCCGGACTCCTCCTTGCTGCCACCCTCACCGCTCTGGCCACAGGCGGAGAGGGTGAGGGCGAGGGAGGCGGTGGCGGCTATGGCGGCGAGTGCGGCTCGACGAGTGCGCATGATCATCATCCTTGATGTTTTGAGGCCTGGATCGGTCCTGCTGTGCGAGCGCCCTTGGGGCTGATGCGGCGGAGAGACCGAGCAGAAGATGTGTCGGATTCTGTGTGACTGCGTCTTCTTTTGTGAAGGCAGTTGTCCGCTTCGTTATGAGGGAGTTTCGAACCGCTTCAGAGCGCCGGGCAGACGCGAGCCGAGCGGCGCCATGTCGCCGTCCGCCCCGTGCCGCGCGAGCAGGTCCAGGGCGAGCCGGCCGCGCCGCACCCGCTCCTTGGCCGTGGCCAGCGTCAGGTCCCGCATATGGTTCCCGTACGGGTAGATCCCGGGTGCCTTGGACAGACCGAACTTCAGGTAGAGCGGGGCGCCGCGCCGGATCAGTTCGGCGACCTCGTACATCCGCACATAGCCGCCGAGGTCGTCGGGTGCCTCGATGTACATGTCCATGGGCGCGGCGGAGACGCGCCGGATCTCGGTGAGGTGGTCGAGCGTCAGATCGCTCGGCACATTGATCGAGTCGCCGCCGAGGTTCTCGTACACGGCGTACGCGGTCGGGTTGACCGGACCGATCAGCGCCGACACCTTGAACGTCGTGTCGGCCGGCAGGATGCCCGCGACCCGCGCCCGGTGCAGCGTCCACAGCACGCCCTCGTCGGCGACGAGCAGGCACTTCACACCCAGCTCGGTCGCGCGTACGGCGTCCTCGACGCACCCGGCGACCGCGTCGTGGCCCCGGGCGCGCAGCCCCGCGCCCTTGGAGTCGGTACGGGTGGAGCCACCGATGTCCCAGGTGCCGCGCGGGCCGGTGAACAGGCAGAGCTCGATGTCACGCTCGGCGGTCGCCTCCACCATCTCGGTGATCTCGGCGTCGGTGAGCATCCAGATACCGCTGCCCTGGCTGATCCGGTGGATCGGCACATCGAGCCGCGAGGCTTCCTTGAGGACCACGCCGAGCGCCTCGGGGCCCTCGACGGAGGGCACCTCGGTACGCCAGCGGCCACCGCCGGGGAAGGTGTGCGGGGAGGCGTCGGACGGGTCGAGGGCCGGCGCGGCCAGGCCGAGCGCGGCAAGCGCCTGCTCGCCGGGTCGACGCG
>NZ_AEJC01000155.1 GCF_000317595.1 Streptomyces ipomoeae 91-03 | reverse complement strand
GTCGCTCAGGAGCTTCACGTCATTTTTCCGAACACCTCCCGCACCCGGCGTGCGTCCCGCAGGCGTTGCTCGTACGTCGCGCCCGCCGCCAGCAGGGCCAGGCCCGCGAGGGCGGGAGGTACCCAGCGGGGGAGGGCGTCCACGACCTGGGCGATGTACGGGGCCAGTTCGTGGAGGGTGACCAGGGCCAGGGTGGCGCCACCCAGGAGGAGCGGGGACTGGAGGCGGTGGTGGGCGCCCAGGAGTGTCACGGCGAGGGCGGCCAGGCCTAGGAGGAGGGGGCGGAGCCAGTGTTCGTCGCCCCAGGCCGCGACCAGGCTCGGGCCGAGCGTGGCGCCGAGGCCCGGGCCGTACGCCGTCCAGGACGAGACGGCCGGGTTTCGGCGGCGCCTGAGGTGGCCGACGGCCAGCGCCGGGACCGTGATCGGCAGGGTGTACGCCTCCGGGTCCTCGACGCTCCAGGCCGTCAGGCGCACCCAGGCGGCCAGCACGAAGAGGGCGGTGGCCGCGTAGCCGAGGTCCCGGCGGTCCGGTCGTACGGCCGTGCCCGCGGTGATGACTCCGCAGAGTGCGAGGGTCAGCGAGAGCAGGGGTGGGTCGGTGGCCGCGAGGCCGATGGCCAGAAGGCCGGCCGCGGCGCCGGTCGCCTCGATCGGGATCGTCATGGGGGAGTCACCGAGGCGTGCCGCCAGCAGGGCTGCCATGGTCGGCACGGCGAGGACCAGGAGGGCCGTGTGCTGCGGCTCCCAGCCGGCGGACGCGCCGATCGCGCAGGTGAGGGCGGTGGAGTACGCAAGCGCCGCGGGCGCGGTGAGGGGGCCGAGGGGCGTGCGCCAGGCCGTGAGGGCGAACACGACGGTCGTGGTGGCGAGCACCGTGAGTGTCGCCGGTTCGGTGGCGAGGGAGAGGAGGGCCAGGCTGAGGGAGGTGGCGAGGGCCAGGAGGACGGCCGTGAGGGGGAGGGGTGACTGAAGTCGCTTGGCCGCTGTCGGCTGGGCGTATCCCGCGAACACCAGTGCGGCCACGATCATGGCTCCCTGTGCCGCCAGCCCTGCCGCGTACGGGAGTTGGAACACTGCCGGAAGCGTGAGGAGCGTCGCCCAAGTGAGGATGAGGGCGCCGATCAGCGCCGGGGTTCGCCAGGGCACGGCGCGGGCGGCCATGGCCAGTACTCCCGCGACGACGGCGAGCACCAGGGGCACGGTCTGCGCGTTCGGCGGCCATGGGAGGTCCACCGTCGCCGCCGCTCGGACGTCCGCGGGGGCGCCGGACCAGGTCCGTCCGATCCAGCCGACGGGGCCCAGCAGCGCGACGAGGAGGGCGGGCAGGGCGGTGGCCAGGGCGAGGGCCTGGACCGTGGCCGAGGCGTGGAGGAGGCCCTGTCGTACGGGGTCGGGCACCCGGACGCGTACGACCGCCAACAGCGCGACGCCGCAGAGCAGATGGCCCGGGATCGTCCACTCGTCGGGCAGGACCGCCCGTGCCATTCCGCCGAGGGCCGCGACCGCGAGGAGGCCACCGGTCAGCGCGGTGCCGAGGGACAGGGCCGGCTTCGGGGCGAACCACGCGGTCGTCAGGGCGAGCGCGGCGGCGAGGGCGAGGAGCGCCGCCGCACGGGCGGCGGCGCTCGGGCCGGTGGCGGCCCAGGAGAGCCACCCGGCCGCCGGCACACCCCAGGCACCCGAACCGAACGCGCCGACCACGGCGACGATCCGTACCGGTTCCATACGCACCCGGAGTGCGACAGCGGCGTCGGCCGCGGCGGTCACCAGCAGCACGACCGTGAACGCTTCCAGGCTTGCGTTCACCGCGAACGCCCAGAGGAGCAGAGGGAGTTGAGCGGAGGTGAGGGCGAGGGGGAGGGGCAGCAGGAGTGGGGTGCGTGTGACCGGCCGCCGGTCGTTCCGAGATCCGGCGGCTCCGGCTGCTCCGGCGGTTCCAGCGGCCGGGGCGCTGTTCTCGTCGTCCACGGCCGTGGGCACCAGCGCGCCGAGAGTCAGGCCGTACGCCGCCCAAGTCACCGCCAGTACGGCCGCTGCCGCTGCCGAGTAGGCCGTTCCGTCCGCTTCGGTGAACGTGACTTCGTGCAGGGCGTAGGCGTCGAGGACCGTCAGTGCCAGGCCGAGTGCGGCCACGGCCTCCGCGGTCGAGCGCAGACCGCGCCGCAGCAGGGCCACAGGGCTGCCGAGGGCGGCCAGGGTCACCGCGCAGAGGACCACGGCCCGCCCCGCGATGCCCATGTGGCCCCAGCTGACCAACGTGAACGCGATCGCCGCCACGGTCAGCAGGACACCGCCGAGGACCAGCAGCACGTTCTGGACACCGGGCGCCGTCGCCTCGGGTCGCCGCGCGGGCGGACCGGCGGGCGCGGGAGTGTGGGCCGGGGTCCGCGTGTGCAGGGCGTTGACCAGCCAGGCTCGCCGCGCCAGCAGAAAGGTGCGGCGGGCGTCGAGCTGCCGCAGTTCGGTGTCGAGGAGCCGCAACTCCTCCGCCGGGGACGGAAAATGCGTCATGCCCCGGAGTGTGGCCCCGGTCACGCCGTACGACATGAGCGCGGATACTCAGACTGTACTCAGATCCCGCACAGAAGCCCCGCGTATGGGCACAATCCGACCATGGACTGGTGCCACTACCGCTTCCGCAGCCGCTGGACCCTGCCCGCGCCGCCCGCCACCGTGTACGACGTGCTCCACCGGGCCGAGGACTACCCGCGCTGGTGGCCCCAGGTGCGCGAGGTGGTCCGGATCGACGACACCAGCGGCACCATCCGCATCCGGTCCGTCCTGCCGTACGACCTCTCCTTCACCGCGCGGGAGGTCCGCAGCGACCCGGCGGCCGGGATCCTGGAGATCGAGATGACCGGCGACCTCGACGGCTGGGCCCGCTGGACGCTCACCGCCGACGGGACCGGCACCCTCGCCCGCTACGAGCAGGAGGTCGACGTCACCAAGCCCCTGCTGCGCCGGCTCGCCGTGCCGGGGCGGCCCGTCTTCCGCGCCAACCACACGCTGATGATGCGGGCGGGGCGACGGGGCCTTCTCGCCCACCTCGCGGCCGGTGGCCGAGCGGTTTGAACCAGAGCCGTCGGGACCTGTATTGTTCAGTGCGTTCCCGGGCGATTAGCTCAGTGGGAGAGCGCTTCGTTCACACCGAAGAGGTCACTGGTTCGAACCCAGTATCGCCCACCCGGAAGAGACCGGTCCGTCGATGACGGACCGGTTTTTTGCGCACCCACGACGCCCCGGGCGGGCATGGCGCGAGGACCCCTTACGCCCGAGCCCCCGCGCTCACGCCGCCGCGGCCGGCAGCTCCGGGCGCAGTGGCCACGCCGGGTCCACTTCCTCCTCCGAGCCGCTGCGCGCGAACCACGCCTGCAGACCGCGTGCCTGCGCCGCGTGCCACACGGCCTGCAGTGTGTGCAGTTCGGCGGGGGAGAGGCGGGCCAGCCGGGCCGAGAAACGGCGTCCCACCGCGCGTACGACGTCCATCGCGGCCTGCGCGTCCGCCGCCGCGTCGTGCGCGCCGTCCAGGACGACCTCGTAGTGCGCGCACAGGTCGGTGAGCGTGCGACGACCCTTGCGATAGCGGTCCAGATGCTTGTCGAGGACCCGCGGGTCGAGCACGTGCAGCGGCGTCGCCTCGAACCAGCGGTCGAGCGACGAGGCGCGATGGCGGCGCAACTCGCGGTCCAGCAGCGTCAGATCGAACGGCGCGTTCATGACCACCAGCGGACGGCCGCGCACCGCCTGCTCGGCCAGCGCCCTGGCTATCTCCTCCATCACCGGCGCCGGCCAACGGCCCTCGCGCTGCAGATGCTCCTCCGTCAGCCCGTGCACCGCCGTCGCCGCCTCCGGCACCGGCACACCCGGGTTCACCAGCCACCGGGTCACCCGGGGGCGGGTGCCGGGCGCGTCCTGGACGGCGACGGCGGCCGACACGATCCGGTCGGTCTCGACGTCCACGCCCGTGGTCTCCGTGTCGAACGCCGCCAAGGGCCCCTCGTACCAACACGTCATGTGTCCACAACTCCTCGTTCACCCAGGGCAGCTGACGTCCCGTCTTCTGCCTGTTTGGTGATACCCGGGCTGTTTGCGCCGTACGCCGGAAGGAGACAACAGAAGTACGGGTCTGCGCAGTTCAGGGGCTCGGCACAGCGAAACAGTTGCATGGAAAGGCTGTTGGTCATGGCCATAGCGCAGCCCGAGCGGGGCGGGCTGCTGTCCGAGCACGCGGTGCCCCAGCGCGGCTCCCTCGCCACCACCGCCTGCATGGAGACACTGCAGGTGGGCTATCTCCACGCGGTCGCCGCGGCAGCCGGGTGCTCTCTGTCCCAGCCCTTTCCGGACAACGGCATCGACTGGCACGTCAGCCACAGCGCGCCCGGCCACACGGTCGACGACGAGGTCACCATCAAGGTGCAGCTCAAGGCCACCTACCAGGTCGCGCCGAACCCCCCGGGCCGCTCCTTCTCCTTCACGCTCGACAACGACCACCTGGCGAAGCTCGCCCGCACACCCGTCTCGGTGCACAAGATCCTCGTGGTGATGATCGTCCCGAGAGCGCGGGAACAGTGGCTCCGGGCCGGTCACGACCGGCTCGACCTGCGGCACTGCTGCTACTGGATCAACCTCGCCGGACACCCGATCACCGGTCGGCGCCGCACCACCGTGCGCATACCGACCTCGCGCATCTTCGACGACCGAGCGCTCTGCGAGATCATGACGCGGGTCGGAACGGGAGGCAGACCGTGACCCACGGCCCCAACGACGACGGCGACTTCCCACGCCGCCCCGACGACCGGGACGGGCAGGTACGCCGCCGTCCCGCTGACGTGGACGACTTCGTGCGGCGGCCCATCGATCAGCCCGTGCGCCGGGTGCGGTCGCATCCGGTCGAGCCCTCCTGGAGCCGGCCGCCCGACCCCGCGCGGGTCGACCCCGCGGTTCTCGGCGCCCTGCTGCACCGGCACGGGTGGCAGCGGCGCGGTGGGGCCGCCGGGCGGTACGGCCGCTGGACCCCGCCGGGACCGGCCGGCCGTGGCATGAGCCTGCTCGTGCCGGAGAACCGGGCCTTCCCCGACAGCGACGACCTGCTCGGCGAGGCCCTGCTCGCCCTGTCCCGCAGCGGCTTCCCGGCCGCCCGCGACGTCCTGGTCGGCCTCGCCGTGCCCAGCGACGAGATCCGCTGGTGGAGGGATGTGCCGACCGGGCCCGTGGGCACCGCCTCCTGGGCGGTCGAGGACCGGCTGCGCTCGGCCGCCCGCCAGATGCTCCTCGCCGCCGCGCTCGCCACACGCGCGCGTGCCGGCTACCACGGCGCCCGGCACCGCCTGCCCGCCGCGGCCTTACTCGACGGCGTCCTCGTCGGAGCCGCCCCCGGCGGTCGCCGCCTCACCGCCTTCGTACCCGTCGCCACCGGCCGACCCCTCGCCGTACGCCTCCAGCAGGCCCTCTACGCCACCCGCGAGGCCATCGACTACCAACGCGCCACCGGCGGCATGGACGCCTTCGACGGCGCCGTCGAGGCCGGCGTGAGCCATGAGCTGACCGAGGCCCTGGTCGCCCTCGTCCGGGGCAGCGAGGGCGCCCGGATCGCCGTCGACTGGGCGCCCGCCGCCGGGGTCCCGGAGGGCGGGGCGACACCGGCCGAGCCCGTCGAGTTCTCACCGGGGGACCTGCCCGTGCTGCGCGAGGCCGGGGCCCGCTATCTGCGCGAGGAGCCGTCGATGCCGGTACGGATCACCGGGGCCGTCGTACGGATGCGCCGCTCGGCCGCCCGCGGCGAGGGCACCGTACGGCTGCGGGTCATCGCCGGGGCCGAGGTCCCGCACGTCCGGATGACCCTGGACGAGGAGTCGTACCGCATAGCCGGGCAGGCCCATCTCGTCGGGCTGCCGGTCCGCGTGCACGGACGGCTGGAGAGCCGGGGCGGCTTCCGGCGGCTCACCGACGCCCACGGGGTCGCACCCGTGCAGGTGGACGAGGCCGAGCGGGACCGGCTGATGAAGTCGCTCCAGGAGACCGTCGAGACGATGGCCTTCTTCGAGGAGGCGTGCGGAGGGGACTGAGGGGGCGTGCGGAAGGGGCTGACGGCCTCCGGTTCTGCCCCCGGAAACAACCGCTTCGCATAGGTCGCCCGGGGCTCGGTACGATTCGTGTCTGCGTACGCGGTCGCGTACGCACTCACCTTCAGGCAGGAGAGACCGGTGTCCGACGTCCGTGTGATCATCCAACGCGATTCCGAGCGGGAAGAGCGAGTGGTGACGACGGGCACTACGGCCGCCGACCTGTTCGCCGGGGAGCGCACCGTCATCGCGGCCCGCGTGGCCGGCGAGCTCAAGGACCTCGCGTACGAGGTGCGGGACGGCGAGACCGTCGAGGGCGTGGAGATCTCCTCCGAGGACGGCCTCAACATCCTGCGCCACTCCACCGCGCACGTGATGGCGCAGGCCGTGCAGGAGCTGTTCCCCGAGGCCAAGCTGGGCATCGGGCCGCCGGTCCGCGACGGCTTCTACTACGACTTCGACGTCGAGAAGCCGTTCACGCCCGAGGATCTCAAGGCCATCGAGAAGAAGATGCAGGAGATCCAGCGGAAGGGGCAGAAGTTCGCCCGCCGTGTGGTGACCGATGAGGCCGCCCGTGAGGAGCTCGCCTCCGAGCCGTACAAGCTGGAGCTGATCGGACTCAAGGGCTCCGCCTCCAGCGACGACGGCGCGGACGTCGAGGTCGGCTCCGGCGAGCTGACCATCTACGACAATCTGGACGCCAAGACCGGTGAGCTGTGCTGGAAGGACCTCTGCAGGGGTCCCCACCTGCCCACCACCCGGAACATCCCGGCGTTCAAGCTGATGCGCAACGCCGCCGCGTACTGGCGCGGCAGCGAGAAGAACCCCATGCTCCAGCGCATCTACGGCACCGCCTGGCCCTCCAAGGAGGAGCTGAAGGCACACCTCGACTTCCTCGCCGAGGCCGAGAAGCGCGACCACCGCAAGCTGGGCAACGAACTCGACCTGTTCTCCATCCCGGACGAGATCGGCTCCGGCCTCGCCGTCTTCCACCCCAAGGGCGGCATCATCCGCCGGGTCATGGAGGACTACTCGCGCCGCCGCCACGAGGAAGAGGGCTACGAGTTCGTCTACACCCCGCACGCCACGAAGGGGAAGCTCTTCGAGGTCTCGGGCCACCTGGACTGGTACGCCGACGGTATGTACCCGCCCATGCAGCTCGACGAGGGCGTGGACTACTACCTCAAGCCCATGAACTGCCCGATGCACAACCTGATCTTCGACGCGCGCGGGCGTTCGTACCGTGAACTGCCGCTGCGTCTCTTCGAGTTCGGGACCGTGTACCGGTACGAGAAGTCGGGTGTGGTGCACGGTCTGACCCGTGCGCGGGGCTTCACACAGGACGACGCGCACATCTACTGCACCCGCGAGCAGATGGCCGACGAGCTCGACAAGACGCTCACCTTCGTCCTGAACCTGCTGCGTGACTACGGCCTCACCGACTTCTACCTGGAGCTGTCCACCAAGGACCCGGAGAAGTTCGTCGGCTCGGACGAGGTATGGGAGGAGGCCACCGAGACCCTGCGTCAGGTGGCCGAGAAGCAGGGACTCCCGCTGGTCCCGGACCCGGGCGGCGCCGCCTTCTACGGGCCGAAGATCTCGGTCCAGGCGCGTGACGCGATCGGCCGTACCTGGCAGATGTCGACGGTCCAGCTCGACTTCAACCTGCCCGAGCGGTTCAACCTGGAGTACACCGGTCCGGACGGCTCCAAGCAGCGCCCGGTCATGATCCACCGCGCGCTCTTCGGCTCGATCGAGCGGTTCTTCGCGGTGCTGCTGGAGCACTACGCGGGCGCGTTCCCGGCGTGGCTGGCGCCGGTGCAGGCGGTGGGCATTCCGGTGGGGGACGCGCACGTCGAGTATCTGCAGAAGTTCGCGGCGGAGGCCAAGAAGAAGGGCCTGCGGGTTGAGGTGGACTCGTCGTCGGACCGTATGCAGAAGAAGATCCGCAACGCCCAGAAGCAGAAAACTCCGTTCATGATCATCGTGGGTGACGACGACATGAACGCGGGCACGGTGTCGTTCCGCTACCGGGACGGATCGCAGGAGAACGGCATTCCGTGCGAGGAAGCGCTGGCGAAGCTCGTCGATGTCGTGGAGCGTCGCATTCAGGTGTGACGCGCTCCCCGCCAGAGCGGGGCTTGCGGCCTCCGGGGTGCTCCCCGGGGGCCTTCGCTCGTCCTGCGCCACGCGGCGTCGCCGAACGTACGGATGGCCCCGCCCGTACCGCCCCGGTACCCGGCGACACGCCGCGAACGGGCGAAGCCATATGCTGCACTGCATGACGAGTGAGCCGGAGCAGCAGATCGGAGTGGGGACGCAGGACGCGTTCCAGCGCCTGTGGACGCCCCACCGGATGGCGTACATCCAGGGCGAGAACAAGCCGACCGGCCCTGGGGCCGACGACGGCTGCCCGTTCTGCTCCATCCCGGCCAAATCGGACGAGGACGGGCTGATCATCAGGCGGGGGGAGCATGTGTACGCGGTGCTCAACCTGTACCCGTACACCGGCGGTCATCTGATGGTCGTGCCCTACCGCCATGTCGCCGACTACACGGATCTCACCGGGCCGGAGACCGCGGAGCTGGCCGAGCTGACCAAGCAGTCCATGACCGCGCTGCGGACCGCCTCCGGCGCGCACGGTTTCAACATCGGGATGAACCAGGGCAGCGTGGCCGGTGCCGGTATCGCGGCCCATCTCCATCAGCACATCGTGCCTCGCTGGGGTGGCGACACCAACTTCATGCCGGTCGTCGGTCACACCAAGGTGCTGCCGCAACTCCTGGCCGACACGAGGAAGATGCTGGCGGAGGCCTGGCCGGCGGCCTGACCACCGGGTTCTCTCGCCCCCGCCGCCCTTACCCGTCCCATCCCAGGGGGC
>NZ_AEJC01000154.1 GCF_000317595.1 Streptomyces ipomoeae 91-03 | reverse complement strand
GAGGAGGTTACGGGTGGTGGTCGTGTGCCGCCCCTTGCCGTCGACGTCGCGCGTGGCCTGGACATCCATGACGTCCTCCCCGAGCAACGCGTTGGCGAGGGTCGACTTGCCCGCACCGGACTGCCCCAGCAGCACGGACGTACCGCCGGCGAGCACGGCGGCGAGGACGTCGAGGCCTTCCCCGAGCGCGGAGCTGACGGTCAGCACGGGCACCCCGGGCGCGACCGTCTCCACGTCCTGCACGAGATGCGCGAGCGTCACCGCGTCGGGCACGAGGTCGGCCTTGGTGAGCACGACCACCGGCTGCGCCCCGGACTCCCAGGCCAGCGCGAGGAACCGTTCGACCCGGCCGAGGTCGAGCTCGACGGCGAGCGACACGGCGACGACCGCGTGGTCGACATTGGCGGCGAGGATCTGCCCCTCGGCACGCTTGGAGGAGGTGGAGCGGACGAAGGCGCTGCGGCGGGGCAGACAGGCGCGTACGTAGCGGGGGTCACCGGCGGGTTCGACGGCGACCCAGTCCCCGGTGCACACGACACGCATCGGGTCGTGCGGGGTGACGAACGCGGTGTCGGCCCGCAGCAGCCCGTCGGCGGTGATCACATCGCACTGCCCGCGGTCGACCCGGACGACCCGCCCGGCGAGCAGGCCCTCGGCGTCGTACGGGGTGAAGGCGTCCGCCCAGGCGTGGTCCCAGCCGTAGGGAGCGAGAGCGGAGAAGACGGAACCGGATCCGGAGGCGGAAGCCGAACCGGAGAGAGAACCGGAGAAAGTCAAGGGAGAGACCCTTCACAAGGGTGGCCCCGGCGTTCGAAAGGAGATCGAAGAAGGTGGGTGTCAGCCGGTGGCCACGGAGGTGGACTGGATGGATTCCTGGATGCGGGCAGCGCCCATCGCCGTGACAGTCATCGGTCAACACCTCCTGTCTCACTCGTGGTTGGCGACGGCGGCCTGTTCAGCCGCCGTGCTCGGTGATCTCACCCTAGCGGGGGCACGCGGCCCCCCGTCAAACGATTTAATCCACGGTCTCGCAGTCGCTTCCGTTCAGTGTGAAGTCCCGCGGCGCCGCGTTCTCGTCGTTGTCCCAGGAGCCGAGGAAGCCGACGCCGAAGGTGGCGCCCTCGGTGACGGTCCTGTTGTAGTCGGCGGCGGTGGCGGTGACCCGGGAGCCGTCCTGATCGAAGGCGCCGTCCCACATCTGGGTGATGCGCTGGCCGTCCTCGTAGGTCCAGCCGATGCTCCAGCCGTCGAGGTCCTTGGAGGAGGTGACGGTGACGGTGGCCTGGAAGCCGCCGGGCCATTCGTTGACGAGCTTGTAGCGGACGTGGCAGGTGGCGTCGGACGAGTTGCCGGGTTCGACCGGCTCGTGCGAGACCCGGGCGGGCGTGGAGGAGTCGCCCTGGGGTTGTTCGTTGCTGCCGCCGTCACCGTCGCCGTCGCCGCCGTCGTCGGAGCCGGTCTCCTGGGGCCGCGAGGTGCTCTGCATCTCGGAGGACACCCCGGACTGGCCGGGCCGCGTCGCCGGGACCGACGAGTCCTGCTGCACGACCGACGACTCGCCCGCCGAGGCGCCCTCGGCGACGGTGTCGTCGTCGCCGAGCGGCATGAGGGAGACGGCGAGTGCGAGCACGGAGACGATGCCGGCCCCGACGAGGAGGCCGTTGCGGCCGATCCGCGGCCCCGGCTCCTTGCCCGGCGAGAGCCCCCGGTCGGTGCCGGTGGAGTCCGCGCGCCCGGGCAGCAGGCCCGCCTCGGCGGCGCGGCGGCGGCGCTCCAGGTAGGCGAGTCCGCCCCAGCCGATCACGCCACCGGCGAGCGCGGCGGGCAGCCCGCCGCCGTGCAGCCCGAGGCAGGCGGCGGCCTCGGCGCACTCCACACAGGTGGCGAGGTGCCGTGACAGGTCCTCGGGGGTGTCGGTGCCGGGCGAGCGGGTGATGGCGTCCAGCAGCCGTGCGTAGTTGTGGCAGTCGGTGTCGACGGGTGTGTCGAGCTGGTTGCGGTGGCACCGGTCCCTGAACAGCGCCCGCACCTGGTCGAGTTCGGCCCGGACGACCGACGGGTCGAGCCCGAGGCGGCGGGCGACCGAGGTGAGCGGCAGCGACTCGACCTCGGCCAGCCACAGCAGGGCCGCGTCGGGCTCCTGCATGTCCCTGAGGGCGCGCAGGGCGAGGGGGCGCTGCAGCGGCGGTCCGGTGTAGCGGGCGGCCTTGTCGGAGTTGAGCCACAGCCGCAGGTCGGGGTCGAGCCGGTGGCCCTGGCCGTCCCGCTCCCAGGCCGCCGCGCTGGTTCTGACCCAGGTCAGCAGGAACGGTATTCGGGGCAGGCGTAAGGTCCGCCGTCCGACACCGCGTCCGGCACCCGCCTCCACTTCCAGGGCGCGTGACTCCTGCATGCCGTTGGAGAAGGCCTCGGTGGCCAGTTGGGTCGCCGCGATCGATCCGGACGTGCACAGATCGGCGTACGAAAGAACCGCGTCCCAGCACTCCGAGAACAGCGCGGCCTCGGCGGCGTCCTGGGGCTTCGGCAGGTCGGGCATGGGTCTCCTGCATCCACAGAGCGAGGGGGGAAGTCCACAAGAAAGGCCAATGCCCCCTCGTTACAAGGGAGTTGGGGGGACCACCTTGTGGCAGTCCCGAGTTTTTCACGGTTCCCACACAACTGACAAGCTGCGTCTTCAGATGTGGTTACCGCCGGTTCTCGCTGCGTGGTGGTACGTATCGCAGCCCCAACTGACTCAACTGCCACAGGAGTTACTTGACTGTAACGCCCTCGGCCCCCTCGGCTCCCTGGCCCCCCTCGGTCAGCCCGGTCTGCTCGGTCAGGCCGGTCTCCTCGACCGCCGGGAGGCTGTCCATGAAGGAGCTGACCGAGAAGACGGCCCGGCCCGGTCCGGGCGGCCCGTAGCCCGGAGGGGACGACAGCCCGAAGTCGTCCATCGTGGCCCGGTAGGCCTCGAGGAGCCGGATGTGGTACTCCAGCGGCGCGCCCTGCGGGTTGGCCTTGCCGAGCGGGGTCGTGGGCTCCGGGCACCAGGTGGTGAAGCGGGGTGTGATGCCGTGCGACATGAAGAAGCGCAGGCCCTCGGTGGTGGACGCGATGGCCTCGTCGACCGTGGTGAACCCGAACGGCTCGGCCATCTCCACACCCGCCACGAAGTTGGGGATCACATTGCGCGCGCCGAAGACCTCCGCCGAGTCCAGGATCCGCTTGTGCCACTCGTCGCGGCCGACGTAGCGCTCCTTGCCGGGGCAGTACAGCTCGAACAGACGGCGGTCCCAGACCTCGTAGTTGGGGTGGTAGATCTTCACGCCGTAGTCGTGGAAGCGCTTGACGTCGTCCAGCGGCAGCGCCTGGGCGACGACCTTGCCGATCCAGCGGTTCGGGAAGCGCTCCTCGATGGCCTTGGCGTAGTGGCCGTAGAAGTCGGCCTCGTCCCGGCCGGCGACCGTCTTGGTGATCGCGCCGCCGGTGAGCGTGTAGGCGGTGGACGTCTTCGCCGTGTCGTACCGGTCGATGATCTCCAGCGCCTCCAGGACCTCGTCGACGTCCTTCACACCCGTATACGGCCGCCCGGCCGCCTTGTGCTGGCGCCAGTTGTGGTTGATGTCGCAGTACTGGCACTCCTCCTTGGCGCCGAAGTACTGGCAGACGCGGAAGACGGTGAGGTAGATGAGGTAGCCCCACTGGATGGTGGGGGCCACCTCCATCACGGACTTCCCGTTGGAGAGGGTGTGCCGGTAGTACTCCGGCATGGGCGGCACACCGACGTCGGCGATGCGCCGGCCGTCGAGATAGAGCCCGAGCATGCCCTCCTCGTCGGCGGCCACGCGGTACGGCGACGACGGGTTGACCCGTACGGAGACGACCGTGCGCCGCAGGTCGTACGGGCCGCCGGTGAGGATGATCTCCTCCGGCGGGCGACGCAGGGCGGCCTCGCCCAACTCGGGGAGGGTGCCGTGGTCGAAGGAGAAGATGAAGTACGACTTCGGCTTGACCTCGCCGCTCTCGTTGTCGCTCAGCGCGGACGCGTCGAAGGCCACGCCGCCCCTGAGCAGGTCCTCCTTGAAGACCGCCTCCCGCGGTACGTGCGGGAACCGCTCCATCAGATCCTCGACCAGCGCGGTGCGGCTGCCCATCCCGTTTTCTCCTCGCTCCCGACTCGCTCCGGCTCCGTACTCCGGCTTCCGTGCTCGACTCCTCACGGTATGCCCCTGGCCGGACGGGAGCGGCGCCGGGTCCCCTCACAGACGTGATGTTTCCACCGCATATCGCCGGATTCGGCGGCCTGGACGATCATCCGGCCGCCGCGGCGAACACGATGAAGTGTGGCGAACCCGGCGAGATCAGCGGGATGTACTCGCCGCAGCCCCAGACGTCGCAGCCCGCAGGACGACCGACGGCGAGCGCCTGGCCCTGGTGGTGGTGCCAACCGGTGGAGCCGCCCGGCGCGAGCGTGATCGTGCGGACCACCACGTCGGTGCGCCGGACACCGCGCCGACCGCCGCGGCGCATGCGGCGACGGCCACCGCTCTTCGGATCCGTCCTCCGCGTATGCCGCTGACCACCATCGCACCGCGACGCCCCCGGCCGACGGTCGGTCGGGGGCGCGATGCCGGGTCGTGACCGGCGGTGGGTCAGCCCTCCTCGGGCGCGTAGTACCAGAACTCGACCTCGGCGAGGTTGCACCGGCCGTCGTGGGCGTCGTGGAGCCGGAGCAGGGGGTACGACGCCGTGGAGCTCAGCGTGGCCTCGTACCAGATGCCGTCGGTCGTGGTCCCGATGGTGTGCAGGTCCGTCCAGGTCGCCCCGCCGTCGGTCGAGCCACGCAGCACGGTGCCGGTCGCCCGGCCGGCGAAGCCCGCACGCGGGAGGACGCGCAGCTTGTCGACGACCAGGGGGCCGGCGTCGCCGGCGGTGATGTCGATCCAGCTCTCCGCGGCGAGCGTGTCGGTGTACGTGGCCGTGTTGCCGTCGAAGGCCTTCCAGCCGTTGGACTCCTTGGTCCCCCGGCCCGGCCACTCGATCGTGGAGGCGGCCACCATCGACGCGGTGACCGACGTCCGCCGCAGCAGCGTGTCGCGGGAGACGAGGAGTTCGTACGCCGCGTACACCTCGTCGATGCGGGTGTCCTCGTCCTCGCCGGTCTCCTTCTCGATGCGGTCGAGCTCGGCGGTGAAGGCCGCGTAGCTCTTCTTCGTCCACTCGGCGGGGTCGGTCCGCCGCGCCCGCGCCAGCACGTCGGCCAGGGTCTCGGCGACCGCGACGGCCGGGACGGAGGTACGGGTGCCGCCGCCGACCAGGTCCGCCGTGACCCTGTAGTACCGCTTGCCGTGCCGCAGCCCCTCGTCCTCG
Source organism: Streptomyces ipomoeae 91-03 (assembly GCF_000317595.1). Taxonomy (GTDB): domain Bacteria; phylum Actinomycetota; class Actinomycetes; order Streptomycetales; family Streptomycetaceae; genus Streptomyces; species Streptomyces ipomoeae. The sequence goes on along the minus strand of NZ_AEJC01000154.1, from coordinate 9,166 downwards.
TACCCGAGGGAGCGGGTGCCGGACTCCACGGTTTCCCATGTCTCACCGTCGGTGGAGCGCGAGACCGTGAACGTCAGCGCGTCCTCCGGCTTGTTCCAGCGGACCGCCACCGTGTCGCCGTCGCGTCCCAGCGCCACCAGCACCGAGTCCGCCCGGATCCTGTCCACCGCCACCTTCGTGAACTCCGCGTCACCCGTGGCCGCGAGTCCCGCGTGGACGGCGTACGGGAAGGGCGTGAACAGGGTCGCGACGGTCACCCACACCGTGCCGTCCACCGAGACCTGGCCGTGCACGCGGTGGGTGCTGACGTCGCGGACGAGCCGCAGATACGGCGTGGCGGCGAGTGTACGGCCGTCGAGCCTGCGGGTGATCGGCGAGCGCAGGTCGTCCTGCCAGTCGTGGCGGCTGTCCCGGGTGCGGTTGTGGAAGACGAGGGAACCGTCGGTGTCCGCGCCGAAGTACAGGTGGCGGGTGTCGGCGGTCAGCCGGTCCCGCAGCATCAGGCCGGTGACCGGGCCGCGGGCGCCGTCCACGCGGGCGGTGAGCGTGAAGCTGCCCGCCGACGGGCGGCTCACATAGTGCAGTTGGTCGTCGATGTCCCGCGACGGCACCGTGTAGTCGTCGCCCTCGCCGAGCCCGTCGCCGTGCGCGCCGAGCACCCGGATCGTCGAACCGCGCACGGCCGCGCTCCCGGGGCGGGCCTTGAAGAGGGCGTCGTCACGCCAGCCGGAGTTCCGGAGGGAGGTCGTCTCCGGCGCGGCGGCCTCTGTCCGGACCGTATGCGAAGTCCAGCCGTTGCCCTGGGAGTTGACCGCTGTGACGGTGTAGTAGTACGTCTCGCCGACACTCACCGACTCGTCGGCGAAGTGCCGCCCCTTCAGATTGGCCGCGATCAGCTCGTACGGGCCCTGCCGCCGTGTCGCCCGGCGCACCTCGTAGTGCGTGGCGCCCGCGGTCGTCTGCCAGGTGACCGTGATCGAGCCGTCCCCGGGCAGGGTGTGCACGAAGTCGACGTGCGCGGGCGGGAGTTCGGAGATCTCCGCCGTCGGCAGCTTCAGCACGAGCCCGGTCTTCGGCGGCACGCTCACCCTGCCGTCGCGCACCGGGAGGTCCTTGCCGCTCACCAGGTCCAGGACGGTCGACCCGGCCGACGGTACCTCCACCTCGTGGTCGCGCTCGTTCCCGTACGCCTTCCGCGTGGTGTTGAAGACGAAAAGGTAGCGGCCGTAGCGGGCGGTCAGCAGGTCCGGGTAGCCGGAGTACGCGTGGTCCGCCTCGAAGTTCTCACGGCGGACCGTGCCGACGCCCGGCTGGTACGTGATCGGGGCGATCTCGCCCGCGAGGGCCTGCGGGGCCAAGCCGTCGCCCGTCTGCTGGTCCTCCATGAAGTCGACGTCGATGTTGTCCATACGGGCCCAGTAGTCCTCGTACTGGAACAGCCCGTTGGTCTGGAGCTGCACGATGTGGTCGCGGTTCGCGTGCCGTACGTGCAGGCGACCGTTGCGGGCGAAGCCGCGTTGCCGCTCGTTGAGGTGGCCCCACAGGTGCAGGTCGCCGTCCCGCAGCGACACGAACATGCAGTCGACGTCGACCCAGGCGAACCGCTCGTAGTCCGCCGTCCGCACGCCCAGCGCCGACAGCTCGGCGGCCGTGTAGTACGCGAAGTCGGTGTGCGGGTGGACGGTGCCGGTCGGCTCGTGCGCCTTCAGCCAGGCCCAGGTCTCGCCGAGTTCGAGGTCGTACTTGTTCTTCGACTTCACCGAGGAGAACTGGCTGAAGTACTGGCGGTCGGCGATCTGCTGTTGCGCGAAGCCGACGGCTTCGCGGGCGTACGCGCGCGTGGTCCTCCACTCGTCGCCCGCGTACCGGTCGGAGTGCTCGGCGATGTGCCGGGCGAGCGAGACGTAGTGGAGGATCTTGCCCTCGGAGATACGGAGGACATAGCCGGGGAAGCCGGGAAAGTTGGTGTTGCGCTCGTCGATCACCATCTCCATGCGCATGGTGCGCTTGAGGTTGTCGTCGAGGTCGGTCATACGGGCGTGGGAGCGGGCGTGCAGGTTGCGCAGCGCCAGCTCCAGGATGCGGTCGTTGAGCTCCTCGTCGCCCTCGTGGCCCCAGGTGCGGTGGAACCACTCGGGCAGGTAGTTGGTGGCCTCGCCGTAGTTGGCGACGTAACCGTTCTCCCGGGTGTGCCCGGCCTCGGTCATGGTGGTGTAGTGCGTGCCGAGCGGGAGGCGCCGGACGACGTTGCCGTCCTTGTCGAGCTTCGACTTCGCCAGGCCCTTGATGACGTACCGGACGTAGTCCTCGGTCCAGCGGGCGGTGCGGTCGTGGTAGAAGAGCGAGTGGAACAGGTCCAGTTCCTGTCCGTCGGGCCCGACCAGGACCTCCTCGCCGAGGAACGGCTCCCAGCCCAGGGACTCGCCCACGATCCGGTGGCTGCGCGCCTTGCCCTCGTAGAACGCCGACCCGATGACCCGCAGGCCCTCGTGGGCCTCCCAGGCGCCCTCGTACGTGTACATGACCTGGTTGTAGATGTACGACAGCCGCGAGCGGGCGTAGTCGAAGTTGGCCTTCAGGACGCGCTCCCAGGCACCGCGCCGGGTGAGAGGTCCGCCGTCCCAGTCGACGTCCTTCAGAGACGTCTCGCCGTCCTCGGTCCCCGTCCTGAACGGCTCGTCGAGGAACGCCTCGAAGGCCTCCCGCCCGTAGACATCGTTGTCGGCGATGACGTTCTCGACCAGGTACAGCGCCTGCCCGAGCGCTCCGTAGTAGCCGCCCCAGTCGCCCTGGTGACCGCCCCAGGCCAGCAGCTTGGTGTTGCCGTAGTAGTCCTTGGTGTGGTTGTCGACGCACTTGAAGACCCGCAGCAGGGCGGCCTTCTTCTCGGCGGGCGTCTTCGCCGGGCACCAGGAGGCGCGGGCGAGGGCGCCGGCGTAGAAGAACAGTTCCTCGACATAGCGGACGATCGAGAGGTTGCCCTTCGCCGACGCGTCGACCTTCGCCGAGAGGGAGTTGAAGAGCTTGACCTGGTCGGCGACGTAGCCGTCGACGAGCGCCTGCTTGGCCGTGGCGTCGATGTCCGCGACCGTGTCCGTGGGCGGAGTGAAGTCGGCCTGCGGGTCGTCGCTCAGGTCGAGGTACGCGCCGGTGTGCGTGTAGGCCCGGTAGTAGCCGCGGGAGGCGGCGGTGACCTTGGCGCTGAACCCGCTGTCGTATGTGCGCAGGGTGATCTCGGCCCGCGACCGGCCCCTTGTGTGCTCCAGCGGCAGCATGATCGTCGCGTAGAAGAAACGGCCGGGCAGCGGACGGCTTGTGCCGGTGTTGAGGGCCTCGTAGTCGCCGGAGCGGCGGTAGCCGATCTGCTCGCCGTTGATGTACGCGATCGTCTTGTACGTGGAGGTGTCGCCGCCCCAGAACTTCACCGTGAGGTAGTTCTGCTGGACCGGGTCGACCGCGAGCGTGAAGCGGAGGTCGCCGCCCTTGATGCCGGGGGTGGCGAGGGGCTTGGCGACACGGGCCCGGTCGCCCGCGTTGCCGTCGACGACTTCGGTGTCCGGGCCGTGGAAGTCATGGGCGGACTCGGAGTCCGCGCTTCCGAAGTCGATCAGGTCGAGGCGTCTCGCACCCTCGGCGGCGGCCTCGGCGCTGTCGGCGGACGCCTGCTCGGCGGCGGTCGTCCACGACCAGCCGGTGAGCGCGAGCGTGCCGGTGCCGGCGGCGGCCGTGGTCAGGACGGATCTTCTGGTGACGGACATGCGGGTTCCTCACAGCGAGCGGGAGAAGGGCTACTTGAGGTGGGGGGTAAGGTCCAGGCGTGTCGACGGCCGGGCGTCCGGCCGGTCTGCCCGAGCGCGCCGAGCGTGACCTCTCCGCGCCGGAGTACGGGATGGGGCACAGCGACTCCTCGCACACACGCGGACAGGGGAGACCGCGGCAGCCGCTCGGGGTGTCTACCGAACGGCTGCCATAGAAAACGGTCTCTATGGAAGTTAGGGTCGCGCTCGGGAGTCGGCAAGATATCGCAGCCAGAAAACTGTGCTGACGCGCGAAAACTCGACGACGCGCCCGTGATTACGAACGAGTAGGTAGCGAGCAGTCAGCAAACGGTTCCTGGAAATCGGTCGTCGAGGGCACGCACCCCCGCCACGTCAGAAGCAGGTGGGAGTGCCCCACGAGGCGACGCCCGCCGGGGCGGCGGTCACGCCGTGCGTTCCAGAGCGGCGTGGTCGACCTTGTGGGCCGGCGGGCGCCCGGAGCCCAGTCGTTCGGCCTCCTCCACGACCGTGAGACCGAGCCGGGACACCTCGTTGCCCTGCGAGCCGGCGAGGTGCGGGGTGATGAAGGCGTTCGGCAGGTCGAAGAGCGGGGAGTCGGCGGGCAGCGGCTCGGGATCGGTGACGTCGAGGATCGCGGAGAGGCGCCCGGCACGCAGTTCGTCGATGAGCGCGTCGTGGTCGACGAGCGTGCCGCGCGCGGTATTGATGAGGACGGCCCCGTCGGGCATCAGGGCGAGTTCCCGGCGGCCGAGGAGGTGGTGGGTCTCGGGGGTGTCCGGGGCGTGGACGGTCACGATGTCGGAGGTGCGCAGGAGGTTGTCGAGCGGCAGCAGGGGTACGCCGAGGGCGGCGGCCCCGGCCTCGTCGACGTACGGGTCGGTGAGGCTCGCCCGCAGGTCGAAGGGGCGCAGCAGCTCGATGACCCGACGGCCGATGCGGGAGGCACCGATGACCCCGACCCGGCGGCCGTGGTTGCCGATGCCGGGGACGAACCCCCAGCCGGGGAAGTTCCGTTCGGCCCGGAGGCGGTCGCGGTAGCCGAAGAGGTCCTTGCCGGCGAGCAGGATCATGGCGAGCGTGTACTCGGCGACCGGCAGCGCGTTGGCCTCGGCCGCCGTCGAGACGGCGATCCCGCGCTCCCACACGGCGGGGGCGACGAACCCCTTCACCGAGCCGGCCGAGTGCAGGATCGCCCGCAGCTTGGGCGCCGCGTCGAGAACCGCCTCGTCGATCCGGGGGCAGCCCCATCCGGTGACCAGCACCTCGACCTCGGCGAGCGCCTGCCGGATCCGGTCGTCGGCGAAGTCCTCCGCGATCAGGGCGGGATCGATCTCCACCGCCTCCCGCAGACGGGACAGCACCTCCGGCGGGAAGATCTGCGGAACGTTCTCGGCAGTCATGGCGAACAAAGCGCGGGGCCGCTCGGGCAAGGAAGGGACCTTCCAGCTGGGGGAACCGGTCACAGTAACCGGTCTCCACGGTAGGTCTGGCCGCGCGAGGGGGTCAATGGACGGGACGGGGAACGGCCGGGGCAGCACAGCAGAGGCGGCCGGGACGCGGAGAGGGCCAGGCACGAGAACTCGGCCGGGCCGGCCGGGCCCGGCAAGAGACCTGGCAGAGCCGACGGCCGTAGCACGGCGAGACAACCGGCAGAGCCGACAGCCGCAGCAGGGCAGGACACCCGGCAGAACCGACGGCCGTTACGCGACACGAGACCCGTGAAGGACATGACGGCCGAACCAGGCAGGAAAGGCGGCCCGGGCCCGGGAGGGAGACGACCGGAGGCGGGAGCGGGACAACCGAAGGCCGAAGGGAGAGGGCCGAGCCGACAACCGGACAGCCGAAGGCGGAGCGGAACAGCCGAAGGCGGGAGCGGGACGATCGAGGCCGGAGCGGGGCAACCCGAAGACGGCGAGCCGGACAGCCGAGGGCCGGAGCGCAACAACCCGAACACCAGAAGCCGGGACAGCCGAGGGCCGGAGCAGGGCAACCCGAACGCCAGAAGCCGCACAACCAAGGACCAGAGCGGAACACCCCAAAGACCGGAAGCCGGAACAGCCGAGGCCCAGAGCGGAACACCCCGAACACCAGAAGCCGCACAACCAAGGACCAGAGCGGAACACCCCAAAGACCGGAAGCCGGGACAGCCGAGGGCCGGAGCGGGGCAACCCAGGGCCGGAGCGGGGCGGCCGAGGGCCGGAGCGGAGCAACCCGAACACCAGAAGTCGGGACAGCCGAGGGCCGGAGCGGAACACCCCAAAGACCACAAGCCGGGACAGCCGAGGGCCGGAGCGGGGCAACCCAGGGTCGGAGCGGGGCGGCCGGAGGGGGGAGGGAGGATGGCTTGGACAGTTACGGCTCGTGGAGTGCCGAGGAGTACACGTATGACGACCGAGACCCTGACCAACTGGGCCCGGAACATCACCTACACCGCCAAGGAACTGCACCGGCCGCGGTCGGTCGAGGCGCTGCGGGTGCTGGTCGCGGGCAGCGAGAGGGTGCGGGTGCTCGGCAGCGGGCACTCCTTCAACGAGATCGCCGAGCCCGGCGCCGAGGGTGTCCTGCTCTCGCTGACCGCGCTGCCACCGACCATCGAGGTGGACTCGGCGGCCCGTACCGTACGGGTCGGAGGCGGTGTCCGGTACGCGGAACTCGCCCGCGCGGTGCACGCCCACGGTCTCGCCCTGCACAACATGGCCTCCCTCCCGCACATCTCCGTGGCCGGCTCGGTGGCAACCGGTACCCATGGTTCGGGCGACGGCAACGGATCGCTCGCGGCGGCCGTGCGCGAGGTGGAGCTGGTCACGGCGGACGGCTCCACGCTCACCCTCTCCCGTGGCGACGACCGCTTCGGCGGGGCGGTCACCTCGCTCGGCGCCCTCGGTGTGGTCACCGCGCTCACCCTCGACCTGGAGCCGGGCTTCGAGGTGAGCCAGCATGTCTTCGGCCGGCTCCCCCTCGCCGGGCTGGACTACGCGGCCGTGACGGCGTCGGCGTACAGCGTGAGTCTGTTCACCCGCTGGCTCCGCTCCGGCTTCGACCAGGTCTGGGTGAAGCGGCGGACCGACCAGGCCGCGGTGGACTTCCCGTGGGCGGCGCCTGCCACCGAGGCCATGCATCCGGTGCCGGGGATGCCCGCCGTGAACTGCACCCGGCAGTTCGGCGTGCCCGGGCCCTGGCACGAGCGGCTGCCGCACTTCCGGGCGGAGTTCACGCCGAGCAGCGGGGACGAGCTGCAGTCGGAGTATCTGCTGCCACGGACGCACGCCATGGCCGCGCTGCAGGCGCTGGACGGGATCCGGGCGGCCGTCGCTCCCGTGCTGCAGGTCTGTGAGGTCCGTACGGTGGCCGCCGACGAGCAGTGGCTCAGCCCCGCGTACGGCCGGGACACCGTCGCGCTGCACTTCACCTGGGTCGCGGACACGGCGGCGGTGCTGCCGGTGGTGCGGCAGGTCGAGGAGGCACTGGCGCCGTTCGAGGCCCGGCCGCACTGGGGGAAGGTGTTCACGGTTCCGGCGGTCGAACTGAAGCGGCTGTACCCCCGGTTGGATGACTTCCGGGCGCTGGCCGACACGTTGGACCCGACGGGCAAGTTCCGCAACGCGTTCGTACGGGATGCACTCGGGGACTGACCACGCCGGGCGGCCCGGGGGCTCTCACCTGGTATCCCTCGGGGCCGACGGTCTCCAGCCATCGAGTCCCGCTCTGCGGCAGACTTTGTAAACCCCCTTTCCTAACCCCTTGTCGAAAGTCCCCCCGAGCCATAGCCTTGCGCCGCGCCGGGGCAAACAGGCCTCGCCATGGCCTGGAAGGATCGAGGAGACCATGTCGTCGGTGCCGCGCTTTCCCGGGGGACAGCCCCCGGACCCCCGGCTGGAAGAGGCCGCACGCACCCGACGCCATGCAGCGAGGGGAGTCCGATGAGACGCAGCACATCACGTGACATTCGCACCGCGAACCGCTACGAGGTGCTGCGCCAGATCATCGCCGAGTCTCCCACGTCCCGGCAGGAGCTGGCGGCGGCCACCGGGCTGAGTCTGGCGACGGTCGCCACACTGGTCGGGGAGCTGCTCGATCTGCGGCTGATCACGGAGGTCGGGTTCGAGGACTCGGCGGGCGGACGCCCCCGCGGGCTCGTGGCCGTCAACACGTCGGGGGGCGCGTTGATCGGCGTGGACATCGCGGAGACGTACGTCCGGGTCGAGCTGTTCGACCTCGCGCTGAACGTGCTGGCCCGAGCCGACGAGGACATGCGCCCCGGCGAGAGCCGGCCGGAGCAGGTCGTCGGGCATGTCGCGGCGGCCGTCGGCTCGGTGGTCACGCAGGCCGGGGTCGAGGGCGCGCGCGTGCTCGGTGTCGGGGTGAGCGTGCCGGGCCAGGTGGACCGGGAGGGCGGGGTGTCGGAGTACGCCCCGAACTGGGACTGGCACGACGTCCCCCTGCTCGATCTGCTCGCCGAGCACATCGCGTATCCGCTGTACCTGGACAATCCGCTGCGGGCCTGCGCCGTCGCCGAGCTGTGGTTCGGCGCCGCCCGGGGCCGGGGCGACACCGTTGTCGTCAACCTCGGCACGGGAGTCGGCGCCGGGCTGGTGCTGGGCGGTGGCCTCCACCGCGGGGTCAGCAACAGTGCCGGGGAGTGGGGGCACACCACGCTCGTACTGGACGGGCGGCTGTGCCACTGCGGGAACCACGGGTGCGTCGAGACATATGTCGGGGCGCCCGGGATCATGCTGCATCTGCGGGAGTTGAGCCCACAGAGCACCCTGCTGCATCCCGAGGACCAGACCGCCACGATCGACGCCCTCGCCCGGGGAGTCACCGACGGGGACCCCGTCGCCGTGAAGGTCGTGCGCGACACCGCCCGTTATCTCGGCGCCGGTATCGCGGACCTGGTCAATCTGCTCAACCCCGAAGTGGTCGTGCTCAGCAGCTGGGTCGCGGCCACGCTCGGCGAACCGCTCCTCGCCGAGGTGCGGGAGGCCGTGGCCCGGCACGCGCTGCGCCGCCCGCTGGCCGCCGCCGAGATCGTCCTGTCCCCCATCCCCACCGACCCGGTGTGCCTGGGAGCCGCGACCTTCGCCCTGGAGGGCGCGCTCTCGTCGATCAGTCAGCGGCGCACGCCCGAGAAGACCAAGCACAGTCCCGCCAGGCGCAACACAGCGAGCCGTCGGTGAGTGGCGACGCCGGCCCGTACCCATGAGCTGAGGGCCGCAGGACCCTATAGGCCCCGTATCTCCTCCGGCTTCCCGACCAGGTCAACTTGAAAGGCGACATCTTCGCGGCGTGCAGGATCTCGTCGCTGTACGCGTTCCCGATCCCGGCGATCAGGCTCTGGTCCCGCAGCGCGCCCTTGATCTGCCGCCACTCCCCCGCGAGCAGCTCCG
>NZ_AEJC01000153.1 GCF_000317595.1 Streptomyces ipomoeae 91-03 | reverse complement strand
GTACACCTCGCGTGCTCGCCCCTGGTCGGCCGGTGACGTATCCGACGGGACACAGCGAGCAGCGACCGATCCCGAGGGGGTGGGGCGACACGATGAAGGCAATCGTTCAGGAGCGGTTCGGCCCGCCGGACATCCTGCGGCTGGCGGACACCGACCGGCCCGAGGCCGGCGCCGGGCAGGTACTGGTACGGGTGCGCGCCGCCGCGGTCAACCCCTACGACTGGCACATGATGCGCGGCGACCCGTTCGTGGCGCGGCTGATGGGAGCCATGGGACTGACCCGGCCGAAGTCCCTGGTGGCAGGAATCGACGCGGCCGGGCACGTGGAGGCGGTCGGCGCCGACGTACGGGGGCTCCAGCCCGGCGACGAGGTACTGGGCTTCTGCCCGGGCTCCTTCGCCGAGTACGCGCGCACCACCGCGGATCTGCTGGTGCCCAAGCCCGCGAGGCTGACCTTCGAGCAGGCCGCGGCCGTACCGATGGGGGCGGTGACCGCCCTGCGGGGCATCCGGACCGTGGGCCGGGTGGACGCCGGGCAACGTGTGCTGATCAACGGGGCGGGCGGCGGCGTGGGCACGTTCGCCGTACAGATCGCCGCGGCACTGGACGCGGAGGTCACCGGGGTCTGCAGCACTCGCAACGTCGACCTGGTGCGCTCACTGGGCGCAGCGCACGTCGTCGACTACACCCGGGAGGATTTCACCGACCGGCGCAGGCACTACGACGTGATCCTGGACAACGTGGGCAACCGCCCACTGAGCCGGCTGCGTCAGGCGCTGTCCCCCACAGGGACCCTGGTGGCCAACGGCGGCGGCTCGCCCGGCCACGTCTTCGGGGCGATGGGCTCCATGCTGCGACTGACCGCGGTCAACGCCTGCGTCAGGCAGCGGCTCCGCCCGATCCTCCCGTCGGCCCCGGCCGGGCCGACCCACGAGGACCTGCTCGCCGTCACCGCGCTCATTGAGGCCGGCAGGCTCACCCCGGTCGTCGACCGGACCTACCCGCTGGCCGACACCACCGAAGGGGTGCGCCATGTGGAGCGTGGCCATGCCCGTGGCAAGACCGTGGTCATCGTGCGGTGAGCACCTGTGACGGCGCTTCGGTACGGAGCGGTCGTCAGGGATTCCGAGTCGCCGGTACGCCTCGTCCGCGAGGTTGACGACGCATATGAAGCCGGGGGCGCAGCCGAAGGATAGGGGAGTGGAACCGGCCGTCGGAAGGGCCGCACGTGCCGCGGTGCGGGCATGTCCCGAAAAGGCAACCCGCGATGTCCCCCAAGGGAAAGACCCGGCCTCGGCTATCGGGGTTCACCTGATTCTGGCGAGGATGCCCCGGCGTTCACGCCGGGGAGGAATCGCCTCCTGCGGTCGCGACGCGGAGCGTTGCCGCGTCCCCTCTCCACCGGGCGCGGAGCGCCCGCACGGCTGCCCGGCGAAGCCGGGAAATGCGAACAACTGCCCTGCAAGTCACCGGTTGTGGTGATCGCCGGGCAAACGGTGATCGTGTGTGCGGAGGTCGCACTACGGTCCGATGTTGTGAAACTGGTCGTGCAGGTCAAGCTGCTGCCGACGCCCGAGCAGGCGTCGGCCCTGGAGGCGACCCTGCGCGCCTGCAACCGAGCCGCCACCTACGCCTCGCAGACTGCCTTCGCCAAGGGACTGAAGGACCGCAACGGCCTGCAGAAGGAGGTGTACGCGGACCTGAAAGCGACCTTCGGGCTGTCCGCACAGCCCGCGGTGCGGGCGGTGAAGAAGGTCGTCGACGCCTACACGACCCTGAAAGCCAACCTGCAGGCCGGGAACCTGGGCCCGCCCACCGCCAAACGGCACCGCAAGGCGGTCAGTACGCCGATCGCCTTCCGGCCGGAGGCAGCGCAGCCGTTCGACGACCGCTGCCTGTCCTGGCAGTACGACGCCCGCACCGTCTCCATCTGGACCGTCGACGGGCGGATGAAGGGCATCCGCTTCGCCTGCTCCCCCGACCAGCTCAAAACACTCGTGACCCACCGCAAGGGCGAAAGCGACCTCGTCCAGCGCAACGGCAAATGGTTCCTGATTGCCACCTGTGAACTGCCCGATCCCGAGGTATACGAGCCGGCCGACTGGATCGGAGTCGACCGGGGCATCGTGAACCTGGCCACCACCTCCGACGGCACCAACCACCAGGGCCGCCGCCTGTCCCGCTACCGGCGCTGGCAGGCCCGCAAACGCGCCGAACTCCAGGCCAGACAGACCCGCTCCGCCACCCGCCGTCTCGCCCGCCGCGCCCAGAAGGAGAAGCGCCATGCCACGCATGTGAACCACCACATCAGCAAGGAGATCGTGCTTGTTGCGCAACGCACCGGTCGCGGGATCGCCGTCGAGCAACTCGGCGGCATCCGCGACCGGGTACGGCTACGCCGCGACCAGCGGGGCACCCTCTCCTCTTGGCCCTTCCACCAACTCGGACAGCACCTCGCCTACAAAGCCACAATGGCCGGAGTGCCGTTCCTCGAGGTGGACGCGCGCCATACCTCGCAGCGCTGCCCGCGCTGCGGGCACACCGAGCGGGCCAACCGGCCCACCCGGGATCATTTCCGCTGTCGTCGGTGCGGGCTCGCTGGCCCCGCCGACGTCGTCGCCGGGGTCAACGTGCGCGACCGCGCACGCTCGGCGTGGGTGCTTGTCACCGCACCCGCACCCTCTCCCTGAACCCAAGGGAGGAGGGTGGATGCGACCCGTGACCGTCCTGTCGTAGGGGGCAGTCGGGAGCGCGACAAGGTGTGAACGGATCGAGTGCACAAGCTCGGCCGTTCACGGCCGAGAAGGTGACTCGGGTGGACAGTAGTGCCCCTCTTGAGCACATCGAGGAATGGCAGCACGTCCACAACACGATCATTCCCGCGCACTTCCTGTCCCTCGACGACGTCCGCGAGCGTGCCGGACGCCACCACCTGGAACTCGCGTACGACGGCAGAGGCCTCGTCGGCAACTCCACCGTCCGCCCGCCGGAGGGCGACACCGCGACGGCCACGGTCATCGTGAGGGTGCTCGCCGAGCACCGGGGACGAGGGCTCGGCGAGCGGTTGTACGAGCGGGCGCTGGGGCGGGCGCGGGAGTTGGGGGCGCGGACCGTCGAGACCTGTGTGCTGGAGTCGAACGAGGACGGACTGCGGTTCGCGCTGAAGCACGGCTTCGTGGAGATCGACCGCTATCAGCTGGACGGCGACACCGCGACATGGATCGACCTCCGGCTGACCTGACTCCCTCGCCCCGCCCCTCCTGATCTCACGCCCCTCTCGCGATGTCCATCGCCGCCACGTACCCGAACGTCATCGCGGGCCCGATCGTCGAGCCGGCCCCCGCGTAGCTGCGGCCCATGACGGCGGCGCTGGCGTTGCCCGCCGCGTAGAGGCCGGGAATGACCGAGCCGTCGGGGCGCAGCACGCGGGCGCGTGCGTCGGTGAGCAGGCCGCCCTTGGTGCCGAGGTCGCCCGGCACGATGCGCAGGGCGTAGTACGGCGGCAGCCACAGGGGTGCGAGGCAGGAGTTGGGCTGCACGGAGGGGTCCGTGTAGTAGTGGTCGTATGCGCTGTCGCCGCGCCCGAAGTCGGTGTCCTTCCCTTGCCGGGCAAGGGAGTTGAAGCGGTCGACGGTGGAGCGCAACGCGGCGGCGGGAACACCGATCGCGGTGGCGAGCGCGTCGAGTGTCCACGCCTTGTGGACGGCCCCGGCGTCGTACCACTCGTCCGGGAACGGGAACGTCGGCGCGATGTCCTTGAAGAGGTACCGGTTGCGGTAGTTCTGGTCGACGATCAGCCAGGCCGGGATGTGCGAGGCGGACGCGGTGTCGCGCTCGTACATCACGTGGACGACATCGCTGTACGGCGCCCCCTCGTTGACGAACCGCGCGCCCGCCGCGTTGACCAGCAGTCCGCCGGGGAGCGTGCGTTCGGCGAGGCAGAACCACGGTTGGTCGGGGGTGGGGACGGCGGGACCCCACCAGGCGTCGTCCATCAGGTCCGTAGCGGCGCCCAGGCGTTGGCCGGCCCGTATGCCGTCCCCGGTGTTCTCCTTGGCGCCGACGGTCCACTCGGTCCCGATGGGCTGCTCCTGGTACTGCGCGCGCATGGCCGCGTTGTGCTCGAAGCCGCCGGAGCCGACGACGACACCGCGCCGGGCCCGTACGAGGCCGGGGGCGCCGTCACGGGTGACGACCGCGCCGGTCACCGCGCCGCCCTCCACGTACAGCTCGGTCAAAGGGGTGTCGAGCCACACCGGTACACCGGCGGCGAGGAGCCCGGCGCGCAGTCCGCCCGCCAGGGCCTGCCCCATGGTGAGCGGCTTCTGCCCGAGCAGCGCGGCCTTCGTACCGCGTGCGAGGCACTCCGTGGCGACGGCGAGCCCCTTCGCGCTCACGGCGGTCAGCGCGAGCCACTTGTAGTCGGCGCTGAAGACGACCATGCCGGCGGGGACGGCGAGGTAGGGCGGGTTGAGGCGGGCCAGCTCGTCGCCCAGCAGATTCCCGTCGAACTGGTCCGGCTCGATGGACCGCCCGTTGGGCAATCCACCCGGCAGCTCCGGGTAGTAGTCGCTGTACCCCTCCATCCAGCGGAATCCGAGCGGGCTGTTCGCCATGACGAAGGAGAGCATGGCGGGCCCGTTGTCTAGGAACGCCTTCTGCCGGTCGGCGGGCACGTCGTCACCGACCACCGCCGCGAGGTACTGCGCCGCTTGGCCGGGGTGTCCGGCACCCCGGCGGCCTTGATGACACTGTTGTTCGGCAGCCAGATACCGGCCCCCGACCGTGCCGCCGACCCCCCGAAGGTCGGCGCCTTCTCCACGACCACACAGCTCAGGCCCTGCTTGGCGGCGGTGAGCGCGGCGGTCATCCCGGCGGCGCCGGAGCCGATGACGACGACGTCGTAGGTGCCGAGGAGGGGTGGGACGGCGGCGGAGGCCGCGTGGGTGAGCCCACCGGCCGCGGCTACGGCACCCGCCCCCGCGGCGGTGCCGAGCACTCGGCGCCGCGAGGGGCCGGCCGGTGCGGCCGTACGTCTGACAGGGGCCGCGCTCTTGGGCATGCAGGTCGCTCCAGCCTGGTCAGGGGATGGGAGGGCCGTGCTGTTCCCCGGGGTACGGCGGACGGCCGTGTCCCCGGATGCGGTGCGGAGCCTTGAATCTGGCGTGAAGGGGGTGTGAAGTCAAGACGCGCGCAGGCCGTGGCACTTCCGTGGCGTGAGCACGAGGCGGTATCTGTCTGACGTGGCCCCGATTCCCGTACAGTCGAACCCATTTGACCTGCGCTTTCGTTTCGCGGTCTAGGCGGATGGGCAATGTTCGGGCAGCGTGGTCCCGGTCTGCACGGACCGAGGGAGGGGGAGCGCTGTGCATGACCTCGTACGGACGCCGGACCATGTCCGGACGGCCGACGGGCGGCGGTTGCGGGTCGAGTGCTCGGGGGATCCGCGGGGGCGGCCGGTGTTCCTGTTCCACGGGATGCCGGGCAGCAGGGTCGGGCCCCGGCCGCGGCCGATGTTCCTCTATCACTGCGGGGCGCGGCTCATCAGCTTCGACCGTCCCGGTTACGGGGGGTCGGACCGCCGGCCCGGCCGGCGGGTCGTCGACGTCGTGGAGGACGTGGCGACGGTGGCCGACGCCCTGGGCCTGGACCGCTTCGCGGTGGTGGGCCGCTCCGGTGGCGCCCCGCACGCGCTGGCCTGTGCCGCGCTGCTGCCGCACCGGGTGACCAGGGCGGCGGCCCTCGTCACGCTGGCCCCACGGGACGCGGTGGGGCTCGACTGGTTCGCGGGGATGGCGCCGTCGAACGTCCGTGAGTTCCGTACGGCGCACACCGATCCCCAGCGTTTCGCGGCCGGGCTGATCCCGCGCTCGGCGGCGATCCGTTCCGATCCCGCGCGGCTGCTGGAGGAGCTGCGCGACGACCTCACCGACGACGACCGGTCGATCGTCTCCGACAACGGCATCCGTTCGATGCTGCTGCGCAACTACAACGAGGCGCTGCGGACCTCCCCGTACGGCTGGATCGACGACGCGCTCGCGCTCACGTCGCCGTGGGGGTTCGACCCGGGTGAGATCCGGGTGCCGGTGCTGTTCTGGCACGGGGCGAAGGACGTGTTCTCACCGATCGCCCACTCGTCCTGGCTCGCCGCACGCATCCCACGGGCCACCGCCGTCCTCGATCCGGCCGCGGCGCACTTCGCGGCGCTGCGTGCCCTGCCGACCGTGCTCAGCTGGCTCCTGGCGGACATGCCGTTCACCATGTCGCCCCCCGCGTGAACCCGCGAGGTGGCCGTAAACCGCGAGGTGCCCGTGTGAACCCGCGAGGTGCCCGGCTGAACCCGGGAGGTTCCCCCTGAACCCCGGAGCCCCCGCCGCTCTCCCCGTCACACCGCCAGCGGCTCCAGGTCCCGGTAGATCCGGCGTTCCTGGCGCACCAGGCGGGTGATGCCGTTGTCCGGGCCCAACTGCCTGGACTGGCGCTCCAGCACGGCGAGGGTCTCCTCGCGCAGGCGTGCCGCGTCCTCGGTCCGGCCGAGCGCGCGCAGCGTCAGCGCCGAGTTGGCGACCACACCGAGCGCCTCCGGGTGCTGTGCCCCGAGCACGTTCTGGAGCGTGTCACGGGTGGGCTTCTCCACCGCCCAGGCCTCCTCGACGCGGCCCCGCTCGGCCAGGACGTTGGCGTAGTTGGCGCGCGCGAACAGGGTGTGGGGGTGCTTCTCGCCCAGGACCTCGGCCATGCGTTCCGTGACCCGCAGGAAGAGGGCCTCCGCCTCGTCGGCGTTGCCGCAGGCCCACTGGTAGATGCCGAGGTTGTTGAGCGCGGCCTGGGTGTACGGATGCTGCTCGCCCGGCACCTTGATGTACTCCCCGAGCACCGCCTGTGCCACCTGCCGCGCCTCCTCCCGCTGGTCGGCGGCGAACAGGTCGGCCGCCAGGTTCAGCTCGCAGGCGAGGGAGGCGGGAATGCGGGTCTCGTACTGTTTGCGGTACTCCGCCAGGGTCGCCTTGGACAGCCGGTGCGCGTCCTCGAACCGGCCTGCCCTGCGCAGTGACACCGCCAGTGACTTCGCGCAGGTCAACGTGCCGGGGAAGTCCTTGCCCAGGGTGTCCTTGTAGGCCCGGTACGCGTCGGAGAGCAGGTCCGCCGACTCGCTGTAGCGGCCGTCCTCGCGCAGGTCGCGGCCGAGTCGCTGGGCCGAGGCCAGGGTGTAGGGATGCTCGGGGCCGAGGACCTCCTTGCGGCGGTCGTAGGTGTCCTGGTCGAGATCGCGGGCGGCGCCGTAGTCGCCGACCATGCACAGCGTCAGTGCGAGGTTGTTCGCCGCGCTCAGGGTCCTGCGGTGCGACTCGTGGAAGATCTGGCCGAAGCCCTCGTGGGCCTCGCGGGCCAGTTCGAGCGCCCTGTCGTACTGTCCCCGGGCCGCGAGGTCGCTGGAGAGCGCGGAGACCGTGATGAACGTGTGCGGGTGCGTGGGACCGAGGACCCTGCGCTGGCGTTCCAGTACGTCCTCGTTCATCTCCAGGGCCTCCACGTAACGCCCCTGGGAGCGCAGCACGTTGGCGAGCTGGGAGCGCATGTACAGATACTGCTCGTGGTCCTCGCCGAGCAGCGGTTTCCACTGGGCCAGCACCTCCTCGGCCCGCGACTGCGCCTGGGGGAGGTTTCCGCGCTTCCACAGGTAGCGGACGCGGTCGATGAGCAGTCGGCGTGGCTCCAGCGTGGCGCCGGCGCCGATGTCGGAGGCGCGCAGATGCGGCCACAGGAGTTCGAACTGCGGCCAGTTCTTCGGGTCGTCGGTGGGTTCGTCGCCGTCGGGCCGGGCGCCCGCGAGGATGGTGTGGACGACTTGTCGTGCGGTCCGCTGCTCGTCCTCGGTGAGCTGGGAGCGGATCACCGCCTGGACCAGCCGGTGGATCTGGATGCTGTTGCCGACCTGGTCCACCTTGGCGAGCGCGAACCGGGCGATCTCGCGGATGACGCGGCCCAGCATCAGGCTCTCCGTCAGGGTCCGGTCCACCTTGCGCAGTTCGTCGAGCATCTCCTTGCTGTAGAGCAGCTGGGAGGCGATCGGCTCCGCCGCCATGAACGCGCACAGCTGCAGCATCCGTACCGAGGCGGGCGAGCGTTCCTTCAGGCGGGCGATGGAGATGTTCCAGGTGGCGGCCACCGTCTTCGGGTAGTCGGCGGCCTGGTTGAGGTCCAGTACGTCGGTGGTCTGCTCGGCCAGCAGCCGCAGATAGTCCTTGACGGGGGTGGCGGTCTCGTAGAGCCAGGCCGCCGCCTGCTCCACGGCGAGCGGCAGGTCGCCGACCGCCTCGGCCACGCGGTCGGCCTCCTCGGCGGACAGCCCGGGGGCGCGCAGCGAGAGATGCTCGACGCTCTCCTGCCGCTGGAAGACGTCGACGGGCAGGGAGGCGCCCTGCTGGGCCCAGGCCTGGTTGCGGGAGGTGACGAGGATGTGCCCGCCACCGCCGCGCGGGAAGAACCGCTTCAGCTCCGTGGGGTCGTCGGCGTTGTCGAAGACCAGGATCCAGCGGTTCGTCGGCACTCCGCGCGCCAGCAGCTGTACGGCTTCCTGGCTGGCCATGGCCATGTCCTCGCCGCCGAGCGCGCCGATGCGGGTGCCCAGCTGGGCGAGGGAGGAGACCACGTTGTCGATGTCCTCGGCCGACACCCACCACACCAGGTCGTAGTCGGCCATGAACCGGTGCACGTACTCCAGCGCCACCTGGGTCTTGCCGACGCCGCCGAGGCCGAACAGCGCCTGGGCCTGGGGCAGTACGACGGACATACCGCCCCGGAGCTGTTCGCGCAACTGGTCGAGGATGACCCCGCGGCCGGTGAAGGTGGTGTTGCGCTGCGGCGCGTTCCACACCTGGGGGACGCTGCCCGGGAAGCGGGGGCCGGCCGTTCGGCTCCCCGTGGGCTGTTCCGCGAGCCCCAGGGCGCCCAGCAGACCGCGTACGCAGTCGGCCTCGTCGAGGCGGTGCAGGTCCACCGGTTCACGGTCGAAGGAGGAGTCGGCCAGCCGGACCTCGTCGACGCGCAGGGCGACGGGGGCCGAGTGCGGGGCGTCCGCCGCGCCGCCGCGCAGGGCGTGCCAGACCTCGCCCGCGGCGCGCGACTTCTGGAAGGCGTGCGACAGCAGGACCAGGACGCGGGTCGTCGTGTCCGGGCGCTCCGGCGGGCCGGTGGACACATCGTGCAGCGCGGCGTCGCACCCGGCGGTGCGGAGCACCCCCTGCACCCACTCCGCCCACATCCGGTTCTCGGCGGCGTAGACCACCACCGCGTTCACCGACTGCAGCTGTGGCCGGCGCCGGGTGAAGGCCTCCACACAGCGCAGCCGGACCTGTTCGGGGATCGGCGGCAGCTGGGTGACCTCGCCGTCGGTGATCACCGAGGTGAGGCGTTCGAAGGCAGACAGCAGGGAGTTCGCGATCCCGCTCTCGTCGCCGACGGTCGCGAGCATCTCCTCGTACGCGTAGTAGGGCCGGTAGGGGATCTCCACCGCGCCCCAGTACGCGTTGACATCGGCGGGATCGAGGTGCTCACCGTCGGGCCCTTTGGGCAGGCCGTCGAACTTCTGCCGGGCCAGCGCCCGCCCCGCGTCGACCTTCTCCTTCTCGCCCTCGTCGATGCGCATCGGCACCGGCAGCACCCGGATGCGCCGCTTGCGGTAGCCCTCCTCGACGCTGTGGGCGACGGCCGCGGCGCCGTCCATCGACTGGCCGCTGAGGGTGAAGCAGTCCACGAGGACGTCGGGCATCTGGATGGTGCAGATGTCGGCGTTGTCCGACAGACCCGTGCGGCTGTCGATGAGCACGTAGTCGTAGGACGCCCGCATGTCGTCCCGCAGCGCGTCGAGGAACAGACCGCCGCCGAGCCGCTCGTAGAAGTTGTCCCACTCGAACGACGACACGGTCGCGGAGTACTCCCGGTTCTGCCTCCCCGCCGACAGGAAGTCCAGTGAGCCGCCGTCGGGGAAGGAGAGGCCGAGGACTTCGGGGTTGAGCGACATCGCGTGCGGCTCGACCCGCGCGTAGTCCAGGTGCCAGGACCCGGAGCGGGGGCCTCCGGTGGTGGCCGCCCAGGAGTACTCGGTGATCATGTCTATGACACCCGTGGTGGCGGCGAGCGCGTTGGGGTCCAGAAACGGGCGGAAGAAACGATCCAGCCCGGGGGCTTCCAGGTCCCAGTCCACCGTCAGCACACGCTTGCCGTTGGCGGCGAGGATCCACGCCGTGTTGGCCAGGGCCATCGTGCGGCCCGTACCGCCTTTGTACGAGTAGAAGGTGATGATCCGTCCGTCCTGCCGGGCCGTCATGCTTCTCCTCCATGGTCGGGACCCCCGTCGTGGGAGGGCGGCGGATCGTGGGGGCCCATGAGGCGGGGCCGGGGCCGGTGCGGGCCCGGGGGCGGGTGCGCGGAGGCGTGTCTGAGGAACTGCCGGGTGGCGTGCGCCACGACGGAGGGCAGGATGTCGATGAAGGCCTTCAGGGTGGGGACGCCGTTGACGGCCACCCGGCAGTCGGTGCGCCGGCCGCGCTCCAGGATGTTCGGCAGGACCCGTTCCAGCTCGGCCTTGAGTTTCAGCCCTTCTTCCCCGTGGCACTGCAGGTCGTTGCGGTTCCAGGGGACCATCGCGCTGACCCAGGGATGGGAGGCCCGGTCGAACGCCTCCAGTCTGCGCCGGCGTTCGTCGTCGAGGACCGCCCAGCGGTCGACCAGCAGGATCCCGGGGTGCGGGGGCCGGGCCGTCTCGCCGGGGGAGTGCCCGTCGTGCCCGCCACCCGTGGTCGGGACGTCGGAGGAGGGGTCCGTGTCGTCGAAGTCGGAGACGCTGATCCGGTAGTCCAGCGACCGGATCAGCTCCTCCGTCAGCATGGGCAGCGGACGCGTCGACTCGCTGTGGTACGGGTTCCAGTCCCGGGCGTCCTCCCCGTACGGCCGGACGTCACGGTGCTCCGGGACGGTGTGGCGGGTGGGTGCCGCCACGGTCAGATGGATGCTGCGGGGTCCCTCGCCGCGCGGCTTGAACGCGCTGGGCGTCGTCTCGTACGGCCGGGGCCTGCTGGACGGCAGCGGAGACTCCTCGGCGACCCGCACGATCCGCTGGGCCAGGGTGAGCACGGTCTCGTCGTACTCGTCCTTGAACCGGTTGAGCTTGATCAGCCCGTAGATGCCGTTGGTGAGATAGCGCTCCCCGAACGAGGAGTGGTCGATGTGGATGTGCCGTACGGAGTCGGGGAGCTGGTCGAAGGCGACATGCGTCCACAGGGCCGGGACGATGGCGGGCACGTCGCCCGCGCCGGCGCTCTTCGCCTGCACGATCCGCTCGTTGAACGCGTACCACTCACGCCCGCACATCTCGCTGGTGAAGTACCGCGGCGAGAACAGCGGTACGAACACCCGGCACAGGGCGAGGTTCTCGCTGAGCTTGTCCGGCCAGCCGTCACCGGAGCGCATCTCCCGGTCCATGAACCCGGCGGCACCGGCGGGCAGGTCGGTGAGGGCCATGATGTGGTCGCACAGATCCCGGAAGAGGACATGCACCCAGTGGTCGGGGTCGCCGCCGCCCGGCCCCCAGGAGGGTGTGTGGGCATAACTGAGAAAGAAATAGGGCCGGTTGTCCGCCGCGGCCCGCCCCCGTTCGGATATGTCCACTGATCCCCCCTGCCCGTCGAGACTCCGCGCCCCCTGGCGAAGCCGTCATCCGGGCGGACCAACAATGTGCCTGATCACCACCGTCACCCGGTGGCTTGTTTCACGCCATTTCCCCACGATATCCGGACATCAGTTCACAGGCCGTGTCGACGGCGTCACGCATCCCGAGGAGCACTGCGGCCTTTCCCGCCACTTCCCCCTCAGTGACAAGATCACGCGGAAGCCGGGCCCCGATCTCGCCGAAGTCCCCGTCGTGCAGGTCGAGATCCTCGTACTCGATCCAATTCCCCGTCGCCTTCACCACGCAACGATACGTCCGGATCGGCGGCGGCCCGGGCATCCGGTACTCGGCCAGATGGAACGCCGTGCACACCTCGAACCCCACCCGCAGCAGCAGGATCTGGGCGTCGGCCGCGTACAGCGAGGCCAGCGGGGAGCGCTCGCCGAGGTGGCAGTACGGGTCGTGGTCGGCGAGCAACTCCGCGGCCCGGGGCCCGAGTCCGGCGAAGGAGGTCTGCGGATGGAGGCTGCGGACCGCGCCCGGGGTGGTCCGCACGCACTCGGCGAGCGCGCCCATCGTCGGGCAGGGCGAGGTGTCCGGCTCGAAGGGCGGCATCGACGCCCGGAACTCGGCCTTCTCCCGCTCGCTCATCCCCTCGGTCCGGCGGTGGTACGCGGGGGAGGTGTCGGAGTTCTCCGGTGTGAAGGCCGGTACGACGAGGGTGCCGCCGGGGCCGAGCGCGTCCAGGAGGACATCGCGTACGGCGCCGGGGGCGAGGCCGGTTCCACCGAGGGACGCGTGCACCATGAGCACCCCGCCGCCCCGGATGCCCAACCTCCCTATCTCCTCGCGGAGCCGAGCGGGATCAGCCATGGAGCCCCGCCCATTCCCGCGCCAGCTCGTCGGCGAAGTGGGCGCCGCTCTGCGTGAGTTCGCCCGGGGGAAGCGCGGCGAGCCGTTCCAGGGCCCGCCCGGCCTCCGCCAGCGACTCGACGGCGTCCCCGGGGCGCGCGGCGGCCCGGCCGAGGCGCTCGCTCGCCTCGTCGAGCAGCCGTCCGGCGGCGTTGCCGGGCACATGCAGGTCCGTGACCTCGCGCAGCGCGCTGAGTCTGGCCCGTCTTCCCAGCAGGGGCAGTTGACGCACGAACTCCTCCGGTTCGAAGTCGACGGCCACCCCGAGAGCACCCGGCCCGTGCGAACCGAGCCGCAGTCCCGAGCCCGCCGCCAGCGGCGTGATCGTGGTGGCGAGCAACGCGTTGACACCCTCGCGCCAACCGGGCTCGCGGGCTTCCAGCATCTCGTACGCCGCGCGCAGCCGCTTGCCGAAAAGCGCCAGATCGCTCGGGCTCAGCGGCGCCGCGACCGGCACCGGGTAGCAGTCGCGGTACGGGTCGGCGTCGTCGATCAGCGCCGACGGCCCGTCGGCCGGGTCCAGCGACTCCAACGGCCGCCACTCCACGGGCACTTCGGTGGCCGGGTCCGTGCTCTCCGTGCCGCGCACCCGGAAGCCGTCCGCGGTGACCGTGAACTCCACCCGGCCCGGCCGTGCCAGCCGTACGGTCCCCAGGGTCGGCAGATGCGCCTCCGTGCCCGGCTGGTGCCAGCCGAGGGTCGTCTCCGCCTCCGCGAGTACGGCCGCCGCCGTGGCCACCGCCATGAACCGGGGCAGATCGACGGGGCCGTCCAGGGAGCGGTGCAGCGCGGGGCGGGTGTAGGGGTGGGCGAGGACCGTGTTGAGGTGCGCGGCGGTGCCCTCGTCGGAGTCGAGGCGGTCGAGCAGCCGCCAGGCCGCGTCCCAGTCGGGGTGCCCGGCCAGGTTCCGGTTCACCCGGGCCAGCAGGGACCGGTCCAGCGCCAGATGGGCCAGCCGGAGTTCGTCGCGGCCGGTGACCGCCGGGGCGAGGGCGTGCTCGGTGATCCGCTCGGCGACGCCCTCGACGAAGGCGCGCAGATCGGCGCAGTACACGGACGGGTTGTCGAAGCCGCGTTCGCCGCTGTACCGGTGGGCGTAGAGGCCGCCACCGCAGGACCGGACGACCGGGCAGCGGCGGCAGGTCTCGCTGATCCCGTCGAGCCCGAGTTGGCGCGCACGCACGCCGGGGTGGTCGGCGAACTCCTGGAAGGTGTGGTGGAGCACGTCGTAGCCGGTGGCGGGAGCGCCGTCGTACGCCGTCTTGAGCGAGTCCGCCTGCTCGAACGTGCCGTCGGTCTCGACGACCGCCAGATCGCTCGGCGCGAGCCCCATCGCCTCGGTGAGGCTGGGGCCGCCGCGCAGGGTGCTCAGCACCGAGTCGAAGGTGCGTACCGGCATGGGCCGGCCCTGTGCCTCCCAGCGGTCGAACACCTTCAGCAGCCAGTCCGCGTACGGGGTGCCCTCGCCGTGCCCCGGAGGCGGGTTGTCCCAGGTGGAGTGGGGGAGCAGATAGTCGATGCGGGGCGGTTCCAGCGCGGTGAGCGCGTCGTGCACCGCGACCGGGTCGTTGGCCACGTCCACGGTGCACAGCAGGCCCTGGTAGAGGTGCCGGTACTCCGGCAGCCGGAGGAGGTCCAGCGCCCGCAGCACCCGGTCGTAGCTGCTGCGGCCCCGGCGGTCCAGCCGATGGCGGTCGTTCGCGGCGCGGTCGCCGTCGAGCGAAATCCCGACCTTCACTCCGAATTCCCCGAACACTTCCAAATGGCGTCTGTTCAATTGCACGCCATTGGTGTGAATACGCAGGTCCAGTGCCGTTACCGGGGCGATGACGCGGGTGAGTTCCGCGCAGATGTGCCGCAGTCGGGCCGGGCCGACGAGCAGGGGTTCCCCGCCGTGCAGAATGACGGCCACGGATTCCAGTCCTTTGACCGTGGCATATTCCGCGAGTCGACGGGCGACCCGTTCCACGGTTTCCTCGGCGATCAGGATCGGCCGGGACTTCCAGCTCTGGTCCGCGTGCTCGTACACGTAACAGTGGTCGCAGGCGAGGTCGCAGCGACTGTGGATCTTGAGGACCAGTTGATGGATCGACCGCTGGTCGTGGAAGTCCGTCACTTCCCGCAGTGTACGCGCCGGGGCGGTCGGCGGCGGACATGCCGAGGCCCCAACCCCCTTGATGATCAAGGAGATTGGGGCCTCGGTGGTGGAAGCCCTAGGGTGCGTTTCATATGTGGATCTTGATGTGTCAAGATCCCACTTCGTGGGGCGGCATGATCTGACGAATACACAGTGGGCGAAGCTGGAGCCCCTGCTCCCGGTCGGCAAGAAGCCTGGACGGCCACCGGTGCACACCAAGCGGCAACTGATAGACGGCATACGGTGGCGCACCCGCGCCGGTGCTTCCTGGCGGGACGTGCCCGAGCGCTATGGCCCGTGGGAGACGGTCTACGGCCTGTTCCGCCGCTGGCAGCGGGACGGCACCTGGCACCGCATCTTCGAACAGCTGCAGGCCCAGGCCGACGCCGAGGGACTGATCACCTGGGACGTCTCGGTGGACTCGACCATCGCCCGCGCCCACCAGCATGCGGCCGGCGCCCGCAAAAAGGGGATCTGCAGATCGAGCCGCCAGGCGGTGTGTTCATCGAGCCCGACGACCACGGGCTCGGACGCTCCCGGGGCGGGCTGACAACCAAGCTCCACCTGGCGGTCGAGCAGGCCCAGAAACCGATGTCGCTGGTCATCACGGCAGGACAGCGCGGTGATTCCCCGCAGTTCCAGGTGGTCTTGGGCCGCATCCGGGTGCCCCGGCTCGGGTCGGGCCGCCCGCGCACCCGGCCGGACAAGGTGCGTGCCGACAAGGCGTACGGCTCCCGCGCGAACCGTGCCTACCTGCGCAAGCGCGGTATCCGCTGCACGATCCCGGAGAAGCGCGACCAGATCGCCAACCGCAAGAACCGCGGCTCCCACGGCGGCCGGCCACCTAAGTTCGACAAGGCCGACTACAAGGAGCGCCACGCGGTCGAGTGCGGAATCAATCGCCTCAAGCGGCACCGCGCTGTCGCCACGAGATACGACAAGTTGGCAGTTCGCTACGAGGCGACCGTGCTGGTCGCAGCCATCAACGAGTGGCTGTGACCAGCACTTTCAAAACGCACCCTAGATGGTCGAGTTGAACTCGGCCGACCTGTCGAGGCGTCCTGGGACGTCCGTCACCCGCGCGATCGACCGCAGGGTGCCGGGCGCGCTCGTGTTGATCGCCGTGAGCCGGTCGAGCCCCTTGGGGGCCGACGGGGTGCTGTGTGCCGTGCGGGGCGGCTTGGGGACCAAAAGGTTGTTCATGGGCTGTCTCGTCTCTCCATCCGGGCGTGAGGGACCAGCTCTGCCATCGGTCCCTTGCGGACACGATCCTGATGGTGGGCTCGGACAATGGGGGCGTGGACGACAGGCCTTTCGAAACTCTTTTACCACGTGGGAGGCTGGTGCGGCGAGGCAGGGAGGGGGGTGGCGGGGTGGTGCCATTCCGTGTTTGACGAGAGCATGACTCGGCCGTCAATTCCATCAATCCCGCGCGAGGTCCTGCATGGTGGCGACGCCCGGCCCGAGCACCACGGTGAGTGATCGAGATCTGCCCCCGCTGTTCCATGTGTGCGACGAGCTGGCACTGGTCCATCAGGGTGAGTCCTTCCGCATAGTCCGCACCCAACTGCTCGTCCTGCTGCTCGCCACCGCGACCGCCTCCCTCGCCGAGCGGGTGGGCAGCCGGATACCGTCGGCGGTCGCCGCCGTGCTGTACGCCGCGACCTTCGTGATCGGCATCCATGTCTCGCGGCGGCGGGCCCGGGCCCACTGGCAGGCCCACCGGGCCGCCGCCGAGGTGATCAAGTCGCTGGCCTGGCAGTACATGGTCCATGGGGGCCCGTTCCACTCCCGGCTCGCCAACCCCGAGGCGCTGTTCGCGGAACGGCTGGAGGAACGCCTCAGCGAACTGCGGAAGGTGGGGTGGGAGGACCCCCGGGAGAGCCCCGCCGAACTCGGCCTCGGGCAGATCACCACGAGGATGCGGGCGGTGCGCGCCAAGCGGTTCGTCGCGCGACGGGACATCTACCTCCGCGACCGGGTGGTCGAGCAACTCGCCTGGTACGGCAACAAGGCCGGGCAGGCCCACCAGGCGTCCGTGCGCTGGTCGGGCGTGACGACCCTGCTGACCCTGCTGGCCCTGGTCACCGCCGTCCTGCGCGCGATGGGTGCGATCGGCAGCCGCTGGGACCCCACCGGCGTGCTCAGCGCCGCCGCCGCGGCCGGTGTCGCCTGGCAGGAGGTCCGCCGCCACCGCCCGCTGACGTACGCCCACAAGCTCGTCGAACAGGACCTGGAGACCCACCGGGTCGCCATGTCCACCACCGTCACCGAGGAGGGCTGGGCGGACGCGGTCGCGGAGGCGGAACGGCTGGTGTCGCCGCAGCACACGGACTGGCTGGTGCGGTTCGGGTCCTGACGGTACGCCACTGGTGAGGCGGGATCGGACGCGTTGTGAGGCGGGTCAGGCGCGGCGTACGCCCGGGCTCCACAGCACTGTCACCGGGACGCCCGTGTGGCGGGCGTAGTCGACGATGTCGGCGGTGCCGCCGAGGCCGCGGGAGGGGGCGCCGTCCCAGACGGCGAGCATGCGGTCGGCGTGATCGACGATGTAGCGGCCGGCCGCGTAGTACGCCTCGTCATGGGTGCGCTCGTACGGCAGTTCCACGCGCTCGGCGCTGCACTTGAGGAGTCTGCGGTACGACGCCTTCACCCGGTCGTCGCCGAGGTGGGCCTCGTAGTCCGTGGCGGGGATCACCGCGGTCAGCGGGATGCCGTACTCCAGGGCGATCTCGGCGAACATCTGGTCGGCCCCCTCGGCGAGGCTGCTCAGCACCCGGGCCGAGGCGATGCCCCGCAGCTCGGCGCGGATACCGGAGCGTACGACGGGGAGGGCGGCGTCCGGGATCACACGGTGTCCGGTGATGCCGATCCGGGTCACGGGCCCTGCCATCCGAGCCTCACCTCCGTGGCCGCGGTCGTCGAAGTCACCTTAGCGTCACGGATGTTGTACGGATACGAACGTACGGGCGTTCGGTGGGGCGCCGGGGGCTCACAGGCGCGGCGGTCAGGTGACCGCCGGATTTCCGGCCGCCCCCTTGTGCCCCGGGGTGCTGCCGACAGCAGGCGTGGACATCTCGTCGATGGACAACAGGACCGTACGGCCAGTCGGTCGGTCGGGTCGGTCAGTCGTCGTTCACGTCGTTCACGTCGTTCACGGGAACGACGCTGAGGGGTACCGTGCGGCCCTCCAGCATGGCGCCGACGCCGAGGGCCGCGCACACGTCGGGGCGTTCGGCGATGTACACCGGCATGCGGGTGGCGTGGCGGAGCATCTGGTCGAAGCCGGGAAGCAGGGCGCTGCCGCCGACCATCATGATGCCGCGGTCGGCGAGGTCGGCCACCAGGTCGGGCGGGCAGTCGCGGAGGACCTTGCCGATGCCGTCGACGACGGCGGTGAGAGGGGTCTGGATGGCGTCGCGCACGGCGGCGGTGTCCACCTGGACGGAGCGGGCGAGTCCGGTGGCCACGTCGAGGCCGTGGATCTCGGTGGAGGCGGGGCCGTGCGGGGTGAGGCCGTTGCCGGAGAGGGCGAGCTGGAGGGGGCGTACGGACTGGCTGGGCAGGGTCAGCTCGTGATGGAGCCGCAGATGCTGCACGATCGCGTGGTCGATGGCCTCGCCGCCGACGGGGACGCGGACGGCGTTGACGACCGAGCCGAGGGAGAGCACGGCGAGCTGGGTGGCGGCGGCACCGCAGACCATGATCATGGTCGCCTCCGGCTGCTCCACCGGCAGGCCGCAGCCGACCGCCGCCGCGATCAGCGTGTCGACGAGTTCGACGCGGCGGGCGCCCAGGCCCACCAGCGTCTCGATCGTGGCGCGCTGGGCGAGGGGGTCGGCGTCGTGCGGGGTGCAGGCGGCGCCGCGCAGCACCGGCTTGCGGCGCAGCGTGCGGCGGACCTTGTCGCCGAGCAGATGGCGCAGCATGCGCTGGGCCATCTCGATGTCGACCACCGTCCCGCCGGAGACGGGCCGTACGACCCGGATGTAGTCGGGCGTACGGCCCATCATCTTCTCCGCGAACTCCCCGACCGCGATCAGCGCACCCGTCCGCGTGTTCACCGCCGCCACGCTCGGCTGGTCCACCACCAGACCCGCGCCCTTCACGAACACCCTGGTCCGCGCCGCCCCCAGATCGACGGCGAAATGACAACGGCGGAGCTGTTCGAGGCTGGCGCTCATGGTGCTGGTCATCGCGGCGGATCCTCCCGAGAAACACGGGCCGTACGGACCGCCGGGCGGCGGTTCCTGGTTTCCCTTGCCATCGTGAGCGGGATGGGGGGCGGGCCGCCTGTTGGAGTGGGCCGGGTGGGGTGGGGCTGGACGGGTGGTTCCGTGAGGGGCGACCAGTTGGACGACACGGTCGGTGGCGCGGTAGGGGCGGGCGCGGTGTCTGCGGTCCGGGGAGGCGGCGCAGGCATCGCCGCGCCTCCTTCACGCCCCGGCCGACGGATCGACGATGCCCCGTACGACACCCAGATCCACCAAGTCCTGTGGACGCAGTCGGAGCTGGGCGGCCGTGGCGTGGATCTCGGTCTTCGGGCGTTTGAGTATGGCGGTGGCCAGTTCCGGGGCGATCACCGAGAAGTAACTGTCGGGGGTGGCCCAGGTGTGGTCGGGGGCGGCCAGGGCCAGGGCGCCGCCTGAGCCGCCTTCGCCGATGAGGAGGGTGGTGATGGGGGTGTGGGCGGTGGCGACCGTGGTGAAGAGGTCGGCGATGGCCGCGCCCGCGGCCTGGCGTTCGGCTTCCGCGTCGTTCGCGGCACCCGGGGTGTCCACGAGGGTGAGGACGGGGATGCCGAGACGGTCGGCCAGGCGGATCAGGCGGGCGGCCGTGCGGTAGCCGGTGGGGCGGGTGGGTGTGCCGCGTTGGGCGGCGTAGGCGATGGTCCGGCCCTCGCGGTCGCCGAAGCCGCAGGTCATGCCGGGGTCGGTGCCGCCGCCGACTCGGTCGCCGCTGATGGTGGTGCGACGGGTGAAGTAGGCGTCCAGGTAGGTGTCCGCTCGGGGGCGCTCGGGGGAGCGGGCGCGGGTCACGGCTTCCCAGCCGGTGGCGGGGAGGGCGGGGAACGAGAACAGAGCGGAGGGAGGGGGTGCCGGGGTAGGTGAGGGGGTCGTCAGCAGGCGCAGCCACAGGGCCAGGGTCGCCCGTAGGTCCTCCGGGTGGACGACCGCGTCCGCCGCGCCTGTCGCCACCTGGGACTCGGCCGTGTACGCCGCCGGGTCCGCGTCGGGTGGGCGGACCCGGGAGCCGGCGAAGCCGACCTGGGCGTGGGGGAGGGCGAGGATGATGTCGGCGCCGGCGCCGAGGGTGGCCCAGCCGCCGCCCGTCGTGGGGTCGCGGAGGACGGCGATCTGGGGGAGGCCCGCCTCACGGGTGAGCGCCGACTGGCGGGCCACACGCTGGAGTTGGGTGAGGGCGCGCATGCCCTCCTGCATACGGCTGCCGCCGGTGGCGACCAGGGAGACCACCGGCAGGCGGTGGTCACGGGCGTAGGTGTACGCCGACTCCAGACGGTCGCCGGTGCGTTCGCCCAGGGAGCCGCCGAGGAAGCCGAACTCGAAGGCGATCAGGACGGCCGGGGTGGCGCCGACTCGCGCGTGACCGCAGATCACCGACTCCTCCTCCCCGGTGCGTTCGGCGGCGCGGGCGCGTGAGGCGTCGTAGCCGTGCCAGGCCAGGGGGCCGTCGGGCTCGGACCTCCTCATGGGGTACGGGAGTTCGGCGAAGTCGTCGGCGATCAGGGCGATGGCCTCGCGGGCCGAGGGGCGCGTCTCCTCGGTCGGTCGCTCAGTCATCCGTCTTCAGCGCCCGCTTCATGATCTTGCCCATGTCGTTGCGGGGGAGAGCGCCGAGGTAGTGGACGGTTCGCGGGCGCTTGTGAGGGGCCAGACGGGTGGCGACGTGGCTCGCCAACTCGTCGGCGGACGGCGGGGATTGGGGGTCGGCGGGGACGATCCAGGCGACCACGCGTTCGCCGAGGTCCGGGTCCGGTTCACCGGTGACGGCGGCCTCCCGTACCCCCGGGTGTTCCAGGAGCGCGTTCTCGATCTCGCCCGCGCCGATCTTGTAACCGCCGCTCTTGATCAGGTCGGTGGCCTTGCGGCCGACGATCCGTACGTAGCCGTCGGGGTCGCGGACCGCCATGTCGCCGGTGCGGAACCAGCCGTCCGGGGTGAACGCGGCGGCGGTGGCGTCGGGGCGGTTGAGGTACTCGGTGAACAGGTTCGGGCCGCGTACCTGGATCTCGCCGACCGATTCGCCGTCGTACGCCGTGAGAGGGGTGCCGTCGTCCTCCACCAGCCTCAGCTCCACACCCGGCAGCGGGACTCCGACGGTTCCGGCGCGGGGTTCGCCGTCGGCGCGGACGCTGGTGTTCATCAGAGTCTCGGTCATGCCGTACCGCTCGATCACACGGCGGCCGGTCGCCGTCGCGATCCGCTCGTGGTCGTGCACGGGGAGGGCGGCCGAGCCGGAGACGAGGAGTCGGGCGCCGGCCAGGGCCTTCGCCAGCGCCGGGTCGGTGGGCAGGGCCTCCGCGATGCGGTGGTACATCGTCGGGACGCCGAACAGCATCGTCGCGCCGGACGACAGCTCCCGGGCGACCCCTTCCGTGTCGAACCTGCCCAGGTGACGGACCGCGCCGCCGCGCCGCAGCGGGCCGAGGATGCCCAGGACCAGGCCGTGCACATGGAAGAGGGGCAGGCCGTGGACCAGGACGTCGTCGCCGGTCCACTGCCAGGCGTCGGCCAGGGCGTCCAGGGTCGTCGCGATGGCTCGGCGGGGGATGACGGCGCCCTTGGGCGGGCCGGTGGTGCCGGAGGTGTAGACGACGAGGGCGGGGTCGTCGTCGTGGGTCCGGTCCTCCGGAACGGTCCCGTCGGTCGCGCGCACGTCGATGTCGATGCGGTCCAACTCCCGGACGGGGGCGGGGAGTTCGTCGCCGGGGGCGGCCAGCACGAGTGACGGCGCGCTGTCGGACAGGATGTGGCCGAGTTCCTTCTCCCCGGACTTGGGGTTGAGCGGTACGGCGGCCACACCGGCGAGCAGGACGGCCACGACACCGACGGCCGTCTCCAGCGTCGGTGTCGCCCACACGGCGATCCGGCCCGTCCCGCGGATCCGTTCCGCCAGCGCGCCGGCCGCGGTGCCGAGTTCGCCGTACGTCAGCCCGCGGTCGCCGAAGCGGAGGGCGGGGCGCTCGGCCGGGTTGCCGGTCAGGGCCGGGAAGAGAGGGGACACGTGTCGTACTCCTTCGGTGTTGCCTCAGCAGTTGCCTTCATCGTCAGTCGCCTTCATCGGCGTGGTCGCCTTGGGTGGTCTACCCCCAGCCCGGTACGACCAGCACCAGCCACACCACCGCCGGTACCACCGCCACCACGATCCCCCCGTAGATCATCA
The DNA here is from genome assembly GCF_000317595.1 of Streptomyces ipomoeae 91-03. Taxonomy (GTDB): domain Bacteria; phylum Actinomycetota; class Actinomycetes; order Streptomycetales; family Streptomycetaceae; genus Streptomyces; species Streptomyces ipomoeae. Next base: position 40,820 of record NZ_AEJC01000153.1, on the reverse strand, counting down.
GCTGTCGGAAGAAACGCTCACGGTCCACGTCCGGTGCCGCCGCCAGCACCAGTGCGCCGTTCGTGGAGAAGGGGCTGACGTCCACGACCGTCGCCGAGACGGCGAGTGCCGCGATCATGCCGACCGCGCCGATCTCGCCCCGTGCCAGGAACGGTACGGCGAGGGGGATCAGGGCGCCCATGATGCCTACGGACGAGGCGAACGCCGAGACGATCGCGCCGATGTAGCAGAGCAGGACCGCTGCCAGCAGGGGGATGCCGATGTCACTGACGCCCTCGCCGGCCCAGGTGATGGTGCCCAGTTCGTCCAGTACGCCTACGTAGGTGAGGACGCCGCAGATCAGGAGGACTGTGGACCAGGCGATCCGCGTCACCGCCTTGCGGCTGTCCTCCGGCCAGACGGCGCTGAGGAGGACCGCGAGGGTGATCGCGGTGAGGCCCGCGTCCAGGTCCAGGGCGAGGACCGCGATGACCAGGGCGGCGAGGGCGGTGAGGGTGGCTGTGCGTGCGGGCGTCAGGTGCGGGGTGTCGGGTGGGGTGGCTACGGCGACGGTCGTTGCCGCCCCGGCAACACGATGGCCCGCAGCCACCTCAGCGGTGGCGGGGCTGCCCGCAGCCGGGTCAGCCGGGTCAGCCGGGTCAGCCGGGTCGGCCGGGTCGGAGGTGGTCTCCACGGACCCCTGCTTCCACAGCCTCAGACCCCCGAACAGGACGAAGACCACGGCCGCGATCGCGATGTTGATGACCAGGGAGGTCAGGAAGAGGGCCAGTTCGCTGCCGGGGAGGTTTTCGCGTTCGACTATGCCGTTGACGATCGTCCCGTAGATGCTGATGGGGGAGAAGCCGCCGCCCTGGGCACCGTGGACCACCATCGCGCCCATGAGCAGCGGGCTGATGCCGTACTGCGCGGCGAAGCTCAGGGCGATGGGGGCGACGATGGCGACGGCGGCGGGGCTGACCGCGCCGATCGCCGTGAGGGTGCCGGTGAGGGCGAACATCACCCAGGGGATGAGGGCCACCCGGCCCCGGACCAGCCGGATCGAGGCATGCACCAGCCAGTCGGTGGTGCCGTTGGCTCGGGCGATCGCGAAGAGGTACGTGACGCCGACCAGGACGACGAACAGGTCGCCGGGGAAGCCGGCGAAGATGCCGTCCGCGTCGAGGTCGGCGACGAGCTCGCCCACCCCGAAGGCGGCGGCGAAGGCCAGGGCGCCCATGTTCACGGAGCGGGTGGTGGCGATGACGAACACCACGGCGAGGACGAGGATCGAGATGAGTTGGGGGGACATGCGGGCTCCCGTCGTTGGGTCCCGGGCGACTGGGGGGAGGGAGAGGGGGGAGGAAGGGCGGTGGGGATAAGTGGTCGAGTGGCTGAGCCACTTATGAAGGGTCAGCGTGGGGGCGTACGAGGGTGGCGTCAAGGGGGTGGACCGAAATTGGCTCAGCCACTTGGCCAGTCAGCCACCGGTCCACTGCCAGGACCCGGTGTTACGCTCCCGGACGAGAGGGGGAACCCGTGACCGATGCCCTGCGCCCCATGGCCAAGCAGCGTCTGTACGAGCAGGTGCTCGACCGGCTACGTCAGTACGTCGCCGAGGGGGGCCTCAAGGCCGGTGACCGGCTTCCGCCCGAGCGGGATCTGGCCCAGCGGCTGGGCGTCAGCCGGGCCTCGGTCAAGCAGGCGATCGTCGTCCTGGAGGTCCAGGGCCTGGTGGAGGCGCGGCACGGCGGCGGGACATATCTCGTCCGGGACAGCCTCGACGCCGAACCGGTGGAGAGGATGGTCGAGCGTCGGCGGCGTCTGCCCGATGTGCTGGACGCCCGCGAGGCGCTGGAGACCAAGCTCGCCGAACTGGCCGCCGAGCGGCGTACGGAGGAGGACCTGGCGGCGATGCGGGGCGCGCTCGCGCACATGGCCGAGGAGATCGAGCGGGACGGGCACGGCGTCGAGGGCGACCGGCTCTTCCACGCGGCGGTCACGGCGGCGGCGCACAGCGGTCTGCTCGCCGAGTTCATGCGCTCCATCGCCGACCAGATCGCCGAGAGCCGCACCGAGTCCCTTCGCCAGCCGGGCCGCCCCACCCGCTCCCTCGCCCAGCACCAGGCCATCCTCGACGCCATCGCCGCCGGACACCCCAAACAGGCGGCCACCGCGATGCGCCGCCACGTACGCACAGTCGCGAAGGTCCGCCTGCTGGACTGGGACCCGGGGGACTCGCCCGCCTAGCCGTGGCCCGACCTCGACCCCGACCCCGCCCCCGGCAATGGTCACCCCCCGGCATCGGTCATGGCTTGGCCACCACGTCCGCCACGACGCAGCTCACGTTGTCCGGGCCGCCCGCCTCGTTCGCCTCGGTGATCAGTCGGCGTACGGCCGTCTCCGGGTCCTGGACCGAGGTCAGGATCCGCTGGATGGCCGGTTCCGGGACCACGCCCGAGAGACCGTCGGAGCAGAGGAGGTAGCGGTCGGCGGGGTGGGCGTCCTGGAGGCGGAGGTCGGGGGTGGAGATGGTGTCGTCGGTGGTCAACGCCTTGAGGAGCAGGGACCGTTGAGGGTGGGCCGTGGCCTCCTCCGGGGTCAGGCGGCCCTCGTCGATCATCGACTGGACGACGGTGTGGTCGTGGGTGATCCGGAACAGTTCGCCGTCGCGGAGCAGATACGCGCGGGAGTCGCCGATGTGGACGAGGGCGAGCTGGGAGCCGGTCCAGAGCATCGCGGTGAGGGTCGTACCGTCCTCCCCGCCGCCCGCGATCTCCCGTACGGCGGTCGTCGCGCCCCGTACCGCGTCCTCCAGCAGGTTCAGCACGCCGCCCGCCGGGAGGGTCTCGCGGTCCAGGGTCTTCAGCGCCTCCACGGCCGCCGTGCTCGCGGGCGCGCCGGCCGGGCCGAAGCCGTCGGCCACGGCGAGGACGCGGGTGCCGGCGTAGGCGGTGTCCTGGTTGGCGGCGCGGACCAGTCCGGTGTCGGAGAGCGCGGCGTAACGGAGTTCCAGCATGGTGGTGTCCTTCCCTGAGGAGCCGGTGAGGTGGTCCACGAGGAACGCCGCCAGGTCGCGCCGGGTCGCCGTCTCGGCCTCGACCCCGGCCCAGTACGCCCGGATCTCCCGTGCCGCCGGGCCCGGGTCGAGCGAGCAGACCGTACGGATACGGGCCAGCGGCATGCCGAGTCGGCGCAGCCACGCCACCAGCCGGGCCTGTTCCAGCTGCTCGGCGGCGTAGTAGCGGTAGCCGGTGTCCGGGTCGACGCGGGCGGGCCGGAGCAGGTCCAGCTCGTCGTAGAGCCGCAGCGCCTTCGGCGACAGCCGGCACGCCTTCGCGAACGCCCCGATCGTCAGCATGCCTCCGGTCTCCACCACAGCTCCCCCTTGCCCACCTTTGCTCAGCCCTGGTCCCGCTTGTCCTGCCGGCCGCGGCTGATTTCCTCGCGGCCGTTCCTCGTTCCGCCATCGAGGCTGGGGCTTCACCAAAGGTGAAGGTCAACCATGTGTTCCGGAGGAGATTCACCGAGCGAGGCATGCGCGCGTCAAACACCCGTTATCGTTTCGTGATCGATCGGGCCACATCCGATCACATCCCGATCACACTCTGAAGGAACATGACCGCACACGATGCGACACCCGACGCGACACCTTCCCGCGGCCACCGGCGCCGAAGCGGCTCCGCACACGCCGCCAGAGGCCGAGGCGGCTCCGCGCACGCCGGTTCCGCACGCGCCGCCGGGCGCGCCTCAGGGCGCCCGGGAACGGGCACCGGCTCCGGAGGCGGCCGGCGGAGGAAGACGTCCGGGCGTCGAGGCAAGGGTCCCGCGCGCCGAGGCATGGCGCCCTTGTGGGGAGGCCTCGCGGTGACGGTCGTCCTGGCCGCCACCGGGTTCGTGGCCGTGGACTGGGCGACCGGCGACAAGGACGGCAAGGGCGAGTCATCCGCCGACGCCGGGCCCACCACGTCCGGCGAGCCCACCCCCGAGGACGCGTCCGAGCCCTCACCCGACCCCTCCCGGTCCACCCCCGGCACCTCCCCGACCGCCTCGCTCGGCGCGTCCCCCGAGGGGTCCCCGGACACCTCCCCCAGCACCTCCCCCGACACCTCCCCGAGTACGTCACCCAGCCCGCCCCGTCGTACCACCATCCCCGAGACCGGGCCGGGCACGTTCACCGTGGCCTCCGGCAAGAGCGCCAAGGTGGGCAAGGGGACGGCCCTGCGCTACCGGGTCGAGGTCGAGAAGGGGCTGTCGCTGTCCGCCTCGGACGTCGCCGAGGAGGTGGAGGGCATCCTGCGGGACCCGCGCGGCTGGACGGCGGACGGCACATCGGCGTTCCAGCGGGTCTCCAGTGGCGCCACCGACTTCGTCGTCAAGGTCGCGACCCCCGGCACCGTCGACGACATCTGCGGCGAGTTCGGCCTGGACACCCGCGGCGACTACAACTGCAACGTCGGCGAGAACGTCATGGTCAACCTTGAGCGCTGGGAACTGGCGACCCCCGTCTACGCGGACGACGTCAAGGCCTACCGCGCCCTGATCATCAACCACGAGGTCGGCCACTTCCTCGGCCACGGCCACGTCACCTGCCCCGGCGAGGGCAAACCGGCCCCCGCGATGATGCAGCAGATCAAGGGCATGAAGGGCTGCGTCCCCAATGTCTGGCCGTACGACGAGAACGGGCGGCTCATCACGGGGCCCGCCGTGCCCTGAGCCCGGGCCCGTGGTGCCCTGAGCCCGGGCCCGTCGTGCCCTGAGCCGGAAGTCGCCGCCGGGCGCCGACGCGAAACCGCTCCGTCCTGGTCATTCCGTCCTGGTCATCCGGGGTTGTTAGCCTGCGCCGAGACCAGCCGTCGAACGGCAGTCCCGACGACCGACCTACGAGAGTGGAGTCCCCGTGGCCCGCACAGCCGCCCCCCGTATAGCCGTCGCCACCTACGACCCCGGCGCGGAGGCCGGCGCCGACCGGGATCTGCCGGGGCTGGTGCGCGCCCTGCGCGAGGCGGGGGCGGACGCGGCGGCCGTGCACTGGGACGACCCGGAGGCGGACTGGTCCGGCTACGACCTGGTCGTCATACGGTCCACCTGGGACTACAGCTGGCGGGCGGCGGAGTTCGTGGCCTGGGTGGAGCGGTGCGGCAAGGCCACCCGGCTCGCCAACCCGGCCGAGGTCGTGCGGTGGAACACCGACAAGCGGTACCTCGGTGACCTCGCGGCGGCCGGGGTGCCCGTCGTGCCGACCGCCTATCTCGCGCCGGGCGACCCGGTCGAGGGCGGGCTGCCCGACGCGTACGAGTACGTGGTGAAGCCGACCTCCGGCGCGGGCGCCCGGTTCGCCGCGCGATACACCCCCGGGCAGCGGGAGACCGCCGTACGGCATGTCGAGCGGATGCACGCCGAGGGGTTCACGGCGATGGTGCAGCCGTTCATGACGAGCATCGACACCGAGGGGGAGCGGGCGCTGCAGTTCTTCGGGGGCCGGCTGCTGCACGCCAGCCGGAAGGGGGCGGTGCTCTCGCCCGGCACCGCGTACGACGCCGACAAGGTCGCCCACCCGGACCTGGTGCCCTGGCCCCCGACCGAGGCCGAACTCTCCGTCGCCGAACGGGCGCTGGCCGCCGTACCGGGGTCGGCCGAGCTGCTGTACGCGCGGGTCGACCTCGTCACCGGGGAGGACGGGCAGCCGTGCGTCATGGAGCTGGAACTCGTCGAGCCCAATCTCTTCCTGTCCCTCCACACCGACTCGCTGCCGCGCGTGGTCGAGGCGATCCTGACGGCGGCCACCGCCGAGCGCTGACCGCGCCCTCCGGCCGTCTTCGACCCGCCGGGTCCTCTCACCCGGACAGGCGGCAATCCAGGAAGGGGGCGAACGGGCCGTGCCCGCTGCCTACCCTTCGGGGTTACAACAGCGCGTACGGGAACCACAACTGAGGGCGTGACCGGGGTCGTGGGCGGATCGGAGTCGCGGCGCACTTCCGGCTTCCCGACGGAGCTCACGAGCTTCGTGGGGCGGCGGGACGAGGCGGCGGAAGTCAGGCGGTTGTTGTCGGCGGGAAGACTGCTGACGCTGACCGGGCCCGGCGGGGTGGGCAAGACCCGGCTCGCCGGCCATGTGGCGGCACAGGTCGCGCGGGCCTTCCCGGACGGGGTGTGGCTCGTGCAACTGGCCGCCCTGCGGGACGAGGTGCTCGTACCGCACGCCGTGAACGACGCGCTCGGTGTGCGCAACGCGAGCGTACGGCCGCCGCTGGAGATCCTCGTCGAGTACTTGCGCGAGCGGCAGTTACTGATCGTGATCGACAACTGCGAGCATCTGCTGCGCAGTTGCGCGGTGCTCGCGGGGACCGTGTTGAGCGCCACCGAGGGCGTACGGATCCTCGCCACCAGCCGGCATCGGCTCGGGGTGGCCGGGGAGCAGCTCTTCGAGGTGCCCCCGCTGTCCGCGCCCGCACCGGAGGAACTGGCCCCGTCGACGGACCCCTCGGCGGCTTCGTCAGCGGTCGAGAACTTCCCCGCGCTGCGGCTGTTCGCCGACCGGGCGGCGGCGGTGGTGCCCGGCTTCACGATCGGTGAGGGCAACCAGCAGGCGGTGGCCCGGCTCTGCCGACGCCTCGACGGGCTGCCGCTCGCCATCGAGCTGGCGGCGGTCAGGGTGCGCGCCCTCGGCGTGGATCAGCTCGTCGAACGGCTCGACGACCGCTACCAGTTGCTCACCGGCGGCAGCCCGGTCTCCGCGCCCCGCCACCGCACGCTGCGCTCCGCCGTCGACTGGAGCCATGGACTGTGCACCCCGCAGGAGCAGTTGGTGTGGGCATGGCTGTCGGTCTTCGTCGGCGGCTTCGACCTGGCCGCCGCGGAAGCCGTCTGCGGCGGCGGGCGGACGGGTGGGGCCACCGGTGGCGGCGCGGACTCCGGCCCCGGTGGGGAGGGCGACGAGTCGGCCGGAGAGGGCATCGAGTCGGTCGACGTCCTGGACGCCGTCGCCGGGCTGGTGGACAAGTCGGTGCTCGTGCGGGAGGAGTACGGCGGTCAGGTGCGCTACCGGCTGCTGGTCTCGCTGCGCGACTACGGGCTGGAGAGGCTTCAGGAGCTGGGCGGGGCGACCGAGGCCCGGCGGCGGCACCGGGACCACTTCGCGCGGCTCGGCGCCGAGTACGAGCAGGCCTGGTTCGGCCCGGACCAGGCGGAGATCACCGAGCGGCTGCGGATCGACCAGGACAACTTCCGGGCCGCGCTGGACTTCTGTCTCACCACCCCCGGCGAGGCCCAGCACGGGCTCCGGCTGGCCTCCCTCCTGTGGTTCCACTGGGTCGCGGGCGGCAACTGGGCCGAGGGCCGGCACTGGATGGACGGTGCGCTGCGGGCCGGGGCCGCACCGGACGTGGCGCTGACCCGGGCGCTGTGGGTGGGCGCCCTCACCTCGCTGGTGCACAGCCGCTCGGCCGCCGTCCTGTCCGGCCTCGACCCGGAGCGCACCGCTGCCGTGGCCGACAGGGAACTCCCGGTGCCCGCCCCGCCGCCGGTACCGGCAGCCACCCTCGGCCCCGGCCGGGCCCGCACCTCCACGACCGGTTTCGTCGTCCTCACCCGCGTCGAACTGGCCTGCACTCTCGTCAGCCGGGGCCGCGCGGCGGAGGCCGTCCCGCTGTGCGCCGAGGCCGTCGCCCTGTGCGAGGCCCACGGCGAACAGTGGGCCCGCGCCTGGGCGTTGCGCACGCTCGCGCTGGCGCACTGGTCGACGGGGGAGTACGAACGGGCCGCCGAGCACGCGCGTGCCTGTCTGCGGCTGCCGTACACCGTGCAGCAGCACCACAGTCTCGCCCGCACGCTCGATCTGCTCGCCGCCGTCGAGGCCCTGGCGGGCGGCGCCGAGCGGGCCGGTGTACTGCGCGGCGCGGTCGACCGGATCTGGCACGACATCGGCGGCAACCCCGTGAAGTCCCCGCGACCGGGCCGCCCCGGCGTCGCCGAACGCCACGCCCGCCAGGCCCTCGGCGACGCCGCCTACGAACGGGCCCACCGCCACGGCGGCACCCTGTCGGTCGAGGAGGTCGTCGCCTACGCGCTCGGCGAGCCGCACGACGACGCCACCGGGCCCGTACGACGGCGCGCGGCATCGGCGGTACGGACGAGCACCGGCTCGGCGGTACGCAAGGGCAACGGGCCGGTCGCGGCGGGACACGGGGGCGCCGCACCGTTCGGTCACAGGGATTCGTCCCCACCGGGCCGTCAGGACCTGTCCACGGCCGGCCGTGACGGCTCGTCCCCGGCCGCACGCGACGGCTCCACCCCGGCCGCGGGCGCTGGTTCGGCACCGCCCGCACGCGGCGGTTCGGTCCCCCTCGGCAGCCGCCCGGTCGGCGAGGCATGGGCCGGGAGCGCCGCCCCCGCCGCTCACCCCGCCCCCGCCTCCCCCGTCGACGACCCGGTCCCGCTCACCCGGCGGGAGCTGCAGGTCGCGGAGCTCGTCGCGCAGGGGCGTACCAACAAGCAGATCGCCGACCATCTCGTCATCGCCCGGCGCACCGCCGAGGGCCATGTCGAACGCATCCTCGTGAAGCTGGGCTTCCACAACCGCAGTCAGGTGGCGGCCTGGTTCAGCGCGCGGTCGCGGTCGTAGCGGAAGGGGCCGGGATCGTAGGGGCCGTCGGGGCGGGGAGGCGGACGGAGAGGGTCGTGGTGGTGCCCCGGGGAGTGGTGTGGAGTTCGAGACGGCCGGCGAGGGACCGGACGAGGGACTGGGCGAGACGCAGCCCGTGGGCCTCGGGCCGATTGGTCAGCAGCCCGGGTCCGCCGTCGGTGATCTCGCAGTGCAACTCGCCTGCCAGCACCCTCAGTTCGATCGTCCCCGTGTCACCGCCGTGGGTCACGGCGTGGGCCGCGCTCTCCACCACGGCCTGGACGAAGACCCCGTGGGAGGGCGGGGAGAGCCCGGCCCGAAGGGCACACTCCGTCACCAGGACGCGCAGGAGCGGCAGTTCCTCAGCGTCGAGCCCCGCCCACAGCAGCCGCTGCCCGCCGCGCTCCCCGCCGCTCTCCTCGAACGGCCGGCCCGCGCTCACCGCACCCCTTCCCGACAACCCTGCTCGTGCCCCTGAGCCGGTTCCCGACAACCCTGCTCGTGCTCCCGTGCCCGTTCCCGTTCGTGCTCCGGCGGCTCCGGCTCCTCCTCCACGCTGACCACCAACTGCGGCACCTCGCGGGCGCCCAGCTGCTCCAGGACCAGCCCGAGCAACTCCCCGCAGCGCACGGTGACCTCACTGCCGGTCGGCAGCGACGAGGCGAGGCTGATCAGCTGCCACGCACAGTGGGCCTCCATGAAGCACAGGTCCCGCAGGTCGAGGACGAGACGACGCGGCCCGGAGTCGTCGCGCCGCTCCAGGGCCGCGCGCAGCGCCTCGACGAACTCCGTCCGCGTACTCAGCTCGGCGGTGCCGGCGATCCGGCCGCCCTCCGGGGTCTCCGTGATCTCCAGTGAGTCGAGGCGTTCCATGACCCGCAGCGGATGCACCTTGGCGGCACTCGCCGCCATCCCGTCGTCGAACCGCTGTCGGTCGTACCAGCAGATCGCGGTGAACAGCGGATTCGCGAAGAGCGGCGCCACCGAGGCCTCGTAGTCCAGCAGCCGGTCCTGGGCGAGGTTGATCCGCGGCGCCCAGCCCATGTCGGCGGTGACCCGCAGCCCCGACCAGCCGTCGTCATGGGCCCGATCGAGTTCACCCCGATAGGTGTCGAGCGTGCGCTGCTCCTGGAACCGTCCGTCCGGAACGTACACCTCCGTGTTCCGCCTGACCGACAGCTGCCCACTCTCCCGCGCCGCCACCACCTGCCCACTGCCCCGGTCCAGCAGCGCGACCACCTCGTCGTCGCTCAGATCGTCCGGGTCCATGACCAGCAGAACCTTCTCCCGGCGCGCCAGACTCGTCCGCGTGTACGCCGTGAACACCTTCCAGGGCGACTCCCCGTCGACATCGACCGGCCCCATACAGGCGTGATCACCCAACCGCAACCGTTCGACAGGCACGGTCCGCTTCGCGGGGCGTTCGGTCGTCATGGGGGCGCCTCCCCTTGAGACTTGGGATCGGGACAGATCAGGACTCTGCACGGACCGTAGGTCCCTTAGGACCGAGATCCGTCAGCTGACCACCGATTTCCGTACCGGCGCCGCTTTTCGGGGACATTCAGGGCAACGGCCGACCGAGTATGTCCGTGAAGGGGCGATCCCTGACAGCCGGGGCCTGTGTCCCGTCGCCTAGGCAACCCGCTGCAACAGCCCCCACGTGAACTCGGCGACACACTCCCGCCGCACCCCCTGCCGGTCGGGCGCCATGAACGCCAACCCCCACCGCGTAGGCGCCGACCCCTCCAACGGCCGAGCCGGCGCGAACGCCCGCGCCACCTCATCGACCGTGCAGGACCACGGCGTCAGATCCTCCAGCGTCCGCAACTCGGGCCCGGGCGCACCCGGCGCCCGCACCAGCCACTCGTTCCAGACCGCACGGTTCGGCCCGACCAGCACCTCGAACCGCAGATCGGCCCACAACGGCACCGGCCACAACCACGCCTCGCACTCCAGATCCCCGATCCTCCGAGGCACGACCGACTCCGGCACACCCAACACCGAGCGGTACCGGGACGCGGCCCCACGCCCCCGGGGCGCCCGCACCATCGCCTGCCACCGCTTGTTCGCCTCCCGCATCTCCCCGATGGAAACCCCCAGCTCACGCCGGGCATCCTCGACCAGCCCGGGGTTGTGATCGGCCATACGCCGCAACAACACGAGCTGAAAGTCGAGCGGGGTGAACGGACCGGAGGAGCCACCAGGGCTACCGGCGCGCTTCGCGGAGGACATGTGCCCCATCGTGGCGCATCCCGCCGGAGGCGCACGGCCCACCCGGGCGCCGCCCGTCCGGCAGGAACAGCACCGAGTTCACATACCGAGGCCCCGAGAACGGCAGCACGCGCCGCAGCAGCCCCCGGGAGACGACGTACGACGTCCGCGCCTGGTGGGCTTCGAGGGCGGCCGGGTCGAGCGGGAGCCAGGTCCCGGCGGGGCGGACCCAGCCCGCGTAGCCGAGGCCGCCGAGGAGGCCGACGACCGGGGCGATCGGCTGGATACGGGACTCCAGCTCGATGAAGAGCGCGGGGCGGTCGCGTACGAGGAGGCCGGTCGCGCCGCGCAGGACGGCGAGCTCGTTGCCGTCCACGTCGATCTTGATGAAGCCGACGTCGGTCAGACCGAGCCCGTCGAGGGTGACGCACCGGACGTCCAGCGCGCGGGCGTGGATGTCACGGCGGACCAGCGACGACACACCCCGCTCACCCTGGTCTCCCGGCGGCAGCCACAGCCGGGCCGTACCCGGGTGGTCCGAGGCGGCGGCCTGGATGACGCGGACGTTGTGGGGGGTGGCCGAGGCGAGCAGCCGGGCGAGCCGGGGCACCGGCTCCACGGTCACCACGCGCCGGGCCCGTGTGGACAGGCGGCGCGTCCAGGGGCCGTACCAGGCGCCGACATCGACGGCCGTACCGCAGTCCGGCGGGCACAGCTCGTCCAGCCGGGCCAGTTCAGGCTCGAAGCGCGGATAGACGGTCCGGGCCGCCGCGGCGACCAGCCGCTCCGGCAGGAGAGGCGCGAGACGGGCGGCCAGCGTCGTCATGAGGACATCCTTTTGAGCAGTTCCTCGTGCTCGTCCTCCGTCACCTGCTCGCCCGAGGACGGCAGCAGCTGGGGAATGCCGTCGACGATCGGATAACGGCGGTGCAGCCGGGGGTTGTACAGCGACTCCGACGTCTCGGAGGGGTCCGGCCGGTCGCCTTCCGGGGCTTCCAGGCCGTCCTTGGCCTCCTCGTGGCGCACCAGGTGCAGCGGGCCCTTGTCCAGGGGGCACGCCAGGATCTGGAGCAGCGGGTCGTCGGGGCTCATGGCGGGGTCAACTCCTTGGCGGGGTCGGGGGTTTCGGACGGCGCGGGCGGCGGGGTGTCGTGCTTGGGCATGCTCAGCAGGACGGCCACCGCCAGCACCGTGCCGGACAGCCGCAGCGCCAGCCGCAGCGGATCGTCCGGCAGTGACTCACCGAACGACAGCGTGCCGAGCACGGCCGTGAACAGACAGGTCACCGTCGTACAGACCGGCACGATCAGCGAGGCCCGGCAGCGTTGCAGCGCGGCCTGCGACATGACCAGACCGAAGGCGCCGGTGAAGAGCAGGAGGTACGGGTACGGGGAGCGCAGCAGGCCGAGTACCGCGTCCCCTGGTCCGCTCGCCGTCAGATAACTCGACACACCCTTGATCGCGAGCGAGCTGACGCCGTACAGCAGGCCCACCGCCACGCCGTACTCCACGCCCGTGGTCGGCAGCCGGTGCCGGTGCCGGGCGCGTCGCTCGGCTGACCGGTACAGCCACACGCCGGTCGCCAGCGCGGGCAGGCAGATCGTGAGGACCAGCGCGTACGGGGCCCCGCGGCTGACCGTGTCGGCGCCCTCGTCCAGCGACAGCACCACCATCAGCAGTGCGGCGAGGATGGCCCCGAGGGCATACCGCTCACGGCCCGTCGTCTCCTCGCCGAGCAGCCGCGCCGACAGCAGTACGAGCAGCACCAGACCCGATACGAAGATGCCCTGCGCGGCGGCGATCGGCAGCGTCCGGTACACGGCGAGTTGTGCGGCGAACCCGGCGGCCAGCGCCAGCGAGCCGCCGATCCACAGCGGACTGCCGAGGACCAGCCTCAGCAGGCGTACGGGCTGCCGGACCGTCACCTGGGGCAGCGCGGTCAGCGCCCGTTTCTCCAGCACGAATCCGGTGCTGTACAGGGCGTTCGCCAGCAGGGCCGCGGCCACTCCCCACCACATGTCACGCCCCCCGCGACGGCTTCCGCGCGTGCAGCAGCAGGATCGACGCGGCCGACGGGGCCGCACAGGCCAGGCGGTCCAGCGCGCGCAGCGGGCGCGGCACGCCGTGGAAGGGCGCCCCGCGCAGTCGTACGACCTCGAAGCCCGACGCGGCGACGAACTCCCGTAGCGCGCGAGCGGTGTAGAGCCGCAGATGCCCCACGACCTCCGTGCCCGGGCGGCCGTGGATGCCGCGCAGGCTCACCTCCGAGAACACCGGCTGGACGCCCGCGAGCAGCAGGGCGCGGTTGTACCAGGCGGCGAGGTTCGGGGTGGAGAGCATCAGATGGCCGCCGGGGCGCAGAACGCGGCGGATCTCGTCGAGCGCGGCGTCCGGGTCGACCAGGTGCTCGATCACCTCGCTGAACAGCACGGCGTCCGCCGAGTCCGACCTGAACGGCAGTCCGCCGTCGGTCAGTTCACCTCGGATCGCGTAAGGGAGGCGGGTGCGGGCGCGTCTGAGGGCGTCCTGGGACCAGTCGATGCCGATGATGTGGTGGCCGGGGAGGAGGGGGGCGGCGGTGGCTGCCGCGGTGCCGTCGCCGCAGCCTATGTCGAGGATCGTGCGCCTGCCTCCGGCGGGTGGGCCGAGGGCTTTTGCCAGCATGCGGGCCTGGGCGAGGGTGCGGGGGGTGCCGGAGGCCACGGGGACGGCCGGGTTCTCGTAGAAGTCGCGAAGTCCCGGTCGTGCGCGGTGGGTCGGGGTGCCGGGGGCGGGTGTCGTGGTCGGCATCACGAGGTGTCCTCTTCCGTCTTGTGCAGGTAGTGCTCGAAGAGGTCGCGGAGATGGGCGCCGTCGCCGTGGCTGAGCAGGGCGCGGGACCAGCGCAGGGCCAGGTGCAGGCGGCCCGCCGTGGCGGCCGTCGTCACCGTGAGGCCGCGGGGCATACGGGCCGGGGCCGAGAACCATACGGCGTGGGCGCGGCCGGCCTCCTCGCCGAAGTCCAGCGCGTACGGGATGCGGCCGATGTTGCTGAGCAGGGTCGTCGATGTCCATGGGGCCGCGGCTCGGCGCAGGCCGCGGGTGAGGGCGGCGCGCCACGCCACCGGGACGACCGGGGCGGTCAGCAGGGAGGCGCCGTGGCCCAGTTGGGGGCGGGGGAGGGACTTCAGGGCGCGGGTGCGTTCGGCCGTGCGGCGGAGGAGGGCGGGGGTGGGGGTGTGGGTCGGGTCCAACTCCCTCGGACTGAACGGGACTTCGACCAGGCGGGTGCCGTTTCCTATCGGCATGTCCGTGTCCCTCGGGCGGTCGTCCACGGGCATCGTGATGCGGAGGGGGCGGGGGGTCGCGCCGTGTTCCCGGTTCCAGTGGGCCAGCATCAGGGCGGTGGTGACCATGAGTTGGTCGTTCACGGTGTACGGGGCGGACTTGGGGCGGCGGGGGACGGGGAGTTCGGTGACGAGCATGCCGTTGCCGGGGGAGGGCTGGGGGGTGCCGGGGGCTACTCGGGCGGGTGGGGTCCAGTTGGAGGGGGTGTCCGGGGCGGGGGGTGTTGTTTCGGGGGTGGTGGAACGGACTGGGGGTGCGGTGGGGGAGTTGTTCCGGCCGCCGTACAGCTCCGCTGCGGTGGCGAGTATGCGGAGGCAGGCCGGGCCGTCCAGGGCGGTGTGGTTGATGGTGAGGAAGAGGACGGTGCCGTTGCGCGTCGGCTCCGCAGCAGCACCTCGTACCGCCGAGTCGCGGAACCTCCCCCCGGTCGGCCCCGCCTCCGTGCGTCCGACGGCGTGGCCCACATCGTCGCTGGCCTCGCTGCCCACCGCCGGTCCCGCACCCGCGACCACCTCCAAGCGGATCGGCGGAGACAAGGACAGCGGGGGTGCCTCCATCAGGGCCCTTGTTCTCGCGTCGCGCAACGCGTGCGGGCCCGGCGGCAGGAACCTCACCACCTCCACCTCCGGCTCCGCTGTCAGTTCCCACTCGTAGCGGCGGCTGTACCAGTGGCCCGGGACCTCGCGCATGAGGATGCGGGGGTGCTGGTGGAGGGCCGCGATGAAGGCGGTGCGTAGGCGGTCGGGGTCCACGCGGCCGGGGAGGTGGACCTCGATGTGGACGGTTTCCGGTTCCTCCTCCTGGAGGCAGTGGCGGGAGATCTCGTCGACCACCGGGAAGGGGATGCGGACGGGGGCACGGGTCGCGTCGTCGCGGGCGGGGTGTTCCAGTGCGGTCATGTCGGCTCGCCCCTTTCCTTCCCGTCGGTGCCACTGCCGGCGCCGCCGGTGCCGTTGACACCGCCCGCGCCGCTCCCGCCCCGGCCGCCCTCGTCATCCGGCTGCGTCGCCCTGAACCTCGGCTTCGTGAACGGGATCCGCCGGGTCGGAGGGTCGAGGTCAGGGTCAGGGGCAGAGGCAGGGGCAGGATTCGGTTGCGGGGAACCGGGGCCGCGCGCGGAGATCGTCGGCCCGGCGGCCGGACCACCCGTCGCGCTCCCCGTCGGGCCGCCGCCCGTCCCCGCAGGCGCCGCGGCGCTCGGCGCAGCCGCCCGCCCCGTCGTCCTCCTCCGCTGCGGCAACGGCTCCGTCGGTGCCTCCGCCCCCGGCGGTACCCCGAACTCCAGCGTCGAGCCAGGGCGTTCGGCGGCGGTGGACCCGACGCCCGCCCCCGCCCCCACGGTCACCAGCGCCGCGAACAGCCCGATCAGCGCGAGGAGCTGGGCCACCGGCCCGAACGCGCCCTCGTCCGCCGCCACCGGCTCGCCCGCGCCCACGGCGGCGGCGATACCGGCGCCGGTGAGGGCGAGGAAGGCGATCGGTACGAGGAGGGCGTGACGTTTCCAGGCGAGGAGGGCCAGGAGGGGGACCAGCAGGGCGAAGAAGCCGGCGATCACGATTCCGACCAGCGTCAGCGCCACCGTGCCCAGCCACAGCCCCGGGCCCGGCGGCACCGGCTGCGGGGCGTCCGGGTTGGGCTCCCGGCGGCGCCACAGGGCGAGGCCGACCAGGGCCGCCAGCCCCACACCCGCGCCGATCAGCCCGGCCTCGTACGTGACGGACGGCTCGTACGACAGTTTGACCGTGCCGCCCGCGCCGCCGGGGATCCGCCAGCCCTGCTGCCAGCCGTCGAGGCGTACGGGGGTGAGTTCACGGCCGCCCAGCGTGGCCGTCCAGCCCTCGTTGAAGTTCTCGTACGTGGTGAGGTACGAGGCGGCGCCCTCGCCGACGGTCACCTCGCGGCGGTCGCCGAGCCAGTCCCGTATGCCGAGGTCGCGGCCGGTGGCGGAGGGCTCGGCGACCGTGCCCCGGGTCAGGGTGACATCCGTGACGGCCAGGGCGCCGGAGTCCTCGGACTCGACGGTGTGCCGGTCGGCGGAGCCGAGCTCCAACTCCGGGTTGACGGCGGAGCCCTGACAGACAGTCACCTCGATCGCGCGGCGCTCCACCAGGTCCCGTACCGTCCCCTTCGCGCTCGTCTCGTACGACTTGCCGTCCACCTCCACCACCGGGCCCTCGCCGCACGGCAGCTCGAACTCGCGGGTGGGGGCGGGCTGCGGGGTGCGGTACTGGTCGAGGGCCGGGATGTAGGCCTCGGTCAGGCCGACCGGGAGGCGCAGATCGTCGTCGGCGACGGGGTTGTGGAGGGTGAGGGGGGCCGTCTCGGTGATGGTGATGTCGAGCTGGTCCGTGGTGATCGGGTCGAAGCGGACCCAGCCGTTCTCGTCGACACCGGCGATGACGGCACCGTCCGGGGAGCTGATCTCGACCTGGGTCGGCCGGGTCGACAGTCCGCCCGCCGGGGCCAGGACGAGCGAGCTGATCGGCCACTTGTCGCCCCAGCTCAGATGGATGGTCGGGTCGTCGCCCGCGATCCAGGCCGTGGTCAGGTCGCCGTCGGTGAGATTGCGCGGCGAGAGACCGGCGCCCAGCGCGGCCGTGGAGTCGGCGGTCGCCGTGATCCGGGTCTGCTGCTCGGGGGCGACGTCGTACAGCAGCTGGTCGAGGTCCTCGCCCGGCACGGGTACGGCGGTCGCCCTCACCTCGTACGTGCCCGCCGTGGAGGTGGCGAAGGTGCGGTGCAGCCCGGGTTCCGTGCCGGTCGGGGAGAGGCCGGTCGGGTCGGTGGCCCGGTGCAGGGAGATCACCTCGGCGTCGGCCTCCGTGACGTCGGGGACCTCGGCGTCGGTGGGCAGCCGCAGCATCCGGGTGACCTCGACGCCGGGGATCTCGATCTCGGAGAAGCCCGCGCCGACGATCCCGGCGTGTCGTTCCGCCGAGTCGAGGATCGTGATCTTCAGCCAACTGGTGTCGCCGGGACGGACATTGACCGTCTGCGTGGACCCGTCGGCCTGCAGATTCGTGGAGCGCGAGCCCCGCTCGGTCTCGACCTTGATCCGTGTCGGCGCCGACCGCACCCCGTCCTGCGGCAACGGCGTGACCTCGAACGTCGACGGCAGCTCCAGCGCCTCGTCGAAGTCGATCCGCAGCCACTGCCCGTTCGCCGAGCCGGGCGCCCCCTCCGCCCACGCGGTCGCCGGGTCGCCGTCGAAGGCGTTGACCGGGTCGTACTGGGGGAGGTGGAACAGCCAGTTGCCGCTGGTGGACGCGGTCACCTTCGCGGCCCCGCGCAGCTCGGCCACGGTCTGATGGCCGAGCCCCCGCACCGGCAGGATCTGCTTCGGCTTCCTGCCCGGATCCTGCACGCTCCCGCTCGGGTTCCGCTCGTCCGCCGTGTACGTGTACGACGTGTTGGCGTTGACCAGCCCGAACCGGGTGTCCGCCAGCCGCAGCCCGTCACCGACGACCTGGACGGCAGGGGTGCCGAGGCCGGGGTGGTTGTCGCCGGTCAGCACGGTGGCGCGGTCGCGCAGCTGCGGGTCGGCGGCGAGCGGCAGCAGCGACTCGGGGCCGCCGGAGACCACGGCGGTGTCGGCGATCGCCTTCAGCCCGGCCTGCCCGGGCCGCGGCACGCCCTCCGCCGGCCGGTAGATCTCCACGGCCCGCTGCCTCGGATACAGCCCCTCGACCTGCAGCGGCGTGTCCTCGGCGATCCGCCCGCCGGTCATCACCGGCCCCAGCCCCGTCACCCGCTCGTACCCGGACTGCTCCAGGGTCCGCTTCACGGTCGTGGTCGGCACATAACCGATCTGGTCGGGGTCCAGATCATTGCGTACGACGACGTAGTACAGCCCCGCCCGGCTCAAGTAGTCCGCGAGCCCCGGGACCTGGCCGCCGGTCAGCAGCGCCTGCTCGACCGCGTCCATCGCGCGCCGGTTGCCGGGGGTGCCGAAGGGCACGTAGTCGCGTTGCGCCCAGCGGGAGTCGGCGAGCACGTCGAGGGGCTGGTCGATCGTGGAGCCCCAGGTGTAGATGCCGTGCGCGGTGGCGGGCACCACCAGCGCCCGCGAATCCGGCGAGTACTTCTCCAGCCAGTCCGCCGTGGCCTGCCAGTACTTGGGCAGCTCCTGGAACGACCCCGGTTGCAGCACCGAGCCGTTCAGATACGGCCACAGCAGCCCCGGAAGCACCAGCACGGCGGCGACGAGCGGCGCGAACCGCCGCCCCCGCACCCGGCGCGCCCCACGCTCCTGTACGGCCACCCCCACCAGATGCGCCAGCCCCAGCACGAGCGCGAGCGCCAGCCCCGTCTGGAACTTGTAGATGTTCCGGAAGGGCGCGAGCCCCGCGTTCAGCCAGTCCTGGACCACCCCGTGGAAGGGCGCCCCGAAGGAACCCCCGTAGCCGGCGAGCGTGATGAGCGCGACGACGAGGACGGTCAGCACCAGCCACTGCCGCTCGGGCATGTCCCGCCGGGCGAGCCCCGCGAGGCCCAGCCCCGCCGCGAACGCCGAGCACACGATCACGATCACCGAGGCGGCGACGGACCACCCGGCCGGCAGCCAGGCCTCACCGAAGTTCAGATACGCCACCCAGTTCCCGGCGCCGCGCAGCGCCTCGGTGGCGGACATGGGGGCGGTCGTGGTCTGCGAACTCTCCACATAGGGAAGGAAGTTCTCGCCGTAGACCCCGAGCAGCAGCAGCGGTATGACCCACCAGGCGGTCGCCAGGAGAACCCCCGGCACCCACCACGCGATCAGCTTCCGCTGCCGTGGCCCGCGCGGCCGGGTGAGCAGATACAGCCCGACGGGCAACAGCGAGGCCAGCGTCGCCGCCGCGTTGACCCCGCCCATGAAGGGAATGAAGAGCGCCGACCGCAGCGCCGCGACCCGCGCGCTGTACCGCTCGTTCGTCAACGGCAGCAGCACCCACGGCAGAAAGGCCCCCGGCAGCGCGGCGGCCGAGGTGGACCCGACGACGGTGGTGAAGACGGGCCACAGCGCGTAAGCGGCGGCGGCCACCAGCCGGGCGGGCGGACTCCCCACCCCCAGCCGCTCGGCCAGCCGCAGCGCTCCCCAGAAGGCGACCGACACGATCAGCGACAACCACAACCGCTCCGCCAGCCACACCGGCAGCCCCACCGCATCGGTGAGCCCGTAGTACGGCAGCATCGGCCACGCATAACCGACGTACTGGTCCTGGATCCCACCGAACCCGCCCCGGTCGTGCCAGAGCTGCCCGAGATCGGCCAGGAACTGCCAGGGATCGGTCGTCACCCCCAGCTTGGTGTCGAAGGTCTGCCGCCCCGGCTGCACGGCGACGAGCAGCACGAACACCACGGCCCAGAACCCCAGCAGCCAGCGCCGCGACCGAGGGCCCGCAGGAGGTCCCTCGGTCGTGCCGACCGGCCGTACCGGCGCGGGAGGTGGAGCCTGGACCGTGCTCGTCATGGTGGACACCGCCGGAGAATGAGAAGGAGGTTCCAGGTGGCGAACTCGCGCAGTCCCGGCGCCTTCACGACGGTCTCCGCGAGAAACGGCCAGTAGCGGGAGCGCGCCGACACGACCGTCACGTCGTCCCGGTCGCGCACCTGCCGCAGAGTGCGTCCGATGTGCACGGCGAAGAGGTTCTCGCCGAGGGTGTGCTTGGCGTCCTTCCCGGTACGCCGCCGATAACGGGCCCGAGCCCGCTCCGCCCCCAGGTAGTGCCAGGGAGCCCACTCGTGCCCGCCCCAAGGGGACAGCCAGTTGGTGAACGACACGTAGATCAGCCCGCCGGGCCGGGTCACACGTACGAGCTCACTGAGAAACGTCTGCGGATCGGCCACATGCTCCAGCACATTGGAGGAGAAGGCCACATCCGCGACCCCATCACCAAGGGGCAACAAATACCCATCGGCGACGACGGCCCCGTCGGGCGGCTCGGCTCCCAGCTCCCGCGAGTCCGGCTCGAAGAGATACGCATGCGCTCCCCGCCGCCGAAACTCCTCGGTGAAGTAGCCGGAACCCCCGCCGACGTCGACGACGGTACGACCGTCGACGACCCCGCCGTACGCCTCGACCTGATCGACGGCGTCGCGAGCGAGCAGCGAATAGCAGTACTCGGGGTCCTCCTGCTCCCGCATAAAGGCCCGAAAGAGAGCGAGGGACCGCTGCAAAGAGGGATCTTTGAAGCGCCGCTGAGCATCCGCGCCCCTCAAGGGGCGCGAGGCCGTGACGTGTGCGGCTCCGCCGCGATGGGGGAGTGACCAGCCAAGACGATCCCGCACTCGCCGTCCGTCAGTCGCGGCACTCCGTTTGGCGCTCACGTCGAACCCCAACCCCGCACAGCTTCTCCGGCGACATCCCGAAACCGCCGAACCGTGTGAGCCCACCGGTAACGCGCGGCCCGCTCCCGCGCGGCCTTCCCCATCCACTCCCGGCGCTCCCCCGAGAGGGCGAGCGCACACCACGCCGCGGCGAACGAGGACTCCCCCCGAGCCAGCACCCCGGTCTCCCCGTCCACCACGGAATCCCGCAGCCCGGGCACATCGAAGGCGATGGCCGGCGTCTCCCGGACGGCGGCCTCGGTGACGACCAGCCCCCACCCCTCGACGGCCGACGGATGCAGCAACAACCAGGCCGCACACAGCAACCGGTGCTTCTCGCCCTCGGAAACATGCCCGGCGAACTCGACACCGGGCCCGGCCAGAGCCTCCAGCCGGGCCCTCTCGGGCCCGTCGCCGACGATCACCAGCCGCCCGCCGGTCACGGGCCGCACCCGCTCCCACAGCCGCAGCAGCAGATCGATCCGCTTGTACTCGACCAGCCGCCCCACGGCCACGAACAGCGGCTCGGCGGAGCGCGCGGCCCGCGGCCCCGGCTCCTCGACGCCGTTGTGGACGACCCGTATCCGCTCCCGCTCCACACCGATCGAGCGGAGCGCGCCGGCGGTGGAAGGGGAGACCGCGACCACGAGATTGCGACGCTGCGCACCGGTCAGCGCCCAGTGTTCGAGTCTTCGGCCGAGCCGCGCCGCCGGCGCCAGCAGACCGCCGAACCGCAGCTGCCACAGATCGGTGTGCACATGGTTGACGAGGCAGAGCGTGGGCCCGCGATGCCACAGCGGCGTCAGATACGGCATGCCGTTGCACACCTCGACGAGCAGGTCGCAGTCGCCGACCTGGCGGGCGAACGTGGATCTGGCCCGCAGATGATGGCTCAGGTCGCCGCCGGCCGACACGACCCGGTAGTCGCGGACGGCCGCGGGGCCGCCGCACAGCAGGGTGACCTGGTGGCCGAGTCGGGTCAGGCCCTCGGCGAGCCGGTCGACGAGGAGCTCGGAGCCCCCCGCTGCCGGATTACCGAGGTCACGGCGGGCGAGGAAGACGATGCGGCGTGGCGGTGGGGCGCCCGCCGCCTCGTGCCGGACGCCACGCGGGAACGTGTCGACCAGCGAGAACGGCACGTGCTGGGGCATGGGTGCTCCAACTCGTCTCGGGGTGCGGAACTCAGCGGGGGAGAGAACTTCGCTGTGGGGGGTCGTTCCAGTAGGGGTCGTTCCAGTAGGGGTCGGTCCAGTCGCAGGGAATCCGGGGCGTATGGGCGAGGTGTGGGCGGGCTGTGCTCAGGTGGGGTGGATAGTTTTCGCCGAGCGGTTCGAAGCTGCTACTCACCGGCGTGACAATTTCCGGGGTTTGTTGAGCTGACGCCCTGTCACATCGTGATCGGCTCCTGGGACGACTCGGACGTATCAGGGCGCCGCCTGCCCCGTACGACCAATACGGCACCCGTCGCGGCGAGGGCGAAACCGACCACAGCGGCACCTATCGGCACCGTGCGCCCCACCAGTCGCAGCAGCCCACTGTCCTTCTCGGCCTGGTCGACGGCGAATTTCTGGGTCGCCGGGGTGAACGCCAGCTTCCGCGCGTCGAGCAGTACCGCCGCGTCCTCGTTGCCGCCGGGCGCCCGCAGGGTCCGGCGCGGCCCGGTCTGCGCGTAGAGCACTCGCCCTGTGCTCTGGTCGACGACGAGTTCGATGCCGTGGTTGGCGTACCACTCCTCGGCGAGCACCTGTGGCCGGGTCGGCTCGTCGACGAGGGCGCCGGGGACGAGGCGGGTACCGGTCTTGGTGGCCGGGACCTTCGCCGTGAAGCGCAGTCCCTCGTAGCCGCGGATCTTCTTGCGGTCCTTGTAGTGGAGCGTGACCGTCGCGCCGAGGGTGTTGTCCCACCAGCGGTAGGAGCGTTCCTGTACATCGAAGGGGAACTTCAGGTACGCCTCGCCCTCGATGTACGGCTTCTCGTCGCAGCAGTGGACGGGCCGGTTGGTCCTGCGGTCGCTGACCCAGCGGTGCGGGGTGAAGTCCAGCGCGTCGTGCGGATCGGCGGCCGGCAGTGTCTTGTCGGTGTCCACCGTGGTCGTCACGTCCCAGACGGCGGCCCCGCTGCGCTCACTTTCGGCCACGTCGCCGCGTACCCGCTGGGTCACGGTGATCTTCTGGTCCGGCACGGTCTTCACCTGCTCCACGTCGAAGACGCTGCCCGTGCCGGTGTAGACGGCGGTCGTGTCGATGTCGATCGGGTTCACGGCGGCCCGTGGCTCCACGTACCACGCGAGCAGGGGCGCGAGCACCAGCAGGAAGGTGCCGAGACCCAGCAGAACCAATGAGAAGGCGACCGGAAGGTGCGGCCCGAAGGGCCTCGATGAGGGGTGGTGGTCGGGCGACGGGTGGGCTGTACGGCGCATCCGGGCACTCCAGGGGCGTTGGGAGGTGCGACTCGGGTAGGCGTGCGTGGGGTCGACACCGAGGAGGGGGCTGTGCGCGTGCGGCAGGGGCCGGAAGGCACCCATGTGAGGGAAGCCGGAGGGCACCCACTTGGGCCGGGAACCGTAGGCGGAGTCTTGACGCAGTGTCAATGCATTGCTGACACTGGGCCGGAGCCGGCGGCCTGGGCGGGGCGCCGGCCCAGGGTCCGTCAGGAGGTCCCGTCGCGAAGCGGGCGGGAGTCGCCGGACAGACTTGGGGACCATCGGACGGTCCCGGTCGGTGCGGGGTGCCCGGGTGGGGGACGACCTTTCGACAGAGAGGCTGACCCTGCGATGTCCAGACTGCTCGCCGCCGCGCTGACCATGGTGGCCGCCGCCGCGCTCGCCGTGGGGGCCGCGCTCGGCGTCGTCGCGCTGCTCGACGCGACGCCGGACCAGCCGAACACCCCGCTCATCACCTACGAGAACGCCGGCCAGGAGCGCTGAGACGTGACCGGGCGCCCGGGAACCGTCACCGTCCGCTCCGCCTGGCACGATGTGCCGCGCCTCCAGGTACGGCAGTTCGCCGCGATCGCCATGGCCGAGGCCCCCGCCCTCGCCGAGGAGATCCTGCGCGAGATCCGCCGCGAATACCCCCACCTGCCCCTCGTCCTCGACGACTCCGGCGAACCGATGGCCCTCATCGGCATCCGCCGCGCCATCGAGGTCTTCGTCCAGCACCTGGAGACCGCCGAGGGCCGCCCCCGCGTTCCCCCCGGTGTCTTCCAGGAGTTCGGCCGGGGAGAGGGGCTGAACGGCCGCAGCCTGGACTCCCTCCAGGCCATCTACCGTCTCGGCGTACGCCTCGCCTGGCGCCGCTTCGCGGACATCGGGCAGCGGGTGGAGATCCCGCCGCCCGCGATGTACGAGCTCGTCGACGCCGGATACGAGTACCTGGACGGCCTGGTGGACCAGTCGGTGCGCGGCTACGCGGAGGCGGCGGCCCGGCAGGCGGGCGAGCGGCTGCGCCTGCAGCGCCGGCTCATGGAACTCCTCCTCGCCGAGCACCACCGGGGCGACCCCGCCGACGCGCTCACCGAACGGGCGGCCCGGATCGGCTGGGCCCTCCCGGAGAAGGTCGCGGTCGGCGTGCTGCTGCGCCCCGCCCGCGAGGCCATGGCCCCGGCCGTCGGCCAGGGCGTCCTCCTCGACATGGAGTACGAGCAGCCGCGCATGGTCGTCCCCGAGCCGGACGCCGCCGGCCGCCCCGAACTCCTCCACCGCGCCCTCACCGGCTGGTCCGGCGCCATCGGCCCGCCCGTACCGCTGGCCGAGGCGGCGAAGTCGCTGCGCTGGGCCGAGGCCGCCGTACGGCTGATGGAGCGGCGCCTACTGCCCGGCGGGGAGGTCCTGCACTGCACCGAGCACACCGAGGCCCTGGTCCTCCTCCAGCCGGAGGAACTGATCGACGACCTCGCCCTGCGCTGCCTCGCCCCCCTCGCCCACTGCGGCCCCACCCATGGCCGCCGCCTCGCCGAAACCCTGCTCGCCTGGCTGGAGACCCGCGGCGGCGCCCCCGAGGTCGCCACCCGCCTCGGCGTCCACCCCCAGACCGTCCGCTACCGCCTCCGCCAGATCCGTGAGCTGTGGGGCGACGAGATAGACGACCCCGACCGCCGCTTCGAACTGGAGCTGGTCCTCAGGGCCCAGCGCCTACGCGGCGAACTGGGCGACCCGCGTTCCCGCCGCTGACTCTTCGCCCGCCCACCCGTCTCGGTCGGCTGGAAAGCGGAGGACAGCCGCGCCCCCAAGGGGCGCGGTCAGGCTGTTCCCCCGTCACAGAGCGCACCCGACCATTGCCCGCCCGCATCCCGTTGACTAGCCTGTGTTCGTTATGCCGATCGTCTGTTGAAATTTCGAACAGACTCACAGAGACAAGGGAGGGGGCCGACCGTGGGACGCCTAGTACCTGCCGTGACCCGGGCGCTCGACATATTGGAGCTCTTCCTCGACGGGGACGGCACACTGTCGGCCCCCGACATCGTGCGCAAGCTCCAGCTGCCGCGCACCACGGTGCACGAGCTGGTCACCACGCTCGCCGCCCGCGCGTACATCGTGCCGGTGCAGGGCCAGCCGGGACGCTACCGCCTCGGCGTCCGCCCGTACCAGCTCGGCAGCCGCTACGCCGAGCAGCTGGACCTCGCCGCCGAGGGCCAGCAGGTCGCCCGGTCCGTGGCCGAGACCTGCGACGAGACGGTGCACGTGGCGATCCTGGAGTACACGGACGTCATCTACATCGCCAAGGTCGACTCCACGCACGCGGTCCGCATGGTCTCCGCCGCCGGCCGCCGCCTCCCGGCGCACTGCACCTCCGTCGGCAAGATGCTCCTCGCCTCCCTTCCCGAGGCCGAGCTGAACGCCCGTATCCCGGACAACGCCGATCTGGTCGCCATGACACCCAACAGCATCACCGACCCGGCCGCCCTGCGGGAGGCCCTGGCGCGGATCCGTGAGCGGGGTCTCGCCGTGGAGAGCCGGGAGTCCAACCCCGATGTCTCCTGCGTCGCCGCCCCGGTCCGCGACCGCGCCGGCAAGGTCGTCGCCGCGCTCTCGATCTCCGTCCCCATGATCCGCTGGAGCGACGAGCGCCGTATCGAGCTGGAACAGCTGGCCGTCAAGGGCGCCGCGGAACTCTCCGAGCGCCTCGGATACCGGAGCGTGGCATGAGCACCTACGAAGTAGCGGTACGGGAGTACGCGACCCTCGGCGAGGGTCCCACCTGGGACGCCGAAGCCCAGCGGCTGATCTGGATCGACATCCTCGGCTCCCGCGTCTACACGTTCGACCCGGCCGACGGCCGCCGCACGGTCCTCGTCACCGAACAACACGTCGGCGCCGTCAAGCCCCGCGCCGGCGGCGGCCTCGTCCTCAACCTCCGGGACGGCGTCGGGCTGCGCGACGCCGACGGCGGCTTCCGGTGGCTGCACCACGAGCCCGTCCCCGGCCGCCGCGCCAACGACGCCGCCGTCGCCCCCGACGGCTCCCTCTTCGCCGGCACCATGCGCTACGACGAGGCCCCGGGCGGCGGCACCCTGCGCCGGATCACCGGCGACGGCACCGTGACGCCGATCCTCGACGACGTCGCCGTCAGCAACGGCACCGGCTGGAGCCCCGACGGACGGCTGATGTACTACATCGACTCACCGACCCGCCGCATCGACGTCTTCGACTACGACGGCCACCTGCCGGTCGACCGGCGCCCCTTCGTGACGATCGAGGAGGGCGCCGGCTTCCCCGACGGCCTCACCGTCGACGCCGAGGGCTGTGTCTGGGTCGCCCTGTGGGAGGGCGGCGCCGTCCGCCGCTACACCCCGTCCGGCGACCTGGACCGCGTGATCGACCTCCCCACCCCCCGCCCCACGGCCTGCGCCTTCGCCGGCCCCGACCTGACCGACCTGTACATCACCACGGCCCGCGTCGGCACGGACACACCGCACCCCCTGTCGGGCTCGCTGCTGGTGGTCCCGGGCGCGGGCAAGGGCCTCGCCCAGCCACCGTTCGCAGGCTGAACCCCGGCCGCCATCTCCTCCCCCCGCTTCAGCCTCAGCGGGGGGAGGACGCGCGCGCCGAGGTGGCCGCGAGGGTGCGTACCGCCTCGATGTCGGCCGTCCGGCGGAGCATCCGCGACACCGCCTCGATGTCCTGGAGGAGATCGGAGGTGGCGAACGGCGGGGCGGACGCCGTCGGCCCGTCGACGGGCGACCGCCTCCGCGCGGCCAGCGCGTCCTGGATCGTGATCGCGGCGGCCAGGGCTCTCGCCCGGGCCGGGGTGTGGCCGAGGGCGAGGGCCGCGTCGTACGAACGGCGGCGCAGGTCCTCGTCGAGGTGGCGGCCGAGCTGGAGCAGGGCGTCGCGGATGAAGGTCTCGCGGCGGGTGAGGCGCAGCTCCGCCGGGGCGCGCAGGGTGAAGGGGACGCCGGGGCCGCCGGCGGTGCGGGTCAGCAGGTACAGGGGGCGCAGCCGCCAGAGGCCGACCCGTACCCGCCAGCGGTCGTGCAGATACTGGCCGCCGTGCGGAAGGATGAAGCCGACCGCGACGAAGATGGCCGCCACGGCGGCCACCGGCGGCGCGAGATGGGTGCTCAGCCAGTCCAGGTCGTGCCCGGTCCAGCGGGCGACCAGCGCCGTGAGCTTCGCGGCGTCGAACACCAGGTTGAGCGCGTAGCCGATGCCCAGCGCCTTGAGACCGCCGCGCAGCCACAGGTCGAGGCCGTTCACGCGGACCCAGTCGCGGATCAGCCGGTACGTGATCACGCAGGCGGCCGTGTGCGCGACCAGGTAGAGAAGGATCTCCTCGCGCATGAAGGGCGTGGTGGCGTAGTACGTGTCGAGATCGCGCAGCCGCTCCTCGTCGACGTCGGCCAGCGCGAACAGCACCCACAGCAGGACGATCACCGACGCGTACACGGCGACGACCCGGCGCCGGGCCCGGCGGGTCGTCGCGGAGCTGTCGGGCGGGCCGTGCCGCCAGGCGACGATCAGCAGCAGACCGGACGCGCAGAACGCGGTGATCAGGGAGTACACCCAGGGCGCGGCGATGTTCGGCACCCCGGCGACCCGGTTGGTCCACGCGATCGTCGACGGCACCGCGAACACGAACACACAGCAGGCGAGCAGCAGCAGCCCGCCGACCGCGCGCAGCAGCGGTTCCCGCCACAGCTTCACGATGCTGGGCAGCTTGATCATCAGGGCGGCGGTCAGCACGGCCGTGGGGATCCAGAAGGAGATGTACAGCCCGCCGAAGAAGTCGGCGGGACTCATGGCCCCCGTCGTCGTCACGGCCACGGCGGCTCCTCTCATCCGCGGGGCCTGCGACAGCCCAGGGACGCCTGGATGGCCCGCCCCACGGGGTCGGCCGGGTCGACGGGACCGCCGCCGCCCGGCCCGGTGTCCACCCAGGCACGGAAGGCGGTGGCGAGGAGGTGCCCGAAGTCCTCGGCCTCCCGCTCCTCGGAGGCGTGCGAGCCGTTGCGGGCCGCGATCGGGGTGCCGCCCTGCTCGAACGCGGCCGACAGCTTGGGGGAGAGCGCGGACCCGCGCCACCCCGCACGCCCGGACAGCGCGATCGCGGCGGCGTCGGCGCCCTTCACATGGTGATGACAGTGCCCGGCGTGCATGTGCCACAACTCATGGCCCAGGATGACCAGTTGCTGCACCGTCTCCGCCCGCTCCTCGACGATCACCAGGTCGAAGTCCGGGAACTCCATCCACAACCCCGTGACCTCGAACTCGTCCGGAAACCGCTCGAACCGCAACTCCACCGGCCGCCCACCCCGCCGGGCGCTCATCTCCGCACACAGCGCCGCCCCCAACTCCCGTACCCCGACGGGCGCGTCCAGCCTCGCCCGCACCGCCTTGGCGAGCCCGACGGTCAACTTCCGCATCTCGGCGGAGGACCGAGAGGGCGACAACGCCGCCCGCGCCCGCGCGGCGACCCTCCGCAGACCGCCGACCTCCGCCGCGCCCTCGCCGCTCATCGCCCGGGTCCCCCCTCCTCGGCCCGACCCTATGTGGCCGCTGCGGCCCGACACCACAAAATCCAGCGGTCGTTGAAGATCGGCCGACCGAGAGCGGGAGAGCGACCAGCCACGTACAACCCGCACGCGCCACTCGTCGTGCACGGCGGACGCCCGGGCACCCGGCCCCCATTGACGCGCCCTGACTTCGACCCTAGCGTCCCGTTCGATGTAACGAGCGCCATCCGTAATGTCGAACGACGAAGGGCTCCCATGTCCCGTACCGCCCGCTTCACCCTCGACCCCGCTTTCACGGTCGGCGAGGTCAACCCCCGACTCTTCGGCTCCTTCGTCGAACACCTCGGCCGCTGCGTCTACACCGGGATCCACGAGCCGGGCCACCCGACGGCCGACGAGGCGGGCCTGCGCACCGATGTGCTGGAGCTGGTCCGGGAGTTGGGCGTCACCACGATCCGCTACCCCGGCGGCAACTTCGTCTCCGGCTACAAGTGGGAGGACTCCGTCGGTCCGGTGGAGGACCGCCCCCGCCGCCTCGACCTCGCCTGGCGCTCCACCGAGACCAACCGCTTCGGCCTCTCCGAGTACATCGCCTTCCTGAAGAAGATCGGCCCCCAGGCCGAGCCCATGATGGCCCTCAACCTCGGCACCCGAGGCGTCGCCGAGGCCCTGGAACTCCAGGAGTACGCCAACCACCCCGCCGGCACGGCCCTGTCCGACCTCCGCGTCGCCCACGGCGACAAGGACCCCTTCGGCATCAAACTCTGGTGCCTGGGCAACGAGATGGACGGCCCCTGGCAGACCGGCCACAAGACCGCCCAGGAGTACGGCCGTGTCGCCGCCGAGACCGCCCGCGCCATGCGCCAGATCGACCCCGGCGTCGAACTCGTCGCCTGCGGCTCCTCCAGCCAGTCCATGCCGACCTTCGCCGCCTGGGAGGCGACGGTCCTGGAGGAGACGTACGACCTCGTCGACTACGTCTCCCTGCACGCCTATTACTGGCCCACCGACGGCGACTACGACTCCTTCCTCGCCTCCGCCGTCGACATGGAGTCCTTCATCGAGAACGTGATCGCCACCGCCGACCACGTGGGCGCGAAGCTCAAGTCCAAGAAGAAGATCAACCTCTCCTTCGACGAGTGGAACGTCTGGTACCTCCAGGAGTGGGAGGACTCCGCGAAGGAGAACCCGCTGGACTGGCCGGAGGCCCCGCGTCTGCTGGAGGACAACTACAGCGTCATGGACGCGGTCGTCTTCGGTTCCCTGCTGATCGCGCTGCTGCGGCACGCCGACCGGGTCACCGTCGCCTGTCTCGCCCAGCTCGTCAACGTCATCGCCCCGATCATGACCGAGCCGGGCGGACCCGCCTGGCGGCAGACGACCTTCTTCCCCTTCGCGCAGGCCTCGCGGTACGGGCGCGGTCAGGTGCTCGACGTACGGGTGGACTCGCCGACGTACGAGACGAAGAAGTACGGGGAAGCGGCGCTGCTGCATGCGACGGCGGTGCGGGCCGACGACGGGGCGGTGACCGTTTTCGCGGTGAACCGCAGCCGGGACGCTGCGCTGCCGTTGGAAGTGGTGCTGAACGGGCTGGAGTTGAGCCGGGTTGTCGAGCACAGTGCGGTTGCCGATGCCGATCCTGACGCGCGGAACACGTTGGAGGAGCCGGAGAGGGTGGTTCCGCATGCGGTTGAGGGGGCGGTGCTTCGGGACGGGGTGTTGAGCGCGGTTCTTGAGCCGCTGTCCTGGAATGTGATCCGGCTCGGCTAGGAGCTCGGTCGAGACCGTCTGTCGCCGACTGCGGGTCGTTCGTGGTTGCTCGCGCCCACGCGGCGGAGCCGCATATCCGCCTCGCGCCCCTAATGGGGCGCGGGGTGCTGGGCGGCGGTGCCAAGCAGGCGACAATGGCCCCATGAGGATCTCTGCGCGGGCGGACTACGCGGTACGGGCTGTGTTGGAGTTGGCCGTGCGGCAGGAGGAGGGGCCGGTCAAGGGGGAGGTCATCGCCTCGGCGCAGGAGATTCCGCACAAGTTCCTGGAGGGGATCCTCGGGGATCTGCGGCGCGGGGGGCTGGTCACCAGCCGGCGGGGTGGGAGCGGGGGATACCGGCTCGCCCGCGACCCCGGCGAGATCACCGTCGCCGACATCATCCGTACCGTCGACGGGCCCATCGTGTCCGTACGCGGCGAGCGGCCCACGGGGCTGACCTACACTGGTTCCGCCGAACCCCTGCTGCCCCTCTGGATCGCCCTGCGGGCCAACGTCCGCCGCATCCTGGAGGGCGTCACCGTGGCCGACATCGCGGCCGGTGCGCTGCCCGAGCCGGTGAAGCAGCTGGCGGCGGAACCGGCCGCCTGGGAGAACCCGTAACCGGTGGGCAGCCGGTGACCGTGTCCCCGTGGCGGAGCGAACCCGCACCGGATCGTTATCTCGTCCTCAGCCTTTCCTCAGTTCGGTCCCGTACTGTGGCCCGGCCAATCCCTACTCAGCCGGTGGGGAAGCTAGGAAAGGCGGGACGAACTCGATGCGGACGCTGGTACTGCTCGCGCTTGCGGGTCTGGGCGCCCAACTGGTGGACGGCAGCCTGGGCATGGCCTACGGGGTCACCTCGACGACGCTGCTGCTCGCCATGGGCACCAACCCGGCCGCGGCCTCGGCCACGGTCCACCTCGCCGAGATCGGTACGACGCTGATGTCGGGCGCCTCGCACTGGCGGTTCGGCAACGTGGACTGGAAGGTCGTCACCAGGATCGGTGTGCCGGGCGCGGTGGGCGCGTTCCTGGGGGCCACGGTCCTGTCGAACCTCTCCACCGAGGTCGCCGCGCCGCTGATGTCGCTGATCCTGCTCGGTCTCGGCCTCTACGTCCTGTCCCGCTTCACCCTGCGCGGACTGCCCAAGGAACGGCTCGGCCAGCCGTTGCGGAAGCGGTTCCTGTCGCCGCTCGGCCTGGTCGCCGGCTTCCTGGACGCCACCGGCGGGGGCGGGTGGGGCCCGGTCGGGACGCCCGCGCTGCTGGCCAGCGGCCGGATGGAGCCCCGCAAGGTCATCGGCTCGATCGACACGAGCGAGTTCCTCGTCGCGGTCGCCGCGAGCCTCGGCTTCCTCTTCTCCCTCGGCTCCCAGGGCCTCGACTGGGCCTGGGTCGCCGCCTTCCTGCTCGGCGGTCTGATCGCCGCCCCCATCGCCGCCTGGCTGGTCCGTCTGGTCCCGCCGCGCGTCCTGGGCTCCGCGGTCGGCGGCGTCATCATCGCCACCAACGTCCGTACGCTGCTGAAGAGCGACTGGATCGCGGCGTCGGGCGCGGTGAGCACGGTGGTGTACCTGGCCGTGTACGTGCTCTGGGCGGCGGCGTTGACGTACTCGATCCGCGCCCACCTGAGGGAGAAGGCGGCGCTCCCCGCGCCCGAGAGGGGCACAGGGAGCGCCGCGACCGGCCACGACGCCGAGTCCGCGGTCGTCGAACCGGCCGGATCGCGCAACCTCTGACGCGTATCGGCTGTCAGTCGCCGCTGTCGACGCCCACGGTCAGCGTCGCCTTGAAGCCGTCCGACACGCCGCTGCCCAGCGCGGTGAGCGTCAGCAGACCACTGGACGCGCCCCCGTCGTCGTAGATGCTGTCCTCCGAGAGGAGCGTCTCCCTCGTGGTGTTCTCCGAGTACGGGGCCAGCGCCTGGATCTCCGCGTTGATCTCCTCGTCGAAGAAGAGCTGTCCGGTGTGGATGACCTCGCCGCCGGTGTAGGAGTCGTCGGTGAGGGTGACGTCCGTGTGCACTCGCATATGGACGTGGGTGCAGCGGGAGACGTAGTGGCCCGGCCAGATCGAGGTGATGCTGCACTGACCGTTCTCGTCGGTCATCTGCCCGCCGCGCAGGAAGGTGCCGTTGTCCTCCTCCTGGTGGCCGTTGCCGCCCACGAAGCCGGAGTACTCGCCGAGGTGGTCGGCGTGCCAGATCTCCACCAGGGCGCCCGCGAGCGGGGCGCAGTCGTTGGCGACGTCGACGACCGTGAAGGTGTACTGGACCTCGAAGCCCTCCTTGTCCTCCCGGATGTCCTCGCGGACCAGGGCGCCGTCGAGGGAGTACGGACCCTCGGTGACCTCGGCGTTCAGGACACAGACGCTGCTGGTCGAGGAGGACGACGACTCGGACGACGACTCGGAGGTCGAGGAGGAGTCGGCGGTGGTGCTCGACGCGGTGCCGCTGTCGGTGGTGGCCGCCGCCAGGCCGGCCGCCGCGAGCCCGCCCACGGCGGCGACCGAGGCACCGCCGATGAGGACCCGGCGCCGTTGGACGCTCTTGTCCCGGCGGTGTTTGCCGGTGGCGTCCTGCGTGGAGGCCTGGTGTGCGTTCTGGGGTGTGGTGTTCTCCGTCATGTGCATGAAGTTAGGAGCGCATCTGAAGAGAACCTTTATGTGCTGCTGTGAACGCGCTGGGGATGTATCTCTCAACTACCGGTGATTACGGCCCAGTTGGGACACTCTCCGTGTGTCGACCGGAGTGGAACCGTCGGCCCGGCGGCTCACCTCAACCGCATCGCCAGCGTCACCGCGGCGCCCTCGCCCGTGGTGTGGGTCGTGACCGTCAGGCGGTCTGCGACCAGGTGGGCGAGCCAGAGGCCGCGGCCGGGGCAGTCGTCGGTGAGGCCGGGGAGGAGTTCGGGGATGGCCGGGACGAAGCCGGGGCCGTTGTCGGTGATACGGCACTCCAGTTCGTCCGGGAGCCGGCGCAGTTCCAGCCGGCCGTGGCCGCCGGCGTGCTCGACGGCGTTGGCGGCGATCTCGCTGACGGCCAGCGTGAACTCGCCGAGCCGCACCCCGCCCAGCCCCGCCGCGGCTGCCGTGTCCTCGACCTGGGCCCTCACCCGGGGCAGGTTCTCTTCGGTGAAGTGCCGTTTCAGCAAGAGCTTTTCGGGGGTTTCGACGGAACCGCCGCCGCCGGGATCGCCGGTGCGGCCGGTGCCACGGGTGCCGCCGGTTCCGCCGTCTGTCTCCCCGCCCGACATCGTGGCCGCCTCCTCTCGGTAGGGGTCGATCGGTCTGGGCGCGGGGCGCCGGGCGTCAAAGGTGAACTGCCGCACCTCGCCCACGCTAGCCGCGCTCGCCCGATCAGTACCCAGGAGATCGAGAGCGCATCGTGCCTGGTCGCAACCGTATGAATACGACCGGAGTGCGATCGGTTTCGACCGACCTCGGCTGATCGGTTCACGCCGCCGATCACGAACCCGGAAACGCCGAAACGCCGAAACGCCGAAGTACCGCAATGCCGCCGCCCCCCCTCCCGCACGGTCTGGGAGGGAGGCCGGGGCCTCTCCGGGCGGGGAGATCCGGCAGCGGAGCCGGAAGGGGCTACGTCAGCTCGACTCCACCCCCACCGTCAGGGAGCCCGCGTAGCCGGCCGACGGGGAGCTGCCCAGTGCCGTCAGGGTGAGCAGGCCGGAGGCGGCGCCCCCGCCGTCGTAGATGGAGTCCTGGGCGAGCGTGGTGCGGGGGACCGTGTTGGTCGAGTACGGCGAGAGCGCCGCGACCCTCCTGGTGACGGCCTCGTCGAAGTAGAGCTGGCCGGTGTGGAGCTCCTGGCCGCCGGTGAACGAGCCGTCGGGGGTGAGCGTGACGTCCGTGTGCACCTTGAGGTGGATGTGGATGCACCGGCCCCGGTACCAGCCGGGGTAGATCGTGGTGATGGTCGCGACGCCGCTGGAGTTCGTCAGCACACCGCCGCGCAGGAACCGGCCGTTGTCGGGCTCGTTGTGGCCGTTGTTGCCGACGAAGCCGGAGTACTCGCCGAGGTGGTCGGCTTGCCAGACCTCGACCAGGGCGCCCGCGAGCGGCGCGCAGGTGTCGTCGTCGACGACGGTGAGGGTGAGCCGGAGCGGGATGCCGGGCTTGTTCTCGGTGATGTCGGCGCGGACGAACTGTCCGTCGAGGTAGTAGGGGCCTTCGGTCATCTCCCTCGTGAGGGTGCAGACCGCCGCGGCGGCCACCGGGGCGGCGTCCCCGGCTCCGGCCGTCCCGGCCGCGGGGGCCTCGGATGTGGCGGCGGCGCCCACGGCCAGGGTGGCGGCGGTGGCGCCCGTGGCGATCAGTACGGTGCGACGTCCGATCGAAGATGCCTCTGGAGGCATTGAGGTGTCTGTCATGAACACGACAGTAGAGCGGAATCTGTCGGTCGGACGGCGGTCGAAAAAAGTGAGCGACCGTCAAGTATCTTCTCAGTCAGGCAAGTTGATCGGCATCAGTGGCGACGCCAACGCCACCCGTCGCCCGTGCCGTCGCGGCGTTCCTCGTACCGCTGGGTCGCGTCGAGCACGCCGTAGCCGTACCGCTCCGGGTCCTCGACCGGCGCCATCCGGTCCCGCCCCGCCACGCACCGCGGGTCGTCCCGCTCGGCCAGGCCGAACACGGCCATGACGCGGACGGCCTCGTCCTCGTCCCCGAATCGCTCGGCCAGCGCGTCCCTGAGGGCGGGGTGCGGGTCCGGGTGCTCGGCGACCGTGACGACCGCCGAGCACCGGACCGGCGTCGACGGGTCCCGCATGAGCGCGCACAGCGCCTCGCGCGCCGCCGGTGAGAACGGCTCCCGGCTCTCCAGGAGCCCGGGCACGATGCCGCGCACCTCGGGGTCCGCATGCCCCGCGAACCTCAGCCCCACGGCCTCGTTCCGGGGGTCGTAGTACTGGACGAGCCCGACCAGCACGTTCGGCAGCACCAGCGGGTGCCGCTCCTCCTCGACCCAGGCGGCGAAGACGTCGTACGCGCGGTCCTCGTACGGCGACGATGCCCAGGTTCCGTCGTCGGGCACGTACCGGGTCGTGGTGTGCGAGAACAGTACGTCCATGGCGAGGAGCCGTCGGATGTGATCGGGGTGGGCGCGCAGGGCGAGGACGGCGGACCAGGTCTCGTCGTCCCAGCGGCAGCCCAGCGTGTTCGAGACCTGCCACCGGACCATGTGATCCCGGTCGGGGAACGCGAGCGCGCGCGTCACCAACTCCTCGAACGGGGTACGGATTTCGAACTGCTCCTCGCACCAGGTCAGGATCGCCGCGTGGCCGTCCCGGACCGTCACCCCGCCGAGGGTGATCTCCTCGCAGTGGTGGTACTCGTCGTCCATGACCCGAGCCCGCCCGGCGGGCCCGCTCGCACCGGTACGACGACGCAGCTCGGCCTCGGCTCCGGCCTCGTACCAGCGCCGGGCGAGCGACAGCACCGCTTC
This sequence comes from Streptomyces ipomoeae 91-03, assembly GCF_000317595.1. GTDB lineage: Bacteria > Actinomycetota > Actinomycetes > Streptomycetales > Streptomycetaceae > Streptomyces > Streptomyces ipomoeae. The sequence goes on along the minus strand of NZ_AEJC01000153.1, from coordinate 5,214 downwards.
CCGCTCCGCGGGCGAGAGCGGCTTCTCCAGGTCATGGAAGACGGTGGAAACGAGGTCCGCCGATCCGCCGTCGACCGCACGGAGCAGATCGTCGACCGTCACCCGTGGAACATCCGGTTGACACACGGTCACCCGGTCGTCTCCGCGATCGACTCCAGTACGGTCCGGGGGTTGCCGTCCGGCGCCACGGCCTGGCCGATCCGCCGGCGGATCGCGGTGGCCACTTCGGACCAGTTGGTCTCGGCGACAGGGTAGAGCTGGAGGTTCCGGAGGGTGTCGAGGCCGTTCCACAGGGGCTCGTGCTTCTTGTCGGCGCGCATGGCGTCGGCGGCGGACACGGTGACGGGGAGCAGTTCGTACTCGGTGGCCTGCTCGGTGACGTACTTGTCGCCGTAGAGGAAGTCGAGGAACTTCCCCATCGCCTCGCGGTGTTCGTCGTTCTTGAAGGCGATGACCCAGTCGGCGGTGCCCATGGTGGGGGTGGCCTTGCCGTTCCTGCTCGGCAGTGGGACGGAACCATAGGGGACGGACTCGGAGGAGTCCTCGATCCGGCGGATCAGCGACAGCGGGCCGTTGACCATGGCCGCGTCACCGTCGAGAAAGGCCTGGACGGCGGTGCCGCGGTTCAGCTCGCCGGGTGGGACCGGGCCGGTGAGGCCCTCGCCGACCAGCTTGTCCCTGAGCCAGGTCAGCGTTCTCACATTGGCGGCGGAGGCGATGTCGTAGCTGTTCGTGCTGTCGGTGTAGCCGCCGTCGCCGGCCAGCAGCCACATCAGGGTCTCGGCCTCGGCCTCCTCGGGGCCGAGCGGCACGGCGATCGGATACTTCACGCCCAGTGCCTTCAACGCCCGTGCGGCGCTGAGGAGTTCGTCCCAGCTCTTCGGGGGTTCGACACCCGCTTGGGCGAACAGGTCCTTGTTGTAGTACAGCAGCCGGGTGCTCGCGGTGAACGGCAGCCCGTACTGGCGCCGGTCCAGCTCGCCGGCGTTCTCGAGGCTCGGTACGAAGGAGGCCTCGACCGGGACCGACAGCACCTCGTCGGCGCTGTAGAGGAGGCCGTCGGCGGCGTACTCCGAGTAGCTGTCGGACTGCACGATGTCGGGTGCGTCGCCCCGCTCGACCAGTTCGGCGACCTTCTCGTCGATCTCGCCGGGGTCGTAGACCTTCACATCCACGTCGATGTCCGGGTGTTCGGTGCTGAAGGCCAGGGTGACCCGGCCCCAGAACCCCTCGGAGTTCTTGTGGACGCTGTCGCCGTAGTTGGTCGCGACGACGGTCAGCGTGACCGCCCCGGCCTCCGGGTCCGAGTTCCCGCCGCATCCGGACAGCCCGGCCACGAGCCCCAGCGCGGCCGTGGCCGCCGACACCATCCGGGCCTTGTGACGCACGGTTCACCACTTCCAGCCGAACCTGAGACACGTGAGTACATGGGCTTGGCCTCGCACGCACGCGTACGCGAAGGCTTGATCGTAGAACGTGCGCTCGTGCGGTACGGGGCCCGTGGCATTGCGTTTCGATTCCAAGGCTGTGACACGGGTGGCCGGGACGGCTTGACCGGGACGGCCTGTGGACGACAGGAAGTACGGATTCGGCGCCTGTGTCGTTCAGGTCGCGAAATGGAACGACAAGAACCCGTCATGGAACGACAAGAGCCCGTCGGACGCCGGGCGTCCGACGGGCTGTCACCCAGGTGAGGCCTACGTCAGTTGGTCACCACGAGCTTTGTCGGGAAGCCGACCCTCCTGGCCTGCTCGTACAGCTTCTTGATGTCGGTCGGGCTCATCTTGATGCAGCCGGCGGACTTGTAGTCGTTGTTGCCCTCCCAGCGGTCCGCGTCGTCCTTCCCCGGAGTGTTGGCGCCCTGGCCGCCGGTCCTGGTCATCTCGCTGTGGATGAACAGCTCGGTCCGCCAGGTGCTGTTGTTCTTGCACTTGGTGTCGTTGAGCTGGAAGGCGTAGCCCTTGATGACGCTGCCGTTGTACCTCGTGAACCAGTTCTTGATGGTGTACGACTTCGTGGGCAGCCAGCCCTTCATACGGGTGCACTCGTTGGTGCTGACGCCGGAGCCGGCCCGGAAGGACGCGATGACCTTGTTGGTGCCCGACTGCTTCAGGTACAGCCGCGAGTTGGTGTTCGTGCCCTTGTCGAAGTGCAGGTAGTAGCCGGAGGCCGCGGCCGACTTCGTGCTCTCCGGGGCGGCGTGCGCCGGGAGCGACGCGGTGCCGGCGAGCCCGGCGACGGCGACGACCGCGGTCGCCACGGCGGTGATACGCGTACGTGTGCTCAAGGTGTCCCCCATGTTGTGTCGCTGGTCCCGCGTGCGTAGCGGGTGTTCGTGTGTCACGGCGGTCACGCGAATCCCTTGTGAAGGAGCTGCGCTGCGCCGGTGACCTGGCTATGACATTGGTCCGTAGGCTTTTCAGGAACCTTTCAAGTTCTTTGAAGGGCGAGGCAGTCACCGGAATTCGGGGGGTTCGTGGTGCTGGAGTTCGCTGTGCTCGGAAGACTTGGGGCGTATCGGGGCGGAACGGGAGAGGCCGCCGGTTCTCGGGGGGAGGCGGTGGATCTCGGTACGGCTCGGCAGCGGGCGGTGCTGGCGGCGCTGCTCGTGAACACCGGATCCCCGGTGACCGTGGCCCAACTCATCGACCGCGTCTGGGCGGACAGGCCGCCCAAACGGGGCGCCGACGCGCTCTACACGTATCTCTCCCGGCTGCGCCGGGTGTTGGGGGACGACGCCGGGATCGTACGTGGCGGGGGAGGCTTCGTTCTCACGGTCGAGCCTTGTGCGGTGGACCTCCACCGGTTCCACGAGTTACTGGCCGAGGCCCGCCGGGCCGCCGACCCGGCGACCGCGGCGGGCTGCCTCGAACGGGCGCTGGCCGTCTGGCGGGGCGAGCCCTTCGCGGGCCTGGACACACCGTGGTTCAACGCGCTCCGTGTCGCCCTGGAGTCCGAACACCACGTGGCCCAGCTGGACCTGACCGACTTACGGCTGTGCGCCGGGCGCCACGGCGAGGTGCTGAGCACGCTGTGCGTACGCACCGCCGAGCATCCACTGGACGAGCGTCTGGCGGGCCAACTCATGCTCGCCCTCGCCCAGTCGGGCCGCACCGCCGAAGCCCTGGAGCACTACCGCACCACCCGCGACCACCTCCGCGAAGAACTCGGCATCGACCCCGGCCTGCCCTTGCGCCGCCTCCACGAACAGATCCTGACGGGCGAGGTGGAACCACTGTGGGCGCCGCTCGGGAGGTGGGCGGTGGTCCGGCGGCGGGGAGTGACGGGACGGCGACGGGGAACGCGCGTCGCCGAGCGACGGGGGGAGAGGGCCGAGCGGCGCAGGTCGGTGGTCCAGCAGCGGGACGCGGCGGCCGACCGGCGACGTCCCGGTGAGTGATCGGTCCAACCTCCTTCCGGGCCGGCTCCGGCGTCAGCACCAACGAGTGAACCGCTCTCGGGCGGGCCCGGGCGCAACAATCTCCACCCGAACCGAACGGAGGGTCGGCGAGCACCGAGGGGCGGTGAGCACCGAGGGGCGGTGAGAACCGGGGGTGGAGAGAGCTGCCGGTCGTCCGGTCGGTCGGCCGGTCGGTCAACGACGAACGCCCCCAACAGGCGCCCTGTCCAGGCCTGTCGGGGGCGTCTCCACGTTCCGGTATCAGCCCACCTGGTTGTACATCGCCCCGGCCGCCGGCCAGCCCTGGGGCTCGTCCACCGGTTCCGGCTCCGTACGACCGCGTACCTGGGCCGCGGTGAGCCCCTGGGCGGCGCCCATCGCGCGGCGGCCCGCGGCGGCGGCGGCGAGGCCGGGCATACCGGTCTGGGCGACGGGCTGGAGACCGGGCGCCGGCATCGCGGCGGCGGGCGTCGGCAGGGGAGCCGGTGTCGGCAGGGGGGCAGGCGTCGGCAGCGGTGTGGGTATCGGCGCCGGAGCGGGAGCGGGAGCGGGAGCGGGCGCGGGAGCCGGCGCGGGGGACGGGAACTGCATGGAGGAGGCCGGTGCCGGGGCGGGCATGCTCATGGCCTGCGCCGCGAGGCCCTGCATCCCGGCGCCGTTGGTCTCGCTCATCAGTCTGTCCACGGCCGCCGTACCCGAGCTGTAGCTGGTCCCGGTGCCCAGCTCAGGTACGGCGGCTCCCCTCCTGGACCCGTAGAGAACCGACTCCAGGCCTGACACCAGGCGACGCACGTCTACCTGGGGCCGGACCACGAGTCGCAGGAAGCGACTGGACGAGCCGACCTTGTTGCCGCACTCGCGGACCAGGATGCGGTGCTCGGTGAGGAGCCGGTCCCGGACCACGGTGCCCTCGGCGCCCACGGGCAGGCGCACGAAGAGGAAGTTCCCCTGCGACGGGTAGACCGTCAGCCCGGGGAGGGCGGAGAGCTGGCGGGCCATGTCCAGCCGGTCGCGGCGGACCTGGTGCAGGCTCTCCATGTACTCGGCGCCGTGGTTCTTCAGCATGAACACCACGTGCTCGGCGAAGGAGTTGAGGTTCCACTTCGGCAGCATCGAGCGGACCTTGCCCGCCAGCGCCGGGTTGGCGACCAAGTAGCCGAAGCGGATGCCGTGCAGACCGAAGTTCTTGCCGAGGCTGCGCAGCACGATGACATTGGGACGCATCACCGCGTCCTGGACGGTGCTCGGCTCGGACTCGGCGTCGGCGAACTCCAGGAACGACTCGTCGATGACGATCAGGTCGAGATCGGCCATCGCGTCCATGAACTGCACCAGCGCGTGCCGGTGCAGGAAGCCGCCGTCGGGGTTGTTCGGGTTGCAGATGACGGCGACCCTCGTACCGCGCTGGCGGATGAACTCGGCGTACTGGGCGAGGTCCAGGGCGAAGCCGCTGGACTCCTGGAGCGGGAACATGTCGACCCGCTTGCCGGTCTCCATCGGCTGGTCGGTCCAGCGGCCGAAGGTGGGGACGGGGACGGCGAGGGACTCACGGACCAGCAGGTGGTCGATCCAGGTGATGAGCTCGGTGGAGCCGTTGCCCATCGCCACGCACTGCGGCGGCAGTTGGAGGAGATTGCACAGCTCGGCCGTGATGGTGTCGGCGCTGCTGGGGTAGTACGTGATGATGTCCCGCAGCCTGCTCGCCATGTCGTCGAACATGGCGGGGGTGGGGAAGTAGGGGTTGCACGGGATACAGAAGTCCACCGGACCCACCCCGTCGCCGCCTTCGCGCGTCAGCGCCGCCATCGAGGGGC
>NZ_AEJC01000152.1 GCF_000317595.1 Streptomyces ipomoeae 91-03 | reverse complement strand
TTCCCCTCAGCGAGTGCCGACCGCCGCCCGTACGGCCTTGCGGGCCAGTTGGCAGTCGTCGTGCAGCCGCCTCAGCAGCAGCCGCTGTTCCTCGCCGGATGGCGCGGCAGCCGGGTGGGCCGGGCCCGGTGCCGCCGGGGTCGCGTCGTGCATCGAACGCTGCACGGCCGTCTCGTACGTACGGATCTCCCGGGTCAGTACGAGCATCAGATTCACCAGGAAGGCGTCCCGCGAGGCCGGGCCCGCCGACTGCGCCAGCTGACTGATCTGCCGCCGTGCCACGGGGGCGTCTCCGAGCACCGCCCACAGCGTCGCCAGGTCGTACCCCGGCAGATACCACCCCGCGTGTTCCCAGTCCACCAGCACTGGACCGGCCGGTGAGAGCAGGATGTTCGACAACAGGGCGTCGCCGTGGCAGAACTGGCCCATGCCCTGCCGGCCCGAGGCGTGCGCGATGCCGTGCAGCAGCTTCTGCAGATCGCCCATGTCCCGGTCGGTGAGCAGACCCAGCTCATGGAACCGGGAGATCCGCTCCGCGTAGTCCAGCGGGGCGTCGAACGTCCCCGCCGGTGGCCGCCACGCGTTCAGTCGGCAGATCGCGCCGAGCGCCGCCCGGATGTCGGCGCGCGGTGGCGCCTCCACCGGATGCCGCTGCAGGGCGGCCATCCGGCCCGGCATCCGCTCGATGACCAAGGTGCAGTTGTCCGGGTCCGCCGCGACCAGTCGCGGCACGCGCACCGGAGGGCGGTGCCGGACGAACGAGCGGTACGCGGCTATTTCATGCCGGATCCGCTCCTCCCACATCGGGGAGTGGTCCAGTAAACACTTGGCGACGGCCGTACTGCGCCCGGTCGTGCCGACGAGCAGCACCGAGCGGCCGCTTCGGCGCAGCACCTGGACCGGAGCGAACTCCGGGCAGATGCGATGCACCGAAGCGATCGCCGTGCGCAGCTGCGCGCCCTGAGGGCCGGACAAGTCGAGTCTCCCGCTGAGCGGTTGGGTGCCGGGCCCCGGGACGCGCCGTCGGCCGGTGCCCAGGACGGTGCCCGCCGAGCGCGTGGGGTCGAGATAGGGGCCGCCGCTGCCAGGCTGGCGGGGTGCGAGCGGCCGGGGTGGGGCGGACACGGAGGACGATGCTGCGTACATGGGGAATACAGATCCCTTCGTGTGCCTGCGATGTCACGCGCTACCCGCCCCGGCCGCCCTCGGCGCACCCTGGGGAATGCACCTGTCGTGTCAGGAGGGCGACCGGGTCGGGGTGGCGCTTTCCTACCTGACACCGGATGGGCCGTGGCACACCATCTGGCGCACCCTGGCGAACCCTGGCGAATAGTCCCGGAGCAACTGACAGCGGGCTACTGTCAACTCAGCCGAGAACCTGGGGGCTTGACGTGAGCGGACAACCCAACACCCGACTCGCAGACCTGTTCGGCCTGGCCGGCTGGTCGAAGGGAGAGCTCGCGAGGCTGGTCAACCGGCAGGCGGCGGCCATGGGCCACCCCCAGCTGGCGACCGACACCTCACGGGTGCGGCGTTGGATCGACATGGGAGAGATCCCGCGCGATCCCGTGCCACGGGTGCTGGCGATGCTGTTCACCGAGCGTCTCGGCCGTGTCGTGACCATCGAGGACCTCGGTCTGGTGCGGCACGGGCGGACGGGGAAGCGGCGGGCCGGCGAGGGTGTGGAACACCCCGACGGTGTGCCGTGGACGCCCGAACGGACAGCCGCGGTCCTCACCGAATTCACGGGAATGGACCTCATGCTCAACCGACGCGGTTTGGTGGGCGCGGGTGCCGCGCTCGCCGCGGGATCCGTACTCAGCAGCGCCATGTACGACTGGCTGCACACCGATCCGGCACTGATGGCCGACGCCCCTGACATCGACAACCCCCTGCACGCCGACTCGGCCGGGTTCGAGCGGTACGAGGCCGCCCCCATCGGCTCGCAGGAGGTCGAGGAGCTGGAGCGCTCGGTCGACGTGTTCCGTGCCTGGGACGCGGCCCGCGGCGGCGGGCTGCAGCGCAAGGCAGTCGTAGGACAACTCAACGAGGTGGGAGGCATGCTCTCCTACCGTCACTCCGACCCTCTGCAGCGGCGCCTGTGGAGCGTCGCCGCCGACCTCGCGGTCCTCGCCGGCTGGATGTCACACGACGTCGGCCTGGAAGCCACCGCCCAGAAGTACTTCGTCATCGCCGCCCACGCCGCCAGGGAGGGCGGTGACCGGCCCCGCGCCGGCGAGGCCCTCTCCCGGGCGGCCCGGCAACTGGTCCACCTGGGTAAACCCGACGAGGCACTCGACCTCATGAAGCTCGCCCAGTCCGGCTCCGGCGACCAGGTGCTGCCCCGCACCAAGGCCATGCTCTACACCATCGAGGCCTGGGCGCATGCCTCCATGGGCAAGGGCCAGGCCACGCGGCGCACCCTCGGCCAGGCGGAGGATCTGTTCGTCTCCGACAAGGCGGACACACCACTGCCGAGCTGGATGTCGATGTTCAAGGAAGAGGACCTGTACGGCATGCAGGCCCTGTCCTACCGCACGCTCGCGGAGCACGACCCCGGTGCGGCCAGGATCAGCCAGCACTACGCGGAGAAGGCCCTGGCCCTGCGCGTCGACGGCCGACAGCGGTCGAAGATCTTCGACTATCTGTCGATGGCCTCGGCCTGTTTCATCGACGGCGATCCGGAACAGGGGGAACGCTACGCCCGTGAGGCCCTGGACGCGATGGGTTCCAACTCCTCCCACCGCACCTGGGACCGGCTGGGCCAGATGTACGAGTTGACCGGCCGGTACGCCGACCAGCCGAGGATCCGGGAGCTGCGAGAGGAGATCAGGCTCGCTCTGCCCAAGGGGACGGCGAAGAACAAGGGGGGCACCGCGCAGGCGTGACGGCGAAAGGCCTCAGGGGCGTGACCCCCAGGGACCTCAGGAACCGGCCCCGGCGCCTCAGGAACTGACCCTGGCGACGAGCAAGCAGGCGTCGTCCTCGCGCTCGCCCTCGCCGAACTCCTCCACCACTGTCCGCACACACTCCTGGGCCGTACGCGCCTCGCTCAACCGGGGGGCCAGGTTCAGCAGCCGCTGCACGGTCGCCGTTTCCTGCCCGCCCACGGCGTCGGCCGAGCCGGTGGCCTCCCATCGCCGGGGGATCAGTCCATCGGTGTGCAGGAGCAGCAGATCGCCCTGTTCGAGCGTCACTTCGGCCTGTCCGTAGACGGCACCCGAGGTGGCGCCGAGCAGTACGCCGTCCGGCGCCTTCAGCACGTGCCCCGTCCCGTCGCGGAACAGCAGCGGGGCGGGGTGTCCGGCCTGTGCCCAGACGAGGGTGCGGGTCGCCGGCCGGTAGTGGCAGCAGACGGCGCTGCCGAGGGCCGGTTGCGCGGTGGCGTCCAGTAACTGGTTGAGGCAGGCCATCATCCGGCCCGGCTCGGTGCCCGCCATCGCCATGCCGCGCAGCGCGCCGATCAGCATCGCCATGCCCGAGGTGACGGTGACACCGTGCCCGGTGAGGTCGCCGACGGTCAGCAGGCTCTCGCCGCCCGGGAGTTCGAGGGCGTCGTACCAGTCGCCGCCGATCAGCGCGCTCGTGGCGGACGGCAGATAGCGGGCCGCCAGATCGAGCGCCTCGGGGCCGTGCAGCGGGAGCCGCAGGGAGCCGCGCCACGGTGGCAGCACGGCCTCCTGCAACTCGACCGCGAGCCGGTGCTCGGTCTGCGCGATGTGCCGCTGACGCTGGAGCGAGTCACGGGTCTCGCTCACCACGAGCTGGCTGCGCCGCAGTTCACTGACGTCCCGCAGTACGGCCCACATCGAGGCGGTATTGCCGTCGTCGTCGAGTACGGGCTCGCCCATCATGTGCACGGTGCGTACCGCGCCGTCGGGCAGCACGATCCGGAACTCCCCGTCGATGCGTTTGGCGTCGATCAGACAGTCCGTCACCATCGCCGTCAGCTTCGGCCGGTCCTCGTCCAGCACCAGCGACGGCAGCTCGTCGAGGGTGAGCGGCGGGGCGGCGGGGTCGCGGCCGAGGATCTGGTACAGCTCCCCGGACCAACTGGCCTCGTCCGTCAGCAGGTTCCATTCGGCGCTGCCGACCCGGCTGAGCAGCGACTGCCGCCGGGGCGGCACGGCCGGCACGGGCCGGGTGCCGGGCGTCGCCTCCGGTGCGGCGGGTGCGGCGGGACCGTCCCGCAGCTGGGACAAGTGCTCGTCCAGATCGCTGAGTTGATGCAGGGCCAGATCGTAGAGCGCCCGCTGCCACCGGCCCTCGGCGTCCGTTCCGCCGGCGGACGTGTCACGGCGTACGGCGTCCACGTCCCCGAGCAGCCGTCGGGTCTGCGAGATGAGCGCGTCGACCGTGCCGCGCCGGGGCGGCTGGGCGGCGGGGCGATCCGCAGAGAGGTGGGACGGCATCACTACTCCGATGGGGGGTCACTGCGACCGACGCGGACGGAAGGGCCGGTTACGACTGTTGCACAGCCCGCGACGCGCTGTAAGGGATTTGGCAAGACACGATACGGCGATGCTTCTGGCGTATGCCGCTGTCCTGGGAGGGTGGGTTCACCACGGTAGGCAGTTACGCGTCTGTCGGGGTCAAGTCGTAGAGATCGTACGTGACTTGACGGAGCGTCGGTCCCGTCGGGCACTCATTTCACTCATGTGTTCGATGGGTCGATGTGTGATTCCCCTCGACTACACAGAGCGGCATATGTAAATCGGAACGTGCCGATGTTCTCCAGGGTGGGGACCGGCGGGTCGGGAGGTCTGGCAGTGACATGGGTCACAGGGGTGAATCCGGATGGCCGCGTCGTGCGAATGCTCTCCGCGAGGTCGAAGAGGCATGCCGGCGCATCGGCCGGCCCGCACCGGAAGCAGACCTTCACCAGAAAGGGAGACCGTTGATGACCGTCAAGCTGGAACAGCCCGCTCGTGCGCTCCTCGTCACCGCCGAGGACCGGGAGGTTCCGGTACCCGCGTCCCTGCGCTACTCCTCCGACGACCCGCTCGCCGTCCACCTGGACTTCCCGGCCGACATCTCGCTGAGCGGTGACATGGTGACGTGGACCTTCTCCCGCGACCTGCTGGAGGAGGGGCTCCCGGCGCCCGCCGGCGCCGGCGATGTGCACATCTGGCCCTGCGGCCGTGCCCGCACGGTGATCGAACTGCACTCCCCGTACGGGCTGGCCATGCTCCAGTTCGACACGGCGGCACTCCAGCGTTTCCTGCTGAGCACCTACGCCGTGGTCGCGGCGGGGAGCGAAGAGCTGGGCGTGGCCCTCGACCGGGGCCTCACGACCCTCCTCCGCGGCGTCTGACGCCCGCCCCGCCCCGGCCGGGCTCCGCTGCCCGTGAGCCGGGCCTCAGTACCGCAGGACGCCCGCGATGCCCCGGGCGTCCCCGAGCGTGCCGTCGGGCACGAAGCGCACCTCGGCGCCCGTGTCCAGGCACTGTTCGACGATCTCGTCCACGATGTCGTCCCGGGCGTCGAGGTCTCCGCTCTCGGCCGGTACGAGATGGGGGCCGCCGTCGGCGCGTACGGTCGTCCGGTAGTTCTCCTCCACCGCCAGGAGCTCGATGCGCCCCTGCTCCGCGTTCTGCCGGACCTCGTCGACCCCGGCGGCGAAGGCCTTCTGACCGCGGGCCGCTTCGAGCCGCCGGGCCACGGCGTCGACGTTCCTGCGGTCCTCCGCCGCGACCACCGGCCGCACCGCCTGCCACACCGCCTCCGGGGTGCCGTGCGTGAGGCCGCCGTGCGGGACATGAATGGCGTCCCGGGTGACCGTGCCGATCTCGTCGAGCAGGGACAGCGCCGCCGTCTCCCCGGTGACGTACAGGGGCCGGGGAAGCGCGCGCAGCACACGGCCCATCGTGATGTCGGCGTCCCGCAGGAAGTGCCGGGTCCCCTCGTCGCGGAAGGTGCTCGGCATGTCGCCGATCCGCATCTGCCGCTCGGCGTCGAAGTTGTCGCGCTCCCTGGTCAGGGGGAAACCGCCGGTGCGCGTCTCCGTGACACGGTCGCCGCCGCCGCTCCACAGCGTGACCCGGTCGGCGGAGACCGAGAGCACCCAGAACGGCCGTTCGGCGGCGTACGCGGCCACCAGGTTCCGGGTCAGGAAGGTGTCCGAGAACACCACGCGCTCCGGCACCGGACGGGACAGCGACCAGACCTGGTGCTCACCCGGCGCCGCGAAGATCACCAGACCGTCCTCGGCGTGGGTCAGGTCCACCTCGGCCAACGCCTTGTCCAACTGCCCCACGACGTCGTTGCGCCGCTCCCGGGTGACCGCGGGATCGTGCTCCAGCTGCTTCTTCGCCCGGGCGAGCACATTGCGCAGCCGGACCGGATCCTGCGCGTTCTCCGGCTCCCTCCGGTGCGTGGGCGTCAGCACCGACACGGCCGGATAGGGCCGCGGGCGGCGCAGCTCGGTCAGGGTCGCGGAACTCAGGGCGTGCTCCATGACTTCACGATAGGACCGATTCGCCCGCCGGGCATTTGGGGTAATCCGGCCGGGGTGGAACCCTCGGTACGGGCGTCGCCCGCCGTGCGCGCACCGGCGAGGGCGCGCGCCCGACGGGCGACGAGGCGTGTGCGCGTACGGCTGGGGTCAGTCGTACGTCTGCCCGGAGAGGATCAGCCGACTTCCTTCTTCAGCGCCTTGTCGGCGGCGGCCTTGGACGGCTTCCACCACGTCGTCACCGGCTCCCAGACCTTCACCTTCTTGCTCGCGCCCAGCTGCTTCGTGGTGAACGTACGGCCGTTGTAGTTCGGGTTGGCCGACACGGTGATCGTGCCGACGCGGCGCGCGTCCGGGTCCTTCAGGTCGGCGATCGTACGGACCGCCGCGTACACCGTCTTCCCGGGACCGACCTTGTACGGGCCGCTCTCGCCGGAGGGCACCGGCAGGGCCGCGCCGTCGAGGTCGCCGAAGGTGACGACGGGGAGGCGGTCGATGGTGCAGGTACGGGCGCTGGTGTTCTTGGCGGTGATGTGCACGATCCTCGTGTCCTTCGCCTGCTTGGCGCCCAGCTTGAGGACCTTCGCCTTGCAGACGGGGGTCTTGGCGGCCGGCTGGGCGGCCAGACTCTGCGGAGCGGCGGTGATGAACAGGGCGGTGCCGGCGGTCACCGCGGTCGAGAAGACGAGGACGGAACGGATACGCATCAGTAAAATCCCCCAGTTTTGGTCACGTACGGGTACGGCACGCGCAAAAGGCGACGCACACCCAGTGTGACGCGCGAGATACGGACGGGGTTGTACGTGATGCGTCCGTGTTACAGGCCTGATGCTCAGTCGTCGGGTCCGCAGGAACTCCCGTCGTCCGGCAGCGATCCGAACAGCAGGAAGTCGTCGACCTTCTGGTGCACGCACTTCGACGACGCGTACCCGGTGTGTCCCGTGCCCTTGTGGTCGAGGACGACCGCGGCGGAGCCGAGCCGCTTCGCCGTCTCCACGGTCCACCGGTACGGGGTGGCAGGGTCGCCCCGGGTGCCGACGAGCAGCATCTTCGGGGTGTCGACGTCCCGCACCTTCTCACGGATGAAGTCGGTGCCCTTGGGACGGCCATAGCACATCAGCACCTGGGCGAGCCGGTACCGGCCGAAGACCGGGGAGGCCTTCTCGTACGCCGCGCGCAACTCCTCGATCTCCTCGGTGATCCGGTCGGCGGTGGGCCGGTCGGGGTCGTCGGCGCAGTTGATGGCCATCAGCGCGGCGGGAATGTTGTCGAGCGGGACCTCATCGGCGTCGACGAGGTCGCTGTGCGGGGTGGGGGTGGCGGACGTACCGGGTGCGGAGGGCCTGTGCGGGTACGGGTGGGGCCGTGCGGCGATGCCGCCGCCCGCGAGGGCGATGACGCCCCGGGCGTCGCCGTCGTACAGGAGCATGTTGAGCGCCTGGGTGAGAACGGGCCACATCTGTTCGCTGTAGAGACCCTGGCTGATGGCGCTCACGAGGTCCTGCCCCGAGAACTCCTGCCCGAAGTCCGTCGGCACGGGGTACTCGTCGAGTGATTCGATCAGATGGACCACCTGTTCCCGGGCCGAGCGGGCGTCCTGCCCGAACGGACACGTCAGCTGCTCGGCGCACGCGTCGAGGTAGTCCTCCAGCGCGGTCTGCTGGCCCTCGGCGCCCACCAGACCCTGTTCGATCAGTGGTTCGGTGAGGGTGTCCACGCCGTCGAGGACCATCCGCCCGACCCTGTCGGGGAACTGCGCCGCGTACACCGCGCCCAGCCGGGTCCCGTACGAGAAGCCGAGGTAGTTGAGCTTCTTGTCGCCGAGCGCGGCGCGCATCACGTCCAGGTCGCGGGAGGCGTTGACGGTGCCGATGTGCGGCAGGACCGGGCCGGAGTGCTTCTTGCACGCGGCGGCGGCCTTCCGCAGCTGCTTGAGCGCGGTCCCGGGGGCGACGGCGTCATCGCCGTCGTCCGTCGCGTCCAGGGCCACGTTGGTGTTCTCGCCGCAGCTGACGGGGGAGGAGCGGCCGACGCCGCGCGGATCGAAGGACACGATGTCGTAGCCGTCCGTGAGATCCATGAAGTCCTTGCCGCCGTAGGCCAGTCCGGGCACGCCCGGGCCGCCGGGGCCGCCGAAGTTCAGCAGCAGGCTGCCGCGCGAGTCTCCGGTCGCCCGGTAGCGGGCCATGGCCAGGTCGAGCGTTCCGGCGCCGGGCCGGGCGTAGTCGATCGGCACGGTGACCTTGCCGCATCTGAGGTCCTTGGGCATCTCCAGGCCCTCGCACCTGGACCACTTGATCTTCTGGTCGTAGAACCGGGACAGGTCGGGCTGCCTGTCGTCCTGCTCGTCGCCGGTGCCCGCCGCCATGGCCGGCAGACCGGCCCCCAGCAGCGCCAGCACCGCGACCGTGGCTCCGGCGAGCGGGCGCCGGGTGTGCGTGGACCGCATGGGTGCCTCCAGGGAGCCCCCGGCCAAGGGCGGCCGGGAACAGCCCCCGGATCACCATAGGCGGGCCCGGGCGCCCACGCCTCCCGGCGAGCGCGACGGGCGGGAGTGCCGTACCCTGCGCTCCCGTCAGAGACGTACGACCGCCCCGGGCGCCTCACTCGTATGTGTGAACTCGACTGTTCGGAGGGCCCGTTGCCCCGGCGATGTCGGCTGTTTTCAGCGTGGCGAACGCGATCGGCTTCGACGAGGATGCTGCGGATGTGCGGCCGACCGGCGCACCTCGTCCGCGCCGCACCGCACCACGGAGCCCGATGCCGAACAGCACCACCGCACCCGATGCCGCACCGGGCCACGGCGCCCGCCGCACCCGCGACCTCTTCGAAGGAGCGAAACCATGACCTCTCCGGGCTCTCAGGACCTCGTCGTCACCCGGGCCACGCTCGACGACTGGGCGGTGGTCGCCGCATGGGCGGGGGAGGAGGGCTGGAACCCGGGGCTTTCCGACCCCTCGTGCTTCTTCGCCCAGGACCCCGAGGGCTTCTTCATGGGCAGGATCGACTCGGAACCGGTCTCGGCGATCTCCGTCGTCAACTACGGCGACGACTACGCCTTCCTCGGCTTCTACCTCGTACGCCCCGACCTGCGAGGGCGCGGCCACGGCCTCACCACCTGGAAGACCGCCCTCGCCCACGCCGAGGGGCGCACGGTCGGCCTCGACGGCGTGGTCGCGCAGCAGGACAACTACCGGCGCTCCGGCTTCGAGTTCGCCCACCGCACCTTCCGCTTCACGGGCACGGCACCCGAGGTGGCCGTACCCGATGACGTCCGGCCCGTCGAGGACGTACGGACCATCGAGGCGTACGACCGTGCCTGCTGCCCCGCCGACCGCCCCCGCTTCCTGGAGCGCTGGCTGACCACCGACGGACACCGGGCCCTCGCACGCGTCGTCGACGGGCGGCTCACCGGCTACGGCGTCATCCGCCCCGGCCGGGACGCCCTGCGCATCGGCCCGCTGTTCGCCGACACCGAGGCGGACGCCAGGGCGCTCCTCGCCGGGCTGGCCGCCGAGGCCGCGGGCCGGGTGTTCGCCATCGACGTGCCCGAGCCGAACGCGGCGGCCGTCGCCCTGGCCGAGGAGTACGGCCTGACGCCCTCCTTCGAGACGGCCCGGATGTACACGGGACCGATCCGGCCGTACGCCCAGCAGCGCGTCTTCGGGATCACGACCCTGGAGCTCGGCTAGACGGCGGGGCACCGTCGGCCGGCTTGGGAGCGGCGGCGCCCTGCCGGAACGCCCACTCCATACGTGGCTCGACGACACAGCGCAGTACGGCGCGCACGGGCGGGGTGCACAGCAGGGTGATGCCGCCGACCGCGACGGCCGTGACCGCGAGTTGCCCGAGCGGGGTGTGCAGCCAGTCGGCGGCGTACCAGTCCCGGAAGCGGGCCCACTTGATCACGAAGCCGTGCAGCAGATAGCCGTACATCGTGCCCGCGCCCAGCGTCGTGAACCACAGCCGCCGCCGCGGCACCCAGGCCAGGAAGCAGGCCGTCAGCAGCAGCGCCAGACAGAACAGCGCGGGCGTGGTGAGCAGCCCCGCCCAGCGGGGCGCGCCCTGACCGGTGACGCTGCCCCGGTGGTAGAACCAGCCCGCGTCGAACCACGGCGCCACCCAGTACGCCGCCACGAACGCCCCCAGAGCGACGGGCAGCGCGCACAGCCGTACCCGGCGGGTCCGCAACCGCTCGAAGTGCTCGGCGCGCAGCGTCAGCCCCAGCACGAAGAACGGCAGGAACCCCAGCACCCGCTGGATCGAGACGTCACCGCCGAGATCCGGTGAGACCGCCGCCAGCGTCGCCAACGCCAGAGCCACCGGCACCGGGTGACGCAGCATCTGCCACAGCGGAGTGGTCAGCCGCCAGATGAAGAGCGCGACCAGGAACCACATCAGATACCAGGGGTCCAGCAGGCTCAGCGGATAGTCCCAGTCGTCCTGCGCCCACCGGTAGAACAGCGTGTACGCCGTCTCGAACACGACGTACGGCAGAACCACCCCCGTCAGCAGCCGTTTGAGCCGGCCCGGCGCCATGTCGAAGCTCCGCGAGAAGTACCCGGAGATCAGCGCGAAGGCCGGCATGTGGAAGGCGTACACCGTCAGATAGGCGGCGTCTGCGGTCCGGCTGCCGTACGTCAGCGGCTCCCACGCGTGTCCGCAGGCCACCAGGACGATCGTCAGGTACTTCACGTTGTCGAAGTACGGGTCCCGCGACGTGGCTCTCGCCGGTGGCCCGCCCCGGTCGGGAGGGGCCTCGGGGGCGGGGCGGGAGTGCTGCACCACATCTTGGGACATCGAGAGAACTTCTCCGGTCGACGACGACGGACGCGGACCGCCTGCCCCGTTCCGCCGGTCTCAGTCATCCCTCGCGCCGTGCGGGGCGGCGCATTGTCCGGTTCTGGAGCCTGAAATGCGAGCGAATTCCGTTGCCAGGGCGAACGAGTGATGATGAAGTGAACTTATGGATCACGCTGCTGTGCTGGCATTGTTCGACCGGGACATGCGGGAGGGCGCTCGCCCCGACGCGCCCGGAGCCCGGATCGAGCGCGTCGACGGGGTGGTGCGTCAGGTCGGCTCCGAGAAGGGATGGAGCGGCATCGTCTGGTCCGACCTGGACGAGGCCGGCGCCGACGCGGCCGTCGCCGAGCAGATCCGGTACTTCTCCGGACTCGGCCTGGACTTCGAGTGGAAGCTGTACGGTCACGATCTCCCCGTCGACCTGGGGCAACGCCTGCGCGCGGCCGGTTTCACACCGGCTCCGGAGGAGACCCTGATGGTTGCCGAGGTCGCCGACCTGACGCTCGACGTCGAGCCGCCCGAGGGCGTACGGATCCGTCCCGTCACCGATCGTGAGGGCGTGGACATGGTGGCCGACGTCCACGAGAAGGCCTTCGGCACCGACAGCTCCCGTATGCGCCATCAGCTTCTCGCCCACCTCACCGACGACCCCGACACCGTGGTCGCCGTCGTGGCCCTAGCGGGAGACGAACCGGTCAGCGCCGCCCGCATGGAACTGGTCCCCGGCACCCGCTTCGCCGGACTGTGGGGCGGCGGCACCGTCGAGAGCTGGCGCGGTCGGGGCATCTACCGCGCACTCGTAGCCCATCGCGCCCGCGTCGCCGCCGACCGCGGCTACCGCTATGTCCAGGTCGACGCCCTCGCCCGCAGCCGCGACATCCTCGCCCGCCTCGGCTTCGAGCCGCTGACGACCACCACGCCGTACGTGTACGCCGTGGGGACCGAAGCGGCGGCGTGACCACGCCCGTCACAGGTCGAGCTGGTACTCCACCGCCGTGTGCGTGGGCCGGTAGCCGAGCGTGTCGTTGACGCGGAGCATGGGCGTGTTGTGCGCGGCGGTGTCGGTGAGCAGGGCGAGGTCCGGATACAGGCTGTGGGCGTGGAGGATCGTCTCCGCCTTCATCCTCAGACCCAGCCCGTGCCCACGGTGCTCGGGCAGTACGGCCGTACCGTAGTGCTGCCCGTCGCCCTTGCCGTCACCCGGGAGAACGAGCTCGGAGAACCCGACGATCGAGCCGGACGACGCCTCCACCGCCGCGACCGTGTGGAGCACGTCACCGCGCTTCTCGATCGCCTCCGCGGCTGCCACGACCCGCTCGACGTCCCATACCACCGTCCCGTAGTCGGTGTCTCCCATCGGCATGTCGTCCATCGCCCGACGGGACGCGGCATAGGTCTGCGCGATCTCGTCGGGCACGACGCCGGTCCAGGCCGTCAAGTAGTAGCCGGGCCCGGGCTGTTCGGCGATGCGTCGGACGTGATCGAGGTCGATGTCGGCCAGTTCCAGCCGGGCGTACGTCAGGGACAGCACCTCGCGGAACCCGCGCGCGGCGAGGAACGCGCCGCCGGGGGAGCCCTGCTGCGCCTGCGCGATCACGGCCCGGCGCCCCTCGCCCCGGGCCGCGTGGACCGCCGCGTCGAGCAGCGCCGTGCCCACGCCACACCGCCGCTCGGCCGGGTGCACGGTCACCTCCAGCTCCGCCAGATGCGTCTGTCCCTCCCTGGTGAACAGTCGCAGGAAGGCGGAGCCGAGAGGCACCCCCTCCGCCCCGGACGCCAGCCAGGCCAGACGGCGGCTGGACGGGGTGGCGGCGGGGTCGGCGAGCGGCGTGATGCGCGCGGGCAAGGCGTCTCCGGGGGGTGATGGTGTGATGGGTGGGTGTTTGGTGGGGCGGTGGGTTGGGGTGGTGCGATGGATGACGCGATTCTCCGGTCTCTGGTTCTCAGCGTCGCGCCCTCGTACGGTCCAGGGCGCCGATTCCGAGTGCCGCCAGGGCGATCTGGATGAGCCACTCGACCCAGTCGACGCCGTCGGTGTCGGCCACGCCGATCCCCGCGGCGATCGCGGATCCGATCAACGCGGCGACGATGCCGACGAGGATGGTCAGCAGGATGCCGATGCGCTGGCGGCCCGGCACGACGAGCCGGCCGAGTACGCCGATGACGATGCCTATGACGATGGCACTGATGACGCCGTCGATCTCCATCTGATCTCCGCCTCTTCTCATGTCGGTCCCCGCAGCCGTCCGAGTGCCCCGTCGAACACAGGTGCAGTCCGTTCCGGTTTCACCTTCTTCGGCGCTACGAGGACACCGGTGGCGATGAGAGCGGCGGAGGCGGCACCTCCAGCCAGCCCGTGGCCGCCAACACCTCCGTGGCGATGTCGATCACGGCACGCCCGTCGGTCGCCACCCGGACGGTGTCGCCGGGCGCCTGCTCGTCCAGCAGACGCGCCTTGCGGATGCTGCCGGCCAGCTCCCGCTCGAACTCGGAGCCGATCTCCCGCCCTCGGAGCCGCCGCTCGGTGGACTCGTCGGTGGCGGTGAGCAGCACCCGTACGATCCGCACATCCGCGCCCATGGCACGCCGGAAGGTGCCCGCCGTCCCGGCCAGCACGCTCAGGGTGTTGGTGTAGACGAGCCGCCGGTGACCGAGCGCGGCGTAGTTCCCCCACACCGCCGTGAGGTTGCGTTCGGCGATCCCGGCCCGGTGCGGGTCTCCCTCCGGCGCCGGGTGCACCTGTGCCATGAAGTCGCCGTCGATGATCGCGTGCGCGACCTCGGCGCTCCGCAGCCGATCGGAGACCTCCCAGCCGACCGTCGTCTTGCCGACCCCGGCCCGGCCCCCGATCAGCAACACCTCCGCGCGGTCCATCTAGCCGTCCACCCCCGGGGAATCGAAGCTCGGCCGTGAGACGCATCGCAGCGCCTCACGGATCACCGCCGCAGGGTCACCCTCGTGATACGGCCGCTCCGACCTCTCGATGCCGTCGAGGAACTCCTGGTAGCGCACGGCGTACGAGAGATGTGCCAGCGGTTCGGCCAGCGCGAGCGCGCGGGCGGGATCGCTCGTCGGGATGTGGGCCTTCCACGCGTCCACCCAGGTGTGGACGGCGGTCGCGCGCACGGCGTCGGGCAGGAAGTCGTACAGGCGCAGACAGTCCAGGACGGGGTTGCCCCAGTGGGCGTCGGCGAAGTCCACGACGACGGGTGGTCCGCCGTCGCTGCGCCAGTTGCCCGGATGGAAGTCGGCGTGCACGACAGTGTCGGGCAGTTCGCACTCGGCGAGCAGCTTCCAGCGGTTCGCCAACTCGTGTGCGGCGGTCCGTTCTTGAGCGCTGATGTCCAAGTCGGCGGTACGGTCCAGGAGTTCGCGCACCAGGCCGCCGAGCACCCGGTCGCGTCGGTCCCGGAGGCCGGGCGGCGGACGGTTGTCGGCCAGGGCTGCCTGTACGGCGACGAAGCGGCGCAGCCCGGCCTCGACCGTGGCGGCATCCGCTGTCCAGCAGTCCTCGCCCGGGATGTGCTCCAGAAGCACCCGCCCCTCACCGGCGCCGAGGACGGTCGGTACGAGGCCGGGATCGACTCGGGCGAACGCGGCGATGACCATGGCCTCGTCGGAGGCGAAGTGCGGCGTCGCCTTGAGCCAGACCGGCCCTTGCGCCGTGGGCAGCCGGAAGAGCCCGGCGAGATTCCAGGTCCGCCGCTGCTCGACCGGCCCCGTCACCGGCCGCCCCAGCGCGGCCAGCGTGCGCGAGGCCCAGTCGAGCAGCTCGCGGAGCCCGCCGGCCCGTGCCCACGGTGACCGGAGAGCCTCGGACGCGTACAACAGCCGCCGCGGCGCGTCCCGTTGCTCCAGAACCCCGAGTCCCGGCGGCTCCACCGCCTCCAACGCCTCCACGTGATACGTCACATGGCCGTCCCGCCCGCCCTCACCCCCGTCCACGTCCAGCAGCCGCAGCACGAACACGGGCACCCCGAGCGTCCGCTCCAGATGCCCGACGACCGGCTCGACCTCGGCCCACCAGGGAACGTCGACGGGGAAGGGGCCGGTGACGCCGAGGACGTCCTCGCCCGATGTCACCCATGCGCTGACGGTTCGAGTCACGGGCGTCAGTCTGAACGGGGAGGAGGCTCGCGGCGAATGAATATCGGCACCGAGGTCGTCGGCCGGTAGCGGAGCGTGAGTGTGCCGTGGCGGTGTATTTCACGTGGAACCCGTCGGCTTTGCAGGCGGACGCCCGGGGAGTTGTACGAGTGGATCACCATGGCGCGGCGGTCGGTGACGCGGCACCTTGCTGTTCCGGAGACCGCGAACCTGGTCAGCGCGGTGCGGCGGGGAGGCGGAACGGCCGCACGATGCCGCAGGAACCGTGGGAGGTCTCGTGCACCCGGTGGGCGTGCTCGGCCCGGTCTCCGCGCGCCCGAGCCTGGCCCCGCGCGCCCGATCAGGGCCCCCTGGGTCCGTCCCGGCTTCGTGGGTCCGTCCCGGCCTCGTGGGTCCGGACGGCGACGGCCGGCCCGCCTGAGCGGGTCGGCCGTCGTTTTCCCTCGCGGGCGTTTCCGTCGCGCCTACGGCGCGCGTGATGCGCCTCGCGCCGCGGCGCCGGCGCACACCAGCCCCAGAACCAAGGCCAGTGCGCCGATGATGACGTTGTTGACCACGACACCGGCGTCCGGGCTGTCGCCGACGATCCATGGCGAGACGATCATCCAGATCCCGGTCGCGCACATGGCCCAGCTCAGGCCGTACATCCTCTCCGGCCTGGCGGTGAAGCCGAGGGCCAGCAGGCCGATCGCGATGCCCACGATCAGGTTGTGGGGCACCAGCGGAGGCTGGCTGGTCGTGTAGTGGAGTATCCAGGGGGATACGGCGCAGTACAGACCGAGCAGGAACACCGGCCCGTCGACGAGCGCCACATCGCGACCACCGAGCATGCGGGCGTAGCGAGCCTGCATCTCGGATACATCAGGGTGGCTGGTGATGTCACTCCTGTGTGAGAGGTTGGCCATGACTCGACTCCTTCGAACTCAGCAGGCCTGACCGCTTCTGGTGGGGAATGCGGTAAGCGCCGCGTACGTTCATTCTGCGCTTATTTTTCTTTTATGTGTAGTGGTGGGAGGCGGGAAGACGGGCGGAACACGCCTCCCGACAGTCGGGCAGGCCACCGCGGCACGGTCCTGCCCCGGCAGCCTTGACGGCTCGTGCACCGCGGGCCCCTCGGCGTCCGCCGACTCCGGCACCCAGCGGCGTACGTACGCCCCCTCCGGGTCGTACCGCCTCGCCTGGGTGACCGTGTCGAGGACCCGGTGGGGTGGGGAGGGGCGGGGCCGCGGCGGGCGCAGTTGCTCAGCGCGGCCCCCGCGCGGTGAGCCGAGCCGAGTGACCGTCGCCGTGTATTCCAGCCGTTCTATTCGCACGTCGGCACAATGCGGTGCTCCCGGCGGACAGTTGAAAGATTTTCCGGTCAAGCCTTCGTGGAATTCGGTGGTCCGCGACGCGAGACCGGTCGGGATTTCCTTGACCGCGCCACCGAACCGCTGTCGCGATCGGCCCGTGAAGATGCGACTGGACCTCACGCGGCGACGCCATGTCGACCTCGCGTGTGTCTCCAGCACCTCCTGTAGCGCCGCGGCCTGATTCTCCGCAGCCGCCGCCCTCCTCCACGCCCCACCTGCCGCCGCGCGTGCGGTCGTGTGGCGTGTTATCCCCGCACCGCCTGAATTCCCGCCGACATCGGCACCCATGTGAATTCGGCGTGCCGTAAAACCCTCTCCGCAACAGGAGTCCGCCATGCCCGCAGTACCCGTGAAGTCGTCCTTCCACGTGTCCCATGTCAGTGGAGCCGAACTGCGGGGCCGTGAGCCCGAGTCCAAGGCCGGAGCGCAGTTCGTGTCCGCCCTGGTCCGCGCCTGACCGCGCCCGCTGGGTCCTTGAAGGCGAACCGCCCGGGATGGCGAACTGCCCGAACCCAACCCACCTGGTACTCCTGACCGCTCACTCCGGGGCGCCCGTCGCGCACGGTCGCCCCGGTTCCCAGAGAGAGGACTCATGGCCACCGTCCTGTCCGTCTCCGGCAGCCCCTCCGTCTCCTCCCGCACCGCGAAGCTCCTGCGGCACCTGGACGCCCGCCTGACCGCCCAGGGGCACGAGGTCGTCCCGCTCGACGTCCGCACCATCCCGGCCGAGGCGCTGCTGGGCGCGGACTTCCGGCATCCGGCGATCGTCGAGGTCACCGAACTCTTCGAACGCGCCGACGGCGTCGTCATCGGCACCCCCGTCTACAAGGCCGCCTACTCCGGTGTCCTCAAGGCTCTGCTCGACCTGCTCCCGCAGTACGCCCTCACCGGCAGGACCGTGCTGCCCCTGGCCACCGGCGGCACCACCGCCCACGTCCTCGCCATCGACTACGCCCTGCGCCCGGTGCTCAGCTCCATGGGCGCCCGGCACATCGTTCCCGGCTGGTTCACCCTCGACAAGGACATCACCGTCGCAGAGGACGGCAAGGTCACCGTCGCCCCGAACTCGGCCGAGGCCCTGGGCCAGGTCGTCGACCAGTTCCTCACCGCCCTGGGCCGCTGGCGGCACCCGCTCACCCAGCCGGCCGCCCCGGAGGCTCAGGTGCCGTTCGCGAGCTGGCCGCCAGGTCCGCTCCGGGGCCTCCGACAGCATCCGCTCGCAAGCCGACCACCTCGACGGCCCGAGTGCCGTTCGTCGAGCGAGCCGAGGGGCAGGCCGGGGCCAGGGTGACGGCGACGCGAGGCCCCGCAGGGTCAGTACGCCGCCGACAGTGAACCGAGGTGTGCGTGGCGTACCTCGGTCGTCTGGCCCTGGACCAGCAGGAACATCGCCTCGCGGGCCAGTCGCTGGGCCCGGTTGTCCAGGGCCAGGGCACGGCCGCCGCCGGCCACGAGCGCGGCGGTCGTCGCCGTGCGCATCAGGTCGAACGCCTTCGTCTTGAGGGCCAGCCGCTCCTCCATGTGCTCGTGCGGCGCCGGATGGTCGGCCAGGGCGTAGGCCTGCCGCCGCACCTTGTCGACGCGCAGGCGCAGCGCCTTGGTCGTGGGGTCGTTCTGGTCCAGCAGCGCCAGCGCCGACTCGGCGACCCCGAACACCGCCGGGGAGGCGTTGGTCGGCTTGGGCCTGTCGCCCGCGGCCCATGTCTCGTACGGCGCGTGCAGGGCCACGTTGTCCTCGGGGATCCACAGCCCGTCCAACTGGAGCGAGACCGTACGGGCGGCAGTGAGCGCGGCGAGCCGCATCGGCGCCGAGGCCTTCAACCCGGACTGCTGTCTGGCCTCGGTGAAAGCGAACACCACCTCGTCCGCGTCCGTCACCCCGGCCAGCAGCATCACATCGTTCAGCCCCCACCCTGTGTACCAGGGAACCATCCCGTGGAACCGCCACCCGCCACGCTTCGGCACCGCCCGCACCGGAACCTGCGGATACCTCCGCAGATGCGCGTACGCGACCCCGGACAGCAGCTCACCGGTGGCCAGCTTCCCCAACAGGCGGTCACGGGCGGGCAGTTCGTTCTTCACCAGGGTCAACACGGGCGTGTAGTGCTGTGTCTGCACGAACCAGGTCGAGCAGCACGCCCCCGCCAGGATCTCCGCGATCTCCCGCGCCACCGAGTTGGGGGCACCGGACCCGCCGTACGCCACGGGCGCGCTCACCCCGAGCAGCCCCGACTTCTTGATCGCCTCGATACTGCTCGCGGGCACGCCCTCCTGGTCGACACGCTCGGCCTGCGGGGCCAGCACCTCGGCGGCGAGCCTGCGCGCCTGGACGACGAGGGGGTGCGGTGACGTGGTCATGCGTTGATTCTCCCCGCCCTCGCACCCAAAGATCACCCTTTCTTCGACCGGAAGATCACACCGACTCCACCTTGCGCAGCACGGGCTTCGTCCTGTCCGGGGCGCGGAGCCGGGGGTGGCAGGGGGCACTGCACCTGACATTGATTGAGTTAGATAAATATCTGCGGTGGTCTCATGCCCACACCACGTCGCACGGCAGCAGCCGCCTCGACGGATGTGATCGGCCGCGGGCCGCGAGACGCGGGCCGCCGCCCGGCGCGCCGGACGCTCGGGGTTCGGCTCAGGGGATCGGGGCTCGGTCCACGGCCGAGCCCCCTCTCCGTCGGACTGTGACCGCGGCAACCCGGCCGCTGCGGTGACGACGGCACGTATCCCTGGCGCCCGGCGGGCGGGGCGTGTTGGGCGTGCGAGACTGCTTCGGTGACCTCGGAGACGATCATCGCGACCGCCGCCGGCAGCTGGAGGCTCGGCGATCTGTCCGTCAACCGCCTCGGCTTCGGCGCGATGCGGCTGACGGGCAGCGCCGCCTTCCATCTCGGCACCCCGAGCGAACGGGAGCGGTCGATCGCCGTGCTGAGGCGCGCGGTAGAGCTGGGCGTCAATCACATCGACACCGCCGCCTTCTACTTCTCCTCACTGCGCTCCGCCAACGAACTCATCAACAGCGCGCTGGGCGGCCCGTACCCGGACGACCTCGTCATCGTCACCAAGGTCGGCCCGCACCGCGAATTCTCGGGAGAGTGGGGCACCGCCGCCCGCCCCGACCAACTGCGCGGCCAAGTCGAGGAGAACCTCCGTCAGTTGGGTCGCGACCACCTCGACGTCGTCAACCTGCGGCGTATGCGGCAGGACTCCATCGCCGAGCACTTCGGCGCACTGGCCGAACTGCGGGAGGCCGGGCTCATCCGGCACCTGGGCGTCTCCGCCGTCGAGCCCCGGCACCTCGCCGAGGCCCAGGCCATCGCGCCCGTCGTCTGCGTACAGAACCAGTACGGCCTCCACACCCCGGATCCCGACGCCGACGAGGTGCTGCGGATCTGCGGCGAGCAGGGCGTCGCCTTCGTACCGTTCTTCTCGATCGCCGGTGAGGCCGGCCCCGAGGGTGCCAGTACGGCGTACGGCGACGAACTGCTCGCCGTCGCCCGCGCCCACGACGCCACCCCCGCTCAGATCAGGCTCGCCTGGACCCTTCACCAGGGACCGCACGTCCTCGCCATCCCCGGCACCGGGAACCCCGACCACCTCACGGAGAACATCGCGGCGGGCGCCATCCGGCTCACGCCGGACGAGGTGGCCCGCTTGGACGCCGTGCACCGAGGGGAGTCCTCAGGGCAAAGCGGCACCAACGGGTTCATATAGGCTGCCTGTTCTGCCCCTGCCGTTCGTCACCACCCGGGAGAGTCACCCGTGAGCGTAGCCACCGCCCACTCCGCATCGGCCGTACCGCCCGCCGACGAGACGCCCGCCGCGCCGGAGACCGCCGGGGGAGTGCCGTCGCAGGACGAGGGGTTCTGGGTCGAGCCGGGCGCGGCCGACATCGAGGCGTCACCCCAGGTCGTCGCAGAGGTTCCCGCCCAGGCATCGGGCGACGAGCCCCCGGCGGCCGTCGCGGACGATCCCGCCGACGCCGACGCCGACGCCGACGCCGACGCCGACGCCGACGCCGACGCCGACGCCGAGGTGGTCGATGAGCAAGTGGCCCGGGACGCCCGGGAGTTCGGGGTCTACGCCCGCACCGGCGGCTGGGCGTTCGCGCTCAAGGTCGCGCGGAGCGTGCGGCCCGGCGGGGAGTTGCCCGGGGAGACGCCGAAGGTGTCCGCGAAGCGGTTCGCGGAGCTGGCCGGGTGCTCCCCGGAGCGGGTCATGCGGTACTACAAGGCGTGGGACAAGGCGGCCGACGACGGCATGGTCCCGCACTTCGAGGCGCTCACCCCCGGTGCGGAGATCGATCTGCCGGACTCGGATGTGTGGCTGTCGTACTACAGCTCCCGCTCCAGCGCGACCTCCGACCGGGGCGCCGCGATCACCGCCGCCGCCGAGGCCGAGGGCATCCGCCCGACCAAGGCCCTGGAGGTCGCCGAGAACCCCACCGCGCTGCGCGCCGCGATCCTTGCCGACCCCTCCACCGCCCAGGCGGCCCGCACCGCGCTCCTCGACCGGTTGAAGGAGGACCCCTCCCTTCAGACGGAACTGGCCCGGGACATCGCGCGCACCGAGGAGCTGAAGAAGGCGGTCGCGAGCGAGACCCAGGCGGCCAGCCGCATCGGGTACGTCCGGCAGATCGTCGAGAACGGGCAGGTCAAGACCCCGGCCGGGCAGGTGATCGACGCCCCCGCCGAACTGCGTGCCGAGGCCGAGCGGCATCTGTCCCTCATCGACGAGCTCGACGAGGACGAGGACACCGGCGAGTGGGCGACCGAGGCGTACGACACCGTCAAGGAACTCGTCGTCCAGACCGTCGAGTCGAACCCCGAGCTGCGGGTCCAGGAACGCCGGACGAAGTTCTACAGCAGCCTCCAGAAGGCGACGAAGGTCTTCGAGGAGCTGACCCTCGACGACGCCGTCGACCTCGACGCGATCTACGAGGACGACATGCTCCAGCGGCTGGAGGAACTCCAGGAGGCGCTCAGCACCTGCATCGCCGCCCTGCGGAAGGCGTCGCCGGGAGCCTGAGCCGGGACGCCGGAGCGCGATGATTGTGAGGCCCTCTGCCCGGCAGGGGGCCTCACGCATGCCGGGCAGGGGGCCCTCACGCATGCCGGGCAGAGGGCCTCAGCGGGTCGCGCCCGAGCCGCGACAGGTCGTGCCCGGCCTCAGCGGGGCGTGCCGACGGAGATCCCAGTTGCCGTCCGGCGGGTGTTACGTATAACCTCCCGGGAACCCCGAGCCACCCGAGAGGCCACGATGAGACGTATCGCCCTGGTCACCCTCGTAGTCGCCGACTACGACGAGGCGATCCGCTTCTACACCGAGGCGCTCGGTTTCCGGCTCGTCGAGGACACACCGAGGCCCGACGGCAGCCGGTGGGTCGTCGTCGAGCCGGGAGGCGACGGGCAGGGCGGCGGACTGTTGCTCGCGAGGGCGAAGGACGAGGCGCAGCGCGACCGGATCGGCGACCAGACCGGCGGACGCGTGGGCTTCTTCCTGCACACCGACGACTTCATTCGCGACCACGCCCGGATGCTGGCGGTGGGCGTGCGGTTCCTGGAGGAGCCGCGCCACGAACCGTACGGCTCGGTGGCCGTCTTCGAGGACCTGTACGGCAACCGCTGGGACCTGCTCCAGCCCGCCACCGGCTGAGCTCCGGAATCCGTCACCGGCTGGGTCCCGGAATCCGCCACCGACCGAGCGTCGGAGCCAGTCGGCGAGTGAGCGACCCGGCCGCCCGGCCACCCCGCTCCACCCGACATCCCGCTCCACCCGACCCACCCCACCGCACCACCTGCCGAGGAACGAACGCAATGACCGCGCCCCGCATCGACGCCGACACCATCCGCCGCCTGCCCAAGGTCGTCCTGCACGACCACCTCGACGGCGGTCTGCGCCCCGCCACGCTCGTGGAACTCGCGGCGGAGGTCGGCCACACCCTCCCGGAGACCGACCCGGAGGGCCTCGCCGCCTGGTTCTACGAGGCCGCGAACTCCGGTGACCTGGTGCGGTACATAGCCACCTTCGAGCACACCCTCGCCGTGCTGCAGACCCGCGAGGGCCTGCTGCGCGCGGCCGAGGAGTATGTGCTCGACCTGGCCGCCGACGGTGTCGTCTACGGCGAGGTCCGCTACGCCCCCGAGCTGAACGTCAACGGCGGGCTGACGCTGCCCGAGGTCGTCGAGACGGTGCAGGAGGGCCTGGCCGCCGGTATGGCCAAGGCCGCGGCGCAGGGCACCCCGGTCCGGGTCGGGACGCTGCTGTGCGGGATGCGGATGTTCGACCGGGTCCGCGAGGCCGCCGACCTGGCCGTGGCCTTCCGGGACGCGGGTGTCGTCGGCTTCGACATCGCGGGCGCCGAGGCCGGCTTCCCGCCCGCCGACCACCTGGCCGCCTTCGAACACCTGCGCCGCGAGAGCGTGCCCTTCACCATCCACGCCGGCGAGGCCCACGGCCTGCCCAGCATCCACCAGGCCCTCCAGGTCTGCGGTGCCCAGCGCATCGGCCACGGTGTGCGCATCACCGAGGACATCGTCGACGGCAAGCTCGGCCGTCTCGCCTCCTGGGTGCGCGACCGCCGTGTCGCCCTGGAGATGTGCCCCACCTCCAACCTCCAGACCGGCGCCGCCACCTCCATCGCCGAGCACCCCATCACGGCCCTGAAGGACCTCGGCTTCCGCGTCACCCTCAACACCGACAACCGTCTGGTGTCGGGCACCACGATGACCCGCGAGATGTCCCTGCTGGTCGAGGAGGCCGGCTGGACCCTCGACGACCTGCGCACGGTCACCGTCAACGCTCTCAAGAGCGCCTTCATCCCGTTCGACGAGCGAGGCGCCCTCATCCGGGACGTCGTCCTGCCGGGCTACGAGTCCGCGCGCTGAAGCAACCCTCGTACGTAGGCGGCCTGGCCGACATGCTGAAGATCGTCGGCCAGGACGCTGATCAGACGGACGCCCAGGCTGACCGGCGGATCCCAGCGCTCGTCCACGATGCGGTCCAGATCCTTGCCGGTCAGTCCGCGCAGGAAGCCGAGACTCCGGTCGTGCACGGCGTCGTAGTACCCGGTCAGCAGATCACCGGAGTCGACCCGCACCTTGGCGACCTTCGCCGAGCTGTGCCCGTAGCCCGTGTCGTGGCTCGGCAGACCGAGGGCGAAACGCTTTTGCCAGTCCTGGGACAGCCAGACCTGGTCGAGCCCGGAGGCGTCGGCCATGTGGTCGTCCTGGACCCGGGTGAGATGCCAGACCAGCCAGGCGATGGAGTTGGCGTCGGGGGCGGGGCGGGCGTGGAGGTCATCCGGGGACAGATCGTCCACGACGGCGTGGACCTCCTCCTTGATCCGGCCGTACGCGTCGATGAGAACGTCCTTCACATTCATACGTCCACCATCGGGCACCGGCCCGGGACTCGCACCACCCCCTGGGAAGGCCGGTTTCCCGAGGCCCCCTTGCTGCCGATGTGGAAGATCTCGTACCCCGGCACCTACTCCTCCCCACCGCCCGGAGGGCAGGCGAAGCGCGGGTCGAGCAACCCCAGCAGTGCCCGTGCCGCCGGGCTGGTGGCCTCCGGTGGCGGGAGCAGGGCGACCGTCTCGTAGACGTTCTCCCCGGTGCCCTTGACGGGCAGGGCGGTCAGCGACTCGCGCTTGTGCCGGAAGTGCCGGGGCATCACGGCGATGCCGAGGTTCTCGTCGACGAGTTCGAGGAGGCTGTGCACGTCGTTGACCTCCAGGGCGACGGTCCGGCGGATGCCCGCGGCGGCGAAGACGGCGTCCGTGGTGCGGCGCGGGCCCCAGTCCGGGTGGAAGTCGACGAAGACCTCGCCGCCCAGGTCCTCGGGGCCGACGGCGCCGCCGACGGCCGCGAGACGGTGATCGGGGTGGCACAGGACGGTCATCGGCTCGCTGGTCAGCGGTACGACGCGCAGCAGGTCGGTGTCCTCCTGGGCGGTCCGTACGGCGAAGGCCAGGTCGAGCCGCCCGCTCGCCACCTCCTCCGCGAGCGCGCCGGAGCCCGCCTGGCGCAGACAGATCTCCACGTTCGGATGGCGCCGCCGGAACGCGGCGAGCAGCCCCGCCACCCGCACGCCCTTGATGCACTGCTCCGACCCGATCGCGAGCATGCCACGCAGCACGCCCTGCACCGCCGCCACCGCCTCATGGGCCGACCGCACCTGTGCCAGGATCCGCTCCGCCTCGGTCAGCAGCGCCCGCCCGGCCGGGGTGAGCGTCACCCGGCGGGTGGTGCGCACGAACAGCGGCGCCCGCAGCTCCCGTTCCAGCGCCCGGATCGAGGCGGACAGGCCCGACTGGGAGACCAGCAGCCGTTCGGCTGCCCGGGTGAAGTGCTGGTCCTCGGCGACCGCGACGAAGTGCTGGAGATGGCGGAGTTCCATGACTGAGAAGCGTAGGCGTTGAATCCCATCGGATTCTTCTGTTGGACCAATGCCCCCAGGTCGCGAAAGAGTGGGCACCGGCTTCCCGGAGAACGCGGACACCGGTTCTCCGGGAACCTGGTCCCACCGTGCCAACCCCGACTGGAGTCGCGTTGTACACCGCACACCCCGACCGCTACGCGGACATGCCCTACCGGCGCACCGGACGCAGCGGCCTGAAACTGCCGGCGCTGTCGCTCGGCCTGTGGCACAACTTCGGCCCCGACCGGCCCGTCGAGACCCAGCGCGAGATCCTGCGCCGCGCCTTCGACCTGGGCATCACCCACTTCGACCTCGCCAACAACTACGGCCCGCCGCCCGGCGCCGCCGAGTCCGCGTTCGGCGAGGCCCTCAAGGACGACTTCGCCGCGTACCGTGACGAACTGGTCATCTCCACCAAGGCGGGCTATCTGATGTGGCCCGGTCCGTACGGCGAGTGGGGCTCCCGCAAGTATCTGCTCTCCTCGCTCGACCAGAGCCTGAAGCGGATGGGCCTCGACTACGTCGACATCTTCTACTCGCACCGCCCCGACCCGGACACTCCGCTGGAGGAGACGATGGGCGCCCTGCACTCGGCGGTGCAGCAGGGCAAGGCGCTGTACGTCGGCGTCTCCAACTACTCGGCGGAGCAGACCCGGGAGGCCGCCCGCATCCTGCGCGAGCTGGGCACCCCGCTCCTCATCCACCAGCCGCGCTACTCGATGCTCGACCGGCGCCCCGAGACCGAGGGCGTGCTCGACGCCCTCGACGAGCTCCAGGTCGGCTCCATCGTCTTCTCCCCGCTGGAGCAGGGCCTGCTGACCTCGCGTTACCTCGACGGCATCCCGGAGGGTTCGCGCGCCGCGAGCGACAGCCCCTTCCTGAACTCCGACGCCGTCACCGAGGACCTCGTCGGCCGGCTCCGCGCCCTGGACGAGGTCGCCAAGTCCCGCGGCCAGACCCTGGCCCAGCTCGCCCTCGCCTGGGTCCTGCGCGGTGGCCGGGTCACCTCCGCCCTCATCGGCGCGAGCAGTGCCCGCCAGGTCGAGGACTGCGCCGGCGCCCTCGCCGATCTCGACTTCGAGGCGGACGAGCTGGCCCGGATCGACGCGATCATCGAGGGGAAGGGCTAGCACTTCCCTCAGCATGCCGCCGGGGGGCCGTACGGGTCTCGTGCGGGCGTCCGGTGGAGTGTTGCCCTCACGGGCGCGGCGGGCGCCCCTGAGGGTGCGGGTTATGACGCGTACCCGTACGGCGCTCCTGTGTGCCACCCTCCTCGCCTCCGCTCTCCAGGTGACGGCGGTCACCGCCGCTCCGCGCCACGAACAGCACTGCACGAGCACCCCGGGCATGCTCCGCGGCGAGGCGCGCCAGATCGTGGACATCGTGCGCAAGGCCCGCCGGGAGCCCGGTCTCGAGGCCGCCCTGGTCCGGGTCGCGACCGACGGCCGGGAGCTGGTGACCGGGTCGGTCGGAGAGTCGATGGCGGGCCTCGCCACCACGACGTCGAGGCTGCACGACCATGTGACCGACCCGGCGCTCTTCAATCCGGGCACGGTCGGCCTCCCCGGGGCGACCGCGATCTGTCCGGTGGGCGTGTGCGAGCCCATGATCGAAGCCTTCCACTACGGGATCGGCGTGCTTGCCGAGAAGGGGTGGGTCTTCCAGAACCCGTCCCGGTCCGGCTTCGCGTGAACGCTCCGTCGAGGACATACGTACGGGACGGGGAACCGGATCGCGGGCCGTGAGGGAGGAATCCCCGGTCCGAGGGGGCTTCGTGTCGTTTCAGCCAATCGCGGTCACGCATATGCCAGGAGACTGGCTGAATTGGCATGGTGACAGAGTGTCAGGAGTGTCGATACTCGACTGAGAGGGCGATTGAGGCATGAACAAAGTGCGTCGCCGCACGCGTTCATGTCGTCACTTTGCGTGACAATCCGTCGGCCTGTGTGCACGACCAGCACATCTGCGAGGCGAGAGCGGGTCCGTTCGGCGGGCGGGCCCGGATGGTGTTCGACGGTGCGAACGGGGGGGCGAGGCGTGCACGACGAATTCCTGTGCCATGTCACCGCGTACGGCGTGTGCGGCGGCCGGCGCGTCGGCGTGCCCCTGGGGACGTATCGTGCCCCCACCCTGGCCCTGGCGCTGTGGTGGATGCGTGACCGGGCGTTATGGATCGCCGAACGTCTCGACCCGCGGCCCGAGAATCCGAACTTCCCGCCGAACGCGGTCGTTCCGGTCTCCGACACCGTACCGGACGTGCCGAGCCTGCTGCGCGCCTGGTCCGCCGACAGTGTCCAACAGGAGCTGGTCGCCGAGGAGCTGGCCGCCGGGAACCTGGTCCGTATCGCCACCAACGACGACACCACGGAGTACGAGCTGCTCGCCGAGTCCGTCGACGCCGTACGGATGCAGCGCATCGCCCAGCGGATCGCCGCCCCCGCCGCCTGACCGCCGTAGCCGTCTCGCGCCGGATTCGCCCGACCCCGGTCCCGTACGACGGCCGCCCTCACTCGACGGCCGCACGCGGCAGCGATCAGGCGCATATCTGATCGAATCGGTAGAATCTCCGGCATGGCAGAGCGGTCGATCGCACCGACTGCGCCCGAACTCGTGCTGGAAACCGAGGCGGGCTCCACGGTGATGACCCCGAGCCACGAGTACCACGTCGGACGCGACCCGCTCAGCGACATCGTCCTCCACGACGACCGGGTCTCATGGCACCACGCGGTGCTGCGGGCCCACGACGACCACTGGACGATCGAGGACGAGAACAGCACCAACGGCACCTACGCCGACGGCCACCGCGTCCGCGAGTGGGACGTGGGCCCCGGCACCGTGATCCACTTCGGCAGCCTCGCCGACGGCCCCCGCGCCGTCCTCGCCGGCCTGGCCCCCGAGCGCCCCTCCGGCATCTTCCGCCCCGCCTCCACGGGCGCCTTCCGGCAGCCGACCAGCGTCCGTCCGCTGCCCCAGCGGACCGTCCGCATCGGCCGCGCCGCCGACAACGACCTGGTCATCGACGACCTGGTCGTCTCCCGCAGGCACGCCGAACTGAGGGCACGCCCGGACGGCACATACGAGATCGTCGACCTCGACAGCCACAACGGCACCTTCCTCAACGGCAGCCCCGTCGACAGTGCCCCGGTCACTGCCGGTGACATCGTCGGCATCGGGCACTCCGCGTTCTGCCTGATCGGTCACGAGTTGCAGGAGTACGTGGACACCGGCGAGATCTCCCTGGACGTCCAGGAACTGACCGTCGCCGTCGACCGTGGCCGGAAGACACTGCTCGACAAGGTGTCCTTTCCGGTCGGCGAGAAATGCCTCCTCGCCGTCGTCGGCCCCAGCGGCGCCGGAAAGTCCACCCTCCTCAACGCCCTCACCGGGCAGCGCCCCGCCGACAGCGGCACCGTCCTCTACGACGGCCGCGACCTGTACCACGACTACGCCGAACTGCGCCAACGCATCGGCCTGGTCCCGCAGGACGACATCCTGCACGCCCAGCTGACCGTCCGCAGGGCCCTCGCGTACGCCGCCGAGCTGCGCTTCCCGCAGGACACGGCGAAGGCCGAGCGTCTGGCGCGGGTCGACGAGGTGATCCGCGAACTGGGCCTCGAACAGCGGGCCGACCAGTCCATCCACAGCCTCTCCGGCGGCCAGCGCAAACGGGTCAGTGTCGCCCTGGAGCTGCTGACGAAGCCCTCCCTGCTCTTCCTCGACGAGCCGACCTCCGGCCTCGACCCCGGCATGGACCGCTCGGTGATGCACATGCTGCGCGGCCTCGCCGACGACGGCCACACGGTCATCGTCGTCACCCACAGCGTCCTCAGCCTCGACGTCTGCGACCGTCTCCTCGTCCTCGCGCCCGGCGGCAAGGTCGCCTACTACGGGCCGCCCGACGACACCCTCGCCTTCTTCGGCTTCGAGCAGTGGCCGGAGGCCTTCGAAGCCTTCGAACGGGACCAACAGCGGGACTGGGCGGGGGAGTACCGCGACTCGCCCTTCCACAGCCATTACGTCGTCGCGGCCATGGGCCAGCCGTATCTGCCCGAGGCGGAACAGGTCGCCGTCGCGCCACCGCCCAAGCCGCAGAGCTGGGGCGCCCAACTCGGCACCCTGGTGCGCCGGTACACGGCCGCGCTCGGCGCCGACCGCACCTTCCTCGCCATCATGATCGCGCTGCCTTTCGTGATGGGCGCGATGGCGAGGGCACTCGCGGGCGGCGAACTGGACCGCGAGACCGCCCTGAACGTCCTGCTCATCCTGTGCGTCGGCGGCGTCCTGACCGGCGCCGCCAACGCCGTACGCGAACTGGTCAAGGAACGGGGCATCTACCAGCGCGAACGCGCCGTCGGTCTGTCCAGATCCGCGTATCTGATGTCCAAGATCGTGGTCCTCGGCACCGTCACCGTGCTCCAGGCCGTCGTCCTCACCCTGGTCGCCCTGCTCGGCGTCGACCTCAACGCCCCCCGCGACGAAGGCGTGTTGATGCCGCCCCTCGTGGAGATCACGGTCGCCGTGGCGCTGCTCGCCTTCACCGCGATGATGCTCGGTCTGCTCGTCTCCGCGCTCGTGCGCAAGGAGGAGGTGACCATGCCGCTGCTGGTCCTCCTCGCGATCGTCCAGGTCGTGTTCTGCGGCGCGCTGCTGGATGTGAAGGGCACGGTCGTCCTGGAGCAGCTGGCGTGGCTGGTGCCGTCGCGGTGGGCGTTCGCGGCGATGGCCGGCACGATCGACCTGGGGCGGATCGTCCCCGACAAGGCCGACCCGCTGTTCGAACACTCGGCGGGCATCTGGCTGCTGGACGTGGCGATGCTGGTCGTCCTGGCGCTGCTCTGCGGTTACGTCGTCGCCCGGCTGCTGCGCCGCCACGAACCCGCGGTGATGCGGAAGTAGCCGCGATGACGACCCCCGGCTTCCTCCCCACGCACGTGGTCCCGCCCGGCGGACTGCCCGCCTGGGATGCCGCCGACCCGTCCCGCCCCAGCGTCCTTCTCGATGCCCTGCTGCCCGTCCAGCTCCTCGACCGGCGCGGCGACTGGGGTCGCGTCCTGTGCAAAAACGGCTGGGACGCCTGGGTCGACGGCCGCCTCCTCGTCGCCCTACCCCAGGACCCGCCCGCCGCCGGCGCCGCGCCCGCCCGCACCGCCGATCCACGCCCCCTGCTGGCCCGGGTCGAGGAGGCGCTGGTCCGCTACCGCACCGAGGCGGAAGCCCTCGCGGCGGGGCGCCTCGACGGCGAGTCCTTCCGGGAGCGTACGAAGGGACTGCGGGTCGGAGTCGTCGTGGACGGCGGGTCGCTGTGGCTGTTCGACACCGCCCACGAGCGCTGGGCCTACTGCGACGGGGCCCAGCTGAGCACATTCGCCGTCTCGGACGCGCCGCACGAGAACCCGGTCCCGGCGCCGGTTTTTCCGCCGGAGCCGACCCGTGTCGTAGGGGAGTCCGGACGCGCGCCGAAGGGCCAGGCGGCGGCCGATCACGAGCCCACGCGGGTGGTGCCGCCGGTGACGCCCGATGAGTGAGGCGTGGCCGTTCTCGGGGCGGCCGTCCGAGCTGATCGGACGGCAGATCGCGGGCTACCGGATCGAACGCGAGATCGGCCGAGGCGGCATGGCCGTCGTCTACCAGGCCAGGGACCTGCGGCTGGAGCGGACGGTCGCGCTGAAGCTCCTCGCCCCGGAACGGGCCCGCAACGACACCTTCCGGCGCCGCTTCACCCATGAGTCACGCGTGGCCGCCGCGATCGACCATCCGAACATCGTGCCGGTCTTCGAGGCGGGGGAGACGGGCGGCGTCCTCTACATCGCCATGCGGTACGTCGCCGGGCGGGACCTGCGTCATCTCCTGGACCGGGAGGGCCCCTTGTCGGTCGCGACCGCCACGCGGATCGCGGCACAGGTCGCCTCGGCGCTGGACGCCGCGCACGACCACGGTCTGGTGCACCGGGACGTGACGCCGGGGAACATCCTGGTCGCGCCGGGCACGGACAGCGATCACCCCGAGCACGTGTACCTCACCGACTTCGGTCTGACGAAGAAGTCGCTGTCGCTGACGGGATTCACGACCGTGGGCCAGTTCGTGGGGACGCTCGACTACGTGGCGCCGGAGCAGATCGCGGGCAAGCCCGTCGACGGCCGCTGCGACGTCTACAGCCTCGCCTGTGTCGTCCACGAGACGCTGGCCGGGGGGCCGCCCTTCCGACGCGACGACGACATGGCGCTGTTGTGGGCCCACCAGTACGACCAGCCCCCTCCGCTGACCGAGGGGCGGCCCGATCTGCCGACGGCCGTGGACGGGGTGCTGGCGAAGGCGCTGGCCAAGTCCCCCGACGACCGCTACGACTCCTGCCTGTCCTTCGTGGCCGCGCTCAGGGCCGCCGGTACGACCCGCGCCGCGATGGCGGGGCACGCCCCGAGCCGTGCGGCCGCGACGGCACCGGGGCCGCCCGAACCGCCACCGGAACCGCCCCTGTGGGCCAGGCCGGTCTTCCTTCGGCGGGATTCCTAGCCGGTCCTCGCTCAGCCGGATTCGTCAGCGGTCCTCACTCGGCCCCACTCGCCCCCCCGGCCGCCGTCGAGCCGCTCGACGCGGGCCACGTTCTCCCGGTCGTCGGCGTCCTGGCTGGCCTCGGCGGCGAACCAGGCGTCGAGGATCTCCTTGAGGAGCGGCTCGGAGGTCAGGCGCAGACCGATCGCCAGAACGTTGGCGTCGTTCCAGCGGCGGGCGCCGTCCGCCGTGTACGCGTCGGTGCACAGGGCGGCCCGTACGCCCGGCACCTTGTTCGCGGCGATCGACGCGCCGGTGCCCGTCCAGCAGCACACCACCGCCTGGTCCGCCGCACCGGAGGCGACCTCGCGGGCCGCCGCCTCCGAGCAGGCCGCCCACTGGGGATCGTCCCCGGGGCGCAGCGCCCCGTGCGTCAGCACCTCGTGGCCGCGATCGCGCAACTCCGTGAGGAGGAAGCGGGCGACGGGTTCGTCCATGTCGGAGGAGACGGAGATCCGCATGTCCTGGAGAGTACCCGCCGTCGCACACCTTCCACGGGCTCGTCCTACGGCCGCGGCCACGGCTTGCCGTGCAGCCGTTCGATGCTGGTGTTGAAGCGCTCGAGGTAGTCGGCGAACCCGGCGATGTCCTCGTCGGACCAGTCGGCCATGACCATGGCGAGGGTGCGGACGTTCCCCTCGCGCTCCTCGTCCAGACGGCGCTCTCCCTCCTCGGTGATACGGAACTTACGGGCCACGCCACCGGCGGGGTCGAGGATGTGCTCGACCAGCCCGGCCCGCAGCGCGGCGGCCGTCTGCCGGCGCAGGGTGGAGGCGTCCAGGCCGAAGGCCTCGCTCAACTCGCTGATCGACATGGGCCCCTCGATCCGGATGCGGCTGAGGAGGATGTACGCGCTGCGCTCCAGCGTGGAGTCCTTGCGGCGTCCCTTGCTCTTGCTCAGATGCTGATAGCGCCCGAGCAGCATGTTCTCGTACTCGACCCGGCGCGTCGGCTCTTCCACGGTCGCCTACCTCCTAGTTGCGGGTACCGCCAGGGCGATCTTTCCACCTGCCGCGGCAGGCGGCGGACCAGTGAAGTGCATCATGCACAAGGAGGGTGTCATACCTGTCGCATGTATCCTGCATGCCAGGTGCATGACGTACGCCCTGTCGCATCGCCGGTCCCAGCGCACGGAGGAATTTCTTGACGGCCAACTCCCCGACGTCCGCCCGCCCGGGCGGCGTCATCACGACGCTGGCCCTCGCCGGCATCGTCGCCGCGATCATGCAGACGCTGGTGACCCCGCTGCTCACCGAACTGCCCACGATCCTCGACACCAGCGCGTCGAACGCCTCCTGGGTGATCACCGCGACGCTGCTGACGGGCGCGGTCTTCGGGCCGATCGGCGGGCGCCTGGGCGACCTCCACGGCAAGCGGCGCATGCTGCTGGTGTGCTGTGTGCCGCTGGTGACCGGCTCGGTGGTGTGCGCGCTGTCTTCGTCGGTCGTGCCGATGATCGCGGGCCGTGGTCTGCAGGGCATCGGCATGGGTGTGGTGCCGCTCGGCATCAGCCTGCTGCGTGACGTGATGGCGCCCGAGAAGCTCAGCGGCTCGATCGCGCTGGTCAGCGCCTCGATGGGGATCGGCGCCGGTCTCGGTCTGCCGATCGCGGCGGCGGTCGCGCAGTACGCCAGCTGGCGGGTGCTGTTCTGGGGCGCCGCCGGTCTGGCCGTCCTGGTCACCACGATGATCTGGTTCCTCGTCCCCGAGACCCCGGCCGGCGCCAAGGGGCAGCGCTTCGACTACGTCGGCGCCTTCGCCCTCGGTGGCGGAGTGGTGTGCCTGCTGCTCGCGGTGTCCAAGGGGGCGGACTGGGGCTGGGGTTCCGCGACGACGCTCGGCCTGTTCGTCGCCGCCGCGGTCCTGCTGCTGTTCTGGGGCTTCTGGGAGCTGCGCACCCGTGACCCCCTCGTGGACCTGCGCACCACCGCTCACCCGAGGGTGCTGCTCACCAACATCGCCTCGATCCTCGTCGGCTTCGGCATGTACGCGCAGGCACTCATCAGCCCGCAGCTCCTTCGGTTGCCCGAGGCCACCGGATACGGTCTGGGTCAGTCGACGCTGGCGATGGCCCTGTGGATGGCCCCGGCCGGGCTGATGATGATGGCGCTCTCCCCGCTGGGCGGAAAGCTCACCGATGCCCGCGGCCCCAAGTTCACCCTCATCACCGGCTCCGTGGTGATCGCGACCGGCTACGGGCTCTCACTGGTGCTGATGGGCTCCACCTGGGGCCTGCTGATCGTGTCCGTCGTCGTCAGCGCCGGTGTCGGTGTGGCGTACGGCGCGATGCCCGCGCTGATCATGAGCACGGTGCCGCTGTCCGAGACGGCCTCCGCCAACAGCTTCAACACCCTCATGCGTGCTCTGGGCACCTCCACCGCCGCCGCGGTGGTCGGTGTGGTGCTCGCGCAGATGACCACCACCCTGGGCGGCTTCACCCTGCCGTCCGAGGACGGCTTCCGCGTCGGCCTGATGATCGGCGGCGGCGCCGCCCTGGCCGCCGCCGCGGTCGCCGTGTTCATCCCCGCCGCACGTGTCACCGCGCAGGACACCGATCCCGGTCGGGAGTCGACCACCGCCGAGGTGCCCGCCGGCGCCGCGTAACGGGCCTGACGTCCGCGGCGATCGGACGGGCGGGCGGTACAACGGCCGCCGCCCGTGGGGAGGTCCGCACCGGAACCTCGATCCACGAGTGGCGGCCTCGTACTGGGTGACCTGCGACGAC
Organism: Streptomyces ipomoeae 91-03; assembly: GCF_000317595.1. GTDB lineage: Bacteria > Actinomycetota > Actinomycetes > Streptomycetales > Streptomycetaceae > Streptomyces > Streptomyces ipomoeae. The sequence goes on along the minus strand of NZ_AEJC01000152.1, from coordinate 8,252 downwards.
GTGCTGTTCATCGTTGTTTGCGGACGACCGGGACTCGGCGGGCATCGTCTCCGCCGCGACCGGGCATGGTGTTGGGGGCGGAACGTGCCCGGGGCATGCGGTGGCCGACGACGGAGTCGTGCGCGCCGGCGGTCGCCGGATCCGTCCCTGAAGAGCCGTCTCGAGTGGTCCACGCGTGTCCCCGCACGCGTGTTGCGCGAAGGGGGAGCGCCCATGGTGCTGCCGGTCCCGTCGGATGACGTACTGCCCCAGCCGATGCTGAGCCCGTTGACACCCGCCGCCGTGTTTCTGGTCGTCACGGTCGTTCCGGGCGGAGAGTCCGCCGCACGCGGGGTGCTGGCGGGGCTCGCCGGACTGGAACGGGCGGTGGGGTTCTCCAGCCCCGACGGCGCCCTCGGCTGTGTGGCCGGAATCGGCTCGGCGGCCTGGGACCGGCTCTTCGGCGACCCTCGGCCCGCCGCGCTGCACCCCTTCCCCGAACTCGACGGCCCACGCCACCGCGCCGTGTCCACGCCGGGCGACCTGCTGTTCCACATCCGGGCGACGCGCGTGGACCTGTGCTTCGCGCTGGCCGCGGAGATCATGCGGCAACTGCGCGGCGCGGCCACGCCGGAGGACGAGGTCCAGGCCTTCGCGTACTTCGACTCCCGCAACCTCCTCGGCTTCGTCGACGGCACCGAGAACCCCGTCGGGCGGGTGGCCGCCGAGGCCGTGCTCGTCGGCGACGAGGACCCCGGGTTCCGCGGCGGCAGCTATGCGCTCGTGCAGAAGTACGTGCACGACCTGGACTCCTGGGACGCCCTCGCCGTCGAGGCACAGGAGAAGGTCATCGGCCGGACCAAGCTGACCAATCTCGAACTGGACGTGCCGGGTTCCCACGTCGACGTCAACACCGTCCTCGGCCCCGACGGGGCCGAGCGGCGCATACTGCGCGCCGCGATGCCCTTCGGCAGGCCCGGACACGGCGAGTTCGGCACGTACTTCATCGCCTACGCCCGCGATCCCGAGGTCCCCGAGACGATGCTGCGGAAGATGTTCATCGGCGAACCCCCGACCGGGCACGACCCCATCCTGGATTATTCCCGGGCCGTCACCGGAACGATGTTCTTCGTTCCGTCGGCCGACTTCCTCCGCGCCATACCGAACAGCCGCCCACCGGAGTGACCGGCTGCCCGGCGGAGTCGAGGGCGGGGGCGGAACCGGCGTAGCCGAAGCGACCCCCGCCGTACGACAACCTGCCGGCGCACCCCCGTCCCAGTCTCGGTACTCGTCGGTCTTGGTACTCGTCGGTCTCGGTAGTGGTCTCGTCGTCTCAGTACTCGTCTCGTCGTCTCAGTACTCGTCGGTGCCTTCGACGAACGTCCGCACCACCTCGATGTCCCCGATGCGCGACACGTCCACCCCGCGCGGATCGTCCCCCAGCACCACGAGATCCGCCCGCTTGCCGGGAGCGAGACTGCCGGCGTCGGCCTCCCAGTGGCAGGCGCGGGCGGCCTCGACGGTGTACGCGTTCAGCGCCTCCTCCACGGTCACCGCCTCGCCGGGGCCGATGAGCCGACCGGACTCCGAGGCCCGCTCCACCATGAACTGGACGGCGCGCAGCGGGGCGCCGTTCGCGACCGGGCGGTCGGAGCTGCCCGCGACCCGGACGCCCTGGTCGAGGAAACCCCGGCCCCGGTACAGCCAGTCGGCCCGCTCCTCGCCCATCACCGTGGCGTAGTCGTCGCCGTAGTAGCGCAGGAAGCTCGGCTGGATGACGACGGTGACCCCGAGCGCCGCCAGCCGGGGCAGCTGGTCGGGGCGGACCAGGCCCGCATGCTCGATACGGTGGCGAGCCTCGGGGCGGGGGCTCAGCTTCTGGGCCTTCTCCAGCGCGTCCAGGGCGACATCGACGGCACGGTCGCCGATCGCGTGCACGGCGAGCTGCCAGCCCGCGCGATGCCCGGCGACGATCGTGCTCTCCAACGCCTCCGGTTCGTGCATGAGTTGGCCGGAGCCGTCACCGCCGAGGTAGGGGCTGGTGAGGGCTGCCGTGCGGGCCATCATGCCGCCGTCGGTGAACACCTTGAGCGCGCCGAGGGAGAGCACGCCGTCGCCGAAGCCGGTGCGCAGACCGAGGTCGATCGCCCGGCTCGTGGTGTCCTCGGCGTCGGCGGCGACCGGGTGGAGCGCGTCGGCGGCCACCATCAGCTGTACCCGTAGCGGCAGTCGGCCCGACTCGTGGGCGAGTTGGTAGGCGGCGGCCTCGATCGGGCTGTGGCCGATGAGCCGGCCGCCGACCCCGGCCTCCGTGCAGCCCGTGATGCCCTCGGCGCGGCAGTCGCGCGCGGCCCGCTCGATCGCCGCGGCCAGTTCGGCGAGGGAGTGCGGCGGCCGGGTCTGCAGCGCGGCGGCCATGGCACCCTCCGCGAGGAAGCCGTCGGGATGGGCCACCTCCGCCGGAAGTCCGTCGAGGATCGCCGAGTTGACCAGGCAGGCGTGCCCGGAGAGATGGCCCAGAAACACCTTGCGCCCGGCGCTGACGGTGTCGAGGTCGGCCGCCGTGAGGGGGCGGTCCAGAGCCCGCTGGTCGTAGCCGCCGAAGTCCACCCAGCCGCCGGCCGGGGCCCGCGTCACCGCTTCCGCCACGACCCGGAGCACGTCCTCGGCCCGCCGACTCGGCGCGACACTGGGCGCCTCGGCCTTCAACCCCGCCCACGCCAGATGCACATGGGCGTCGATGAAACCGGGGAGCACCGTGGCGCCGCCCAGATCCAGGGTGCGCCGCGCCGACAGCCCCGCCACGTCCTCGTCCAGACCGACGACGCGTCCCCGCCAGATGCCGAGTTCCCGGGCGGCCGGGCGGGCCGGATCCATCGTGATGATGCGGGCGTTGGTGATCCTGGTGCAGAGCACGACAGAGAGGTCCTTCCGGTCGTTTCAGAGCTGTGGACGCGGAAGTGCCGTAAGGATCAAGCGAGTTGATGTTCCTTCGGCAACTTCCGCCGCTTCGGGCGGCGGTTCCGTATCCATGGCACTTCGGGGCTGGTCCAGGTCGACAAATGTAGTTAGCCTTGCCTAAGTTTTCTTGTACGGTTCCTGTGTTGGTGAAACCGGTCCGGAGGGATGCGTGAGGAAAGCGGATCCGCCGGGACGGAGCATTCTGTGGCGCGCGATCGGCGGACAGCGCCGGGATGTCGCGCTGGGTTCGGTGCTGGGCATGGGGCACCAGACGGGCGAGGCGCTCGTGCCGGTGCTCATCGGACTGGCCATCGAACGCGGGGTCGTGGACGGCGACGTCCCCGGACTGCTGCTGTGGCTCGCCGTCCTCGCCGCCGTCTACGTCGGACTCTCCTACAGCTTCCGCGTCAGCGCCCGCGCGGGCGAACGCGCCTCCGTCACCGCCGCGCACCACCTCAGGACCGAGCTGGTCGGCCGCGTCCTCGCCCCCGAGGGCGGCGCCGAAGAGGGGCGGCTGCCCGGCGAGTTGACGAACATCGCCACCGAGGACGCCAAGCGGGTCGGTGCCGTCGCCATGGCCCTCATCGTCGCCTTCGCGGCGACGGCGGGACTCGTGGTCAGCGCGGTCGCCCTGCTCCGGGTGTCCCTCGTCCTGGGCCTCCTCGTCCTGCTGGGCACACCGCTGCTGCTGTGGCTGGGACACCTGCTGAGCAAGCCCCTCGAGCGGCGCAGCGAGACCGAACAGGAACGCGCGGCCCGCGCCTCCGGCGTCGCGGCGGACCTGGTCGCCGGACTCCGCGTCCTCAAGGGCATCGGCGCCGAGTCGGCCGCCGTCGCCCGCTACCGGGACATCAGCCAGGACTCGCTCGCCGCCACCCTGCGCGCCGCCCGCGCCGAAGCCTGGCAGAACGGCGTCGTCACCATCCTCACCGGCACGTTCATCGCCCTGGTCGCCCTCGTCGGCGGACGGCTCGCCGCCCGTGGCGACATCGGCCTGGGCGAACTGGTCTCCTCCGTCGGCCTCGCCCTGTTCCTCATCGGACCGCTCACCGAATTCGCCTGGGTGAACGCGGAGTTGGCGCAGGGGCGGGCGTCGGCGAGCCGGATCGCGGAGGTATTGGGGGCACCGGGGGCGGTGCAGCCGGCGCCGTCGGCCGCCGGCGCGTACGCGAGCGGCGACACGCATATGAGCGAGAGCGAGCGCGCGAGTGGCAACGGGCACCCGAAGGAGTACGCCGACGCGAGCCGGCTGACTGAGGGCACCGTGACCGATGGCCGGGTGACCGATGGCCGGATGACCGATCACAGGGTGACGGGGATCCGGGCCACGGAGGAGCCGACGCCGGTGACCGGCGGACGGGGGTCGGAAGTCCGGGCGACCGGGAGCCGCGCCGTCGAGGGCCGACTGCGTCTGCGCGGCCTCTCCCACGGCACCCTGCGCGGCCTGGACATCGACATCGCCGCCGGTGAGACCGTCGGCGTCGCCACCACCGACCCCGCCGACGCCTCGGCACTGCTGCGCTGCCTCGGCCGTCGCGCCGACCCGGACGCCGGCGCCGTGGAACTGGACGGCACGGCACTGACCGCCCTCGGGCTCGCGGACGTACGCTCGGCGATCCTCGTCGCCGAGCACGACGCGGACCTGTTCGAGGGGACGGTCCTGGAGAACGTCACCGCCGCGGTCGGAGCCCTCGCACTCGCGCCGGGGGCGACCGCGACCGGTGTGCACACTGCGACCGGCGTGCACACCGGGACCACCGTCGCCGCCGCGATGGCCGCGTCCGGCACCGACGAGGTCACCCGCGCGCTGCCCGACGGCGCCGACACGCCCATCACCGCCCGAGGCCGCTCCCTGTCCGGCGGGCAACGGCAACGGGTCGCCCTGGCCCGCGCCCTGGCCGCCGACGCGCCGGTCCTCGTCGTGCACGAGCCCACCACCGCGGTCGACGCCGTCACCGAGGTGCGGATCGCCGCCGGGATCAGGGACGTCCGCCGGGGACGCACCACGCTCCTGGTCACCAACAGCCCCGCCCTCCTCGCCGTCACCGACCGCGTCGTCCTCCTCCACGACGGCCGCGTCAACGCGACCGGCGCCCACGAGCAACTCGTCCACGAGTGCGCGGCCTACCGGACGGCGGTGCTGACATGACCGAAGCACGCGCGGACATGAGACCGGCCACCGAGACGCGCGCCGACGCGACCACCGGCCCCCGCACCGCCCCGACCACCGACCCACACCTCGACTCGGCCGCCGCCGCCCCCACTGCCCCCGCCGCGGTGCTGCTCCCCATAGCCACCCCCGCCCGTACCCGTGCCGCCGTCGCCGAACTGGTGCGCCCGCAGCGGTGGTCGGCGCTGCTGGCGTTCACGGTGATGGTCGGCTCCACCGCCGTGGGCCTGCTGGTGCCACCCCTGCTGGGCCGGATCGTCGACCTGGCGGCCGAGCGCGGTTCGGTCGACGCCATCACAGGCACCGCGGGGCTGCTGGTGGCGGTCGTGGTGGCGCAGGGGGCCGGCGCCGGCTACGGGCTGTCGTTGATCGCACGGCTGGGGGAGACCACGCTGGCGCGGCTGCGTGAACGCTTCGTCGAGCGGGCGTTGGCGCTGCCGCTGGACCGGCTGGAGAAGGCCGGCTCCGGTGATCTGACCGCCCGGGTCACCGCCGATGTGTCCCTCATCGCCGACGCCGTACGCAACGCCCTTCCCGCGCTGGGCCGTTCGGTGCTCACCATCGTCCTCACCCTCGGGGCCATGGCCCTGCTGGACTGGCGGTTCCTGCTGGCCGCGCTGCTCGCGGTCCCCGTACAGGCGGCCACCGCACGCTGGTACGTCACCCGGGCCGTCCCGCTCTACGCGGAGCAGCGCGTGGCGGCGGGCGCCCAGCAGCAGCAACTGCTCGACACCATGGGCGGCAGTTCGACCGTGCGGGCGTTCCGGCTGGAGCGGCAGCACACCGAGCGGGTCACCGAACGGTCCTGGTCGGTGGTGGCGCTGACCATGCGGGGCGTGCGGCTCGTCTTCGGCTTCTACAGCCGTCTGCACATCGCCGAGTACATAGGGCTCGCCGCCGTCCTGGTCACCGGGTACTGGCTCGTCCGCCAGGGCTCGGCCGGCATCGGTACGGCGACGGCCGCCGCCCTGTACTTCCACAGCCTGTTCGGACCGGTCAACGCCGCCCTCGCCCTCCTCGACGACGCCCAGTCCGCCACGGCGGGCCTCACCCGGCTCGTCGGCGTCACGGACGAGCCGGTGCCGCCGACCCCGGACCACACCGTCGAGGCGGGTGGCGTCGAGGTCACCGTCCGCGGTCTCGGCCACTCCTATCGGCCCGGCCACCCCGTGCTGCACGACATCGACCTGACGATCGGTCACGGCGAACGGGTCGCCCTCGTCGGCGCCAGCGGAGCGGGCAAGACGACCCTGGCCAGACTTGTGGCAGGCATCCAGTCGCCCACCTCGGGCACGGTGCTGGTCGGCGGTGTCCCGCCCACCGAACTCGGGTCCGCCGCATCCCGCACGATCGCCCTGATCACCCAGGAGACCCATGTCTTCGCCGGCCCCCTCGCCGACGACCTCCGGCTCGCCAAACCCGACGCCACCGACGACGAACTCCGCGCCGCACTCGACCGAGTCGACGCCCTCGGCTGGGCCGAGGCCCTGCCCGACGGGCTCGCCACGGTCGTCGGCGACGGCGGCCACCGGCTCAGCGGCGAGCGCACCCAGGCCCTCGCGCTGGCCCGGCTGATCCTCGCCGACCCGCCACTGGTGATCCTCGACGAGGCCACCGCCGAGGCGGGCAGCGCCGGGGCGCGCGCCCTGGAGAAGTCGGTCGCCCGAGCCGTGGACGGCCGGACCGCGCTGATCGTCGCCCACCGCCTCAGCCAGGCGGCGACCGCCGATCGCGTCGTCGTCATGGAAGCGGGCCGAATCGTCGAGACCGGCACGCACGACGGACTGCGCACCGCCCAGGGCCCGTACGCCGCCCTGTGGTCGGCCTGGTCGAACACCCGCGACACCGGCTCCCGTGACACCGGCTCCCGCGACACCGACCCCCGCGATACCGGCTCCCGCGACAGCGGTTCGCGGACCGCCGACACCCGCGAGCCCCGACCCGGCGCCACCGGCCGCCAAGAGCCCGCCTCCCGCGACACCGCCCCCCGCCACAGCGGCCCCCAAGCCGCCCTCAAACCCCCCACACGTACCGCTCCACAGGAACCCGAACAGAAGGACCGCTGATGTTCCGCTCCCGCAGAGCGCCACGGCTCGCCGCCGCGCTCGCCTCCGCCACCCTGCTCGTCGTCACGGCCACGGCCTGTGGGGGCGACGACTCGGACTCCGACGCGACGGACGCCGGCGCCAAGGCGAGTTCCTCCGGCGAGTCCGCCTTCCCGGTCTCCATCGACCACAAGTACGGCAGCACGACGATCGAGGCCGAACCGAAGCGGATCGTCACCGTCGGCCTCACCGACCAGGACTCGGTCCTCGCCCTCGGCACGGTCCCCGTCGGCACCACGGAGTGGCTCGGCGGCTACGACGGCGCCATCGCCCCCTGGGCCGAGGACAAGCTCGGCTCCGCCGAGACGCCGACCGTGCTGAAGGACACCGGCACCGGCCCGCAGGTCGAGAAGATCGCCGCGCTCAAGCCGGACCTGATCCTCGCGGTGTACGGCGGACTCACCAAGGAGCAGTACGAGTCGCTGTCGAAGTTCGCCCCGGTGGTCGCCCAGCCGAAGAAGTACAACGACTACGGCGTCCCGTGGCAGGAGCAGACGGAGACGATCGGCAAGGCGCTCGGCAAGCCGGACGAGGCCGCCGCGGTGGTCAAGGAGACCGAGGACACCATCGCGAAGGCCGTGGCGGAACACCCCGAGTTCAAGGGGAAGAGCGCCGTGATGGCGACGCCGTACGAGGGCATGTTCGTCTTCGGCAGCCAGGACCCGCGCTCGCACCTCCTCACCGACCTCGGCTTCTCGCTGCCCGCCGACCTCGACAAGGTGATCGGCGACCAGTTCGGCGCGAACATCAGCAAGGAGCGCACCGACCTGCTCGACCAGGACGCCATCGTGTGGCAGGTCACCGACGTCACCAAGGACGCCGACAAGCTGCACAAGGACGCCTCCTACAAGGACCTGAACGTCGTCAAGGAGGGCCGCGAGGTCTACGTCAGCGAGACCAGCGACTACGGCAACGCCCTGTCCATGGGCACCGTCCTCAGCCTGCGGTACGTCGTCGAACGGCTGGTCCCGCAGCTGGCGGCGGCCGTCGACGGCAAGACGGACACGAAGGTGGAGCAGCCCGCGTCCTGACGCGGG
>NZ_AEJC01000151.1 GCF_000317595.1 Streptomyces ipomoeae 91-03 | reverse complement strand
CCCGTGAACGTCTCCACCCACACCGACTCAGCCCGCAACACCCCACCCATACAGGCAAAATGCCCTGAACCGAGCCTTCTGCAACACCCTTTAGGACTGGGAGAGTTGAGGGACGGTCGCCGCCATTGTCGGCGATGGCGGCGACTGCCCGGCCGTGGACCATGGGCCTCCTCCCGTCCCTGACAAGGCGGAGAGCTGTTACCGGCCGGATGGCTGCCGAGAAGGATCAGGTACGCCCAGCCGCCCAGCCCGTACCAGGTTGGGCCGTTCGGCCCCTGAGGCGGACCCTGCGGCCCCTGCACACCGCCTACTCCTCGGCTTGATCCTGAGAACCGATCCCCAGCCCGTAGGAGAACCGATCCCCCAGCCCGTAGGAGGACCGATCCCCCAGCCCGTAGGAGGTACGCACCATGTCCCGCACTGTCACCGTAGGTCTCGACGGCTCGCGGGAGAGCCTGGCCGCCGCCGAGTGGGCGGCCCGCGAGGCGAAGCTGCGCGAGCTGCCCCTGCGGCTCGTCAACGTCTGGGAGCCCGTCCCCGCGCCCATGGCGCAGGCGCCGTTTCTCGGTGCCGACACCCAGCGGCATTGGAGCGAGCGAAGCGAAAGGATTCCCCGTGAGGCGGCCGATGGCATCCGGCTCCGACACCCGGGGGTCGAAGTGACCGTCGAACAGCTGAGGGGCCGGGCGAGCGAGGTACTGGCAGAAGCGGCGAAGGACTCCGAGCTGCTGGTCCTCGGCTCCCGCGGGCTGAGCGGGATCGGCGGCTTCCTCGTCGGTTCCGTCGGCCAGGCCGTCATCGCGCACGCCGAGGGCCCCGTGGTCCTCGTACGGGCCGGGGAACTGGCCGCCGACGAGCACGAGATGGACCCGGCCGGCATCCCGTCCGCCGCGACCGGTTTCCGGCCCGTCGTACTGGGCCTCGACACCGACAGGCCGGACGACGCGGTGATCGCCTTCGCGTTCGAGGAGGCCGCCCGCCGCAAGACCTCTCTGCGGGTCGTCCACAGCTGGAACCTCCCGCCGTACCTCGCGTACGGACTGCCGGCGGACCCCGAGCTGAACGCGGAGCCGGGCCGACAGGACGCCGCCGCGCCGGCCGCGGTGCTACGGCCCTGGACGGAGAAGTTCCCGCAGGTGGCGGTTGTCGAGGCGTCCCGCTCCGGCAGTCCCGCGAACCACCTGGTCGACGCCTCCCGCGAGGCCTCCCTGGTCGTCGTCGGCCGCCGGATCCGCCGGAGCCCCTTCGGCATCCACATCGGCGCCGTCACTCACGCCGTCCTCCATCACGCCACCGCCCCCGTCGCCGTCGTCGCACACGACTGACGCACCCGAGGAGAGCAGAGATCATGAAAGCAGCGGTCGTACGAGCATTCGGCGAGCCCCTGGTCATCGAGGAGCGCCCCGACCCCGACCCTGGCCCCGGCCAGGTCCGCATCCGCGTCGAGGCCTCCGGGCTGTGCCACACCGACATCCACGCCGCCCACGGCGACTGGCCGGTCAAGCCGAACCCGCCCTTCGTGCCCGGCCACGAGGGCGTCGGCCTCGTCGACGCCCTCGGCGACGGCGTCACCCACCTGTCCGTCGGACAGCGCGTCGCCGTGCCGTGGCCGGGCAAGGCGTGCGGGCGGTGCGAGCACTGCCTGTCCGGCTGGGAGACGTTGTGCGAGCGGCAGATCAACACCGGCTACGGCTGCGACGGCGGGTACGCGGAGAAGATGCCGGCCCGGGCCGACTTCGCCCAGCCGGTTCCGGAAGGGATCATCGCCCTGGAGGCCGCTCCGCTGACCTGCGCCGGCGTGACGACGTACAAGGCCCTGAAGGTCGCCGACGTCAAGCCCACCCAGCTGGTGGCGATCTCCGGTATCGGCGGGCTCGGCCACCTCGCCGTGCAGTACGCGAAGATCGCCGGAGCCACCGTCGCCGCGGTCGACGTCACCGACGACAAGCTCGAACTCGCCGCCGAGCTCGGCGCCGACCTCGTCATCGACGCCCGCAAGCACGACGTGGGCGAGGTCCTCAAGCGGCACGGCGGCGCGCACGCCGCGATCGCGCTCGCCGTGAATGAGGCCGCGTTCGCGGCGGTCAACTCGGGGCTGCGGCGCGGCGGCAAGCTCGTCATGGTGGCGCTGCCGGCGCACGGCACGGTCCAGGTCCCGATCTTCGACACCGTCCTGAACGGGACGAGTGTGATCGGCTCGATCGTGGGCACCCGGCAGGACCTCGCCGAGGTCTTCCAGCTGCACGCGGTCGGCCGCACCAAGGTCATCTACGAGACCCGGCCGCCGGCCTCCGTCAACGAGTCGATCGACGCGGTGCTGCGCGGCGAGATCAAGGCCCGGATCGTCTTCGACCTCGCCAAGGAGCGGTGAGCGCCATGGAACTCGAACTGCCCCTGGCCGTCGGCGTGGACGGCTCCGAGGCCGGCATGCGGGCCGTGGACTGGGCGGCCGACGAGGCCGCCCTGCGCGGGCTGCCGCTGCGGCTGGTGTACGCCTCGCTGTGGCAGCGCTACGAAGGCGCCGCACTCGCCGAGGACCTCGGCAAGCCGGCTGAGCAGGTGCTGGGCGAAGACATCGTCGAGAGCGCCGCCCGGCGAGCGCGTGCCCGTCGACCCGAGGTGAAGGTATCCACCGAGGTGGTGCCCGAGGAACCGGAGT
>NZ_AEJC01000150.1 GCF_000317595.1 Streptomyces ipomoeae 91-03 | reverse complement strand
CCCGCCCGGCGGGGCCGCCCGGTCTCCGGCCAGGGCCGGGCCCGCGTCAGCAGTTCCACCGCGCCCGCCGACCAGTCGACCTCACCGGTCGGCTCGTCCACGTGCAAGGTGCGCGGCAGCACTCCGTGCCGCATCGCCTGGACCATCTTGATCACACCGGCCACACCGGCGGCGGCCTGCGTGTGCCCGATGTTGGATTTCAGCGAGCCGAGCCAGAGCGGGTGGTCGTCCGGCCGGTCCTGCCCGTACGTGGCGATGATCGCCTGCGCCTCGATGGGGTCACCCAGGGTCGTGCCCGTGCCGTGCGCCTCCACGGCGTCCACGTCGGCCGGTGCGAGCCGGGCGTTCGCCAACGCCTGGCGGATGACGCGCTGTTGGGCGGGTCCGCTGGGGGCGGTGAGGCCGTTGGAGGCGCCGTCCTGGTTGACGGCGGTGCCACGGATGACCGCCAGCACCTGGTGCCCGTTGCGCCGCGCGTCCGACAGCCGCTCCAGGAGCACCACCCCGACGCCCTCGGACCAGCCGGTCCCGTCGGCCGCCGCCGCGAACGCCTTGCACCGGCCGTCGGGGGCCAGCCCCCGCTGCCGCGAGAACTCCACGAAGACGTCCGGCAGGGACAGCACGGTCGTACCGCCGGCCAGTGCCAGTGAGCACTCCCCCGAGCGCAGCGCCTGAGCGGCCAGGTGGACGGCGACCAGCGACGACGAGCACGCGGTGTTGACGGTCACCGCCGGACCGCCGAAGCCGAAGGTGTACGCTACGCGCCCGGAGGCGACGCTGCCCGCGTTGCCCGTGCCCAGGTAGCCCTCGGTGCCGTGGGGTGCGGGGGTACGGCCGCCCGCGTACTCGGCGGCGTAGTCGTGGTGCATCAGCCCGAAGTAGACGCCCGCGTCGGTGCCGCGCAGCGTCGTCGGGTCGATGCCCGCGCGTTCGAAGACCTCCCAGGACGTCTCCAGCAGCAGCCGGTGCTGCGGGTCCATGGCCAGCGCCTCGCGCGGCGAGATCCCGAAGAACTCCGCGTCGAACCCGGCGACGTCGTCGAGGAAGCCGCCCTCCCGGACGTACGACCTGCCCTCGCGGCCCGGGTCGGGGTCGAAGAGGGCGTCGATGTCCCAGCCCCGGTCCTCCGGGAACGGCGAGAGGGTGTGTTCCCCGGCCGCGACGAGCCGCCACAGGTCCTCCGGGCCGGTGATCCCGCCGGGCAACCGGCAGCCCATGGCCACGACGGCGATCGGCTCGTCGGCGTGGCGCGCCCCGTTGACGGCGTGTGCGGGGTGGGCGGGAGCCGTAGTGGTGTGCCCGTACAGCTCGCCGTGCAGCCACTCCGCCAGGTCCGCCGGGGTCGGGTGGTCGAACGCGGCGGTGGCCGACAGACGCAGCCCGGTCGCCGCGGCGAGACGGTTGCGCAGTTCCACGGCGGATACGGAGGTGAAGCCCAGGTCGGTGAACGCGCTGCCGGCGCCCACCGCGTCGGGGCCGGCGAGCCCGGCCACCTCGGCGGTCTGCTCCTTGACGAGGGTGACGAGCCGCCGTACGCGCTCGCGCTCGGTGTGGGCGGCGAGCGCGTCACGCAACTCCCCGCCGCCCCGGGCGAGTTCCGGGTTCCGCGACGGGTCGGCCGGAGTGTCGACGAGGCCGAGGAGGGGCGGCGGGGTGGCGTCGGTGGGCGTGGCCGACAGATCGAGTCGGGCGGCGACCAGCTGTGCCTCGTCGACGGTGAGCGCGGCGTCGAACATCGCCAGCGCCTGAGCAGGCGTCAGGGAAGCCTGACCGTCCGTGTCCTCGTCGCCCCAGTCACCCCAGGCGACAGCGAAGGCAGGCAGGCCGTCGGCCCGCAGCGCCTGCGCATACGCGGCGAGGCAGGCCCCGGTCGCGGCGGCCTCCGGCCGCCGTGCGGAGCCGAGGACGGCATCCATGGAGGTGAACACCACAAAGGCGGACGGACCGCGCGAAGCGGTGAGTTCAGCGAGGTGGGCGACGGCGCGTTCGGCCGGCGCGGCGGGGATGCGCGCCGAGCCGACCACTGCCGCCACGCGGAGGATTTCCCCGGCGGACGCCTCCCTCCGATCACCCGACTCGCCCCACCCCTGGGCACCCGACTCGCCCGACCTCTGCACGCCCGACTCGCCCCACCCCTGAGCCCCCGACTCGCCCGACCTCCGAGCACCCGGCTGACCCGGCCTCTGCACGCCCGACTCGCCCCACCCCTGAACGCCGGGCTCGCCCGGCCCCTGGGCACCCGGCTCGTTGAGCCTCCGGGTGCCGGGCTCGTCCGGCCTGCGGACATCCCGCTCGTCCGGTCTCCAGGCGTCCGGCTCGTCCGCGTAGACGACGACGCCGAGTCGGCCGCGTGCCCGGCGCAACGCGCGGCCGAGTTCCTCGCGGTCGGCCGGGTCGCACTCGACGAGCATCTCCTGCACGGTCCCCCGGGCGGCCTCGCCGAGCCGTGACCACTGTTCGGCGGCCCGGTCGCCCCTCCCCGGGCGGGCGATGAGCAGCATGCGGCGGACGCCGTACGCGGTGACGAGGTGCCGTGCGATCGCGGCCCCGCGCGGGGTGTCGGCGCCCACGACCACGGCGGTGCCGTCGCCGTCGACCGTGATCGTCTCGCGTTCCAGGTCGGCCGAGACCCGGGCCAGCCGGGGCACCAGGACGACTCCCGACCGTACGGCGAACTGGGTCACGCCGTCGGCCACGGTCGCGAGCACGGCCCGCACCGCGGCCGGACCGGCGTCGTCCACGTCGGCGAGCACGATCCGACCGGGGTGGCCCGCCTGGAGCGACCTGAGCCGCCCCCACAACCGCGCCCGCCCCGGCTCCACGGTCTCGCTGCCGCCGGTGGCCACGGCGTCGCGCGTGACGACGACGAGCCGGGCCCCGGCCAGCCTCGGCGCGCTCAACGCGGCGTCCAACTCGGCCGGGTCGGTGAGCAGGACGACGTCGGGCACACTGTCGCGCTCGGCGACGTCCGCGTCGACGTCGGCTTCGAGGAGCGAGGCCAGATCGGGATGCACCGTAACCCCGGCGCCGCCGCCCCCGGCAGTCGAAGACCCGTCGGTCACCTCCCCAGGAGCGGGCACCCAACCGTCCGCCCCCGCGTCGCCGACCACCGCCCACCGCAGCCCCGGCGCCCCACCCTCCGTCACGGTGTGGGGGATCCAGTCCAGCCGGAACAGCGTGTCGTACCAGCCCCCGCTGACGGCGCGCAGCCTGGCCGGGGCCTGCGCCAGCCGGTGGCGGACGACCTTGCCGGAGGCGGTGCGCGGTATGTGGGTGATCTCGCGGATCTCGGTGGGCACCTTGAAGTAGGCCAGCTGCTCGCGACAGGCCGTGAGGAGCCCCGCCGGGTCGAAGCCGCCGGGGGCGGGGACGACGTACGCGACCGGTACCTCGCCGAGGACGTCGTGGGGCTTCCCGGCGACGGCGACGTCGGCCACTCCCGGTTGGCCGCGCAGGACGTGTTCGATCTCGGCGGGGTGGATGTTCTCACCGGCGCGGATGATGAGTTCCTTGATGCGGCCGGTGATGGTGAAGTAGCCGGCGCGGTCGCGGCGGGCGAGGTCGCCGGTGCGGTACCAGCCGTCGCGCAGGGCGGTGGCCGTCGCCTCGGGCTGGTTGTGGTAGCCGAGCATGACGTTCGGGCCCTTGACCCAGACCTCGCCCTCCTCCCCGTCGGGCACGTCGAGGAGGGTGTGGTGGTCGACGAGGCGGACGGCGAGCCCGGGCACGGGGATGCCGCAGGAGCCCTCGACCCGTGCCCCGGTGGGCCAGTTGACGGTGATGGAGCCACAGGTCTCGGTGGAGCCGTAGGCGTCGATGAGGGGGGCGGCGAACAGGTCCTCGAAGTCGCGGCGCAGCGCGGCCGTCGTGATCGCGCCGCCGACGATGCCGACGCGCAGGTCGGGCGCGGTGAAGCCGCGGGTGCGGGCGGCGCGTACGAGGTGGTGGTAGACGGTGGGGACGCCGGCGACGACGGTGGGGCGCTCCTCGGCCCAGGCGTCCAGCATGTCCTCGGCGGCGAACCCGTCGAGGATGCGGGCGGTGGCGCCGACGGCGGTCACGGAGAGGACGCAGGCGATGTGGGAGAGGCTGTGGAAGAGGGGCAGCGGCCACAGCACCCGGTCGTCGGGGGTGAGGCCGGGCACGGGTACGTAGCAGGCGGCGACGGACCACAGGCAGTTGCGCTGGGTGGACAGGACGCCCTTGGGCCGGCCGGTGGTGCCGGAGGTGTAGAGCATCCAGGCGACGTCGTCGAGTTCCATGTCGTCGGGTGCGGCCGAGGCGGGTTCGGTGCCCGCGCAGTCCTCGAACGGCACGCATCCGGCGGGCAGTTGTCCGTCGCCGACGACGATCACGGCGACCGCGGGGCGTTTGACGCGCAGCAGCCGGTCGAGGCGCGCGTGGTCGGTGATGACGACGCGGGCCCCGCTGTCCTCCAGCAGATAGGCGAGTTCGGCGTCGGAGACGTGCGGGTTGACCGGGACGCCGACCGCGCTCGCCCTGATGACGCCGAAGTAGCTCTCGACGACCTCGACCCGGTTGCCGAGGAGGATCATCGCCCGGTCGCCGGGGCCGAGCCGTAGATCCGCGAGATGACCGGCGAGTCGGCGGGCGCGGGTGTCGAGTTCGGCGTAGGTGACGCACGCCGGGCGTCACGGAAGGCGACCTTCTCGGAGAGCGGGCCGCGTGGTCGGCCAGAATCCGGGAAAGGGTCGGATCAATTCTGTCCGGAGCATTGCCTACCCGTCCTCCACGTGCCGCGCTTTTTCTGAATTCTCGCGCCGGTGGACGGGGCGGAAAACCCGAGACCATTCCCCTACACCCCCCTAACTTCACGCCTTTCTTACACGGCGTTTATCGGGGGGTGCCTTACACGGTGTTTATCGGGATGCGCCGAGGCCCGCCCACAAGGGTGTGATCACCCTGCGGGCGGGCCGGTGGCACCGCTCAAGACCCTCTATGCCGAGGTCTCCGCGAGCAGTTCTCGTGGGGCGCGCAGGACGTGGTCGGGGTCGGCCGCGAGGAGTGTGGCCTCGTCGGTCTCGCCCCACAGCGCGGCGATCGCCGTGACTCCGGCGCCCCGGGCGCTGGCGATGTCGGTGACGGCGTCGCCGAGCATCACCGCCGCCTCACCGGGCACGTCGAGCAGGTGCAGCGCGCGCAGCACGATGTCCGGCGCCGGTTTCGGCCGGGGCACCTCGTCGGAGCCGATGACGTGGTCGAAGAAGGGCAGCAGACCCAGCGTGCCGAGCAGCGAACGCGCCCTCGGGCCGCTCTTGCCGGTGGCGACGGCGGTCCGCAGCCCCCGCTCGCGCAGGGCGGCGAGCACGTCCGGTACGCCGTCGAAGACCCGTACCTCGTGCGCGAGGCGGTGGCTCTCCTTGACGAAGGGCTCCTCCATCTCCAGGGGCAGCCCCATGATCCGCATGATGTCGGGGAAGTACCGGCCCATGTGCCCGCAGTACTCCTCGAACGGGATCGGCCCCGGTCCGACGACCGTGGTGTAGGCGTGGGCGAAGGCCTGCCGCATCACTGCGAAGCTGTCGACGATCACCCCGTCCAGGTCGAAGATCACCGCCTGCCTGCCCGCGAGACTCAGCCTGCCGTCCACGTCGGCTCCCTCCACGGGGCGTCCTCCACAGTGATGGTCCCGGCTCCGCCGGGGACCTGCGCGGTCACGGCGCCGCCCGCGGCCGGCACCGCACCCCGCGCCGCGTCGTAGATGCGTTCGATGAGGCCGACGGTGCGCCGCGCGGCCCGTACGCTCCTGCCCCGCGCGGCCGGATCGGCGAGTTCCCCGGGCAGGGCGTCGACCTGGCGGTCGTACTCCGTGCCCAGGGGTTCGTCCGGCAGGGGTACGGCGCTGGAGTGGCCGTCCCGGGTGAGCGTGAGCGTCGGGGCCTGCACCCGGTTGGGGCTGAAGCCGAAGGTGCAGCGCAGTACGGCGGTGCCCGCGCTGCCGTGGACCTCGACGGTGGTGACGTCGACCGGTGCGTGCGAGGCCCAGCAGGTGTGCAGGGAGACGGAGATCCCGGTGGCGGTGACGAGGAAGGCGCGCGCGGTGTCCTCGACGTCGCAGCCGGGTGCCGTGTCCCGGCCCGGTGTGCCGGCCTCGGGTTCGTCGCCGCGCCATCCGGCCCGCCAGGTGCGGCCGGTCACGTGGTCGGCGGACACGGTGGCGCCGACCTGCTCGAACGTGACCGGTCCGAGCAGCAGCGACAGGGTGTCGAGCAGATGCCAGCCCAGGTCGACGAGGACGCCGCCGCCGGCCAGTGACCGCCGGGTGAACCAGCCGAGGCCGCCGGGGACGCCGCGCGCCCGGACCCAGGACAGGTTGACGTGCCGTATCTCGCCGAGGGAGTCGAGGAGTCGTCGTACGGCCTGGATGTCCGCGCGGTGGCGGGCGGCGCTGCCGGCCAGCAGGACGGCGCCGCCCGCGCGTTCGGCCTCGGCGAGCCGGTCCGCCTCCCCCGTGGTGAGGCAGACCGGCTTCTCGAGGTACACCGGGATGCCCTTGTGGAGCAGTTTCCCGGCGACGGGGGCGTGGGCGTGGTTGGGCACCGCCACCACGGCCAGGTCGGCGAGGTCGGGGGTGAGGTCGTCCGCGTCACCGAGGATCGGGACGCCGTACGTGCCGTGCTCGGGCGTCGGATCGGGTTCGACGAGTGCCGTGACCTCGAACGCGGGGTGGGCGGCGAGCCTCGGCAGCCAGATCGTGCGGCCGGCCCAGCCGAGGCCGACCACCGCGACCCGGACGCTCACGACTCGGCCAGGACGGCGGCCACGGCGTCGGCGATGGCCC
Organism: Streptomyces ipomoeae 91-03; assembly: GCF_000317595.1. Classification (GTDB taxonomy): domain Bacteria; phylum Actinomycetota; class Actinomycetes; order Streptomycetales; family Streptomycetaceae; genus Streptomyces; species Streptomyces ipomoeae. Next base: position 17,039 of record NZ_AEJC01000150.1, on the reverse strand, counting down.
GCATCTGGTCCTCGGTGCCGAGCAGGGTGCGGTGGTGCAGCCAGACGCAGTCGCGCATGAGGGCTTCGGCGTTGGGGCAGCGGCTGCCGATCTCGTCGGCGCTCTCGTCGGGGGCGCCGGTCTCCCAGAAGCCCTCGCAGCGGTAGATGGCCCGGAAGGCGATGAACGCGGGGACGCCGCGCTCGATCAGTGCGTCGACGACGGCGTTGCGGCGTTCCTCGGTGATACCGGGGACGCGGAACATGGCCATGTAGTGCGGGTTGCGGGTGCAGCGGTCGTCGACGCCCTGCGGGACGACGCCGGGGATGCCCGCGAGGAGGCTCGACAGCAGGGGCCAGCGCTGTTCACGGGTCTCGATCTGGGAGTCGAGGCGGGCGAGCTGGGCGCGCAGTACGGCCGCCGAGAACTCGTTCATGCGGAAGTTGGAGCCGGAGGTGCGGTGGAAGTAGCCGCGGTCCGTCGGGGGGCGCCCGCAGCTGTGCCGCAGGAAGCCCTCCTCGTACTGGTCGGCGTTCGGGAAGACCACGGCGCCGCCCTCGCCGGCCGTCATGAGCTTGCCGTTCTGGAAGCTGAACGCGGCGACGGAGCCGAGCGCGCCGACCCGGCGGCCCTGCCATTCGGCGCCGTGCGCGTGGGCGGCGTCCTGGAGTATCCCGACCCCGGCGTCGGCGGCCAGCTTGCCCAGGGCGTCCATGTCGGCGACGAGGCCGGCCATGTGCACGGGCATGATCACCCGGGTCCGGTCGGTGATCGCGGCCTCGGTGGCCGCCACGTCGATGCAGTAGGTGTCGGCGTCCACGTCGACGGGGACGGCGACGGCGCCGAGCCGCTGGGCCGCCTGCGAGGACGAGATGAACGTGAACGCCGGCACGATCACCTCGTCGCCGGGGCCCACTCCGAGGACCTGGAGCGCGAGTTCCAGGGCGTGGGTGCCGGTCGTCACCATGAGCGCGTGCTCGGCGCCGTGGTACGCGGCGAACTCCTGCTCCAGGAGCTTGACCTCGTTGCCCCCGATGCGCCACCACTGGCCCTGCTCCAGCGCGCGGCTCAGCGCGGCACGTTCCGTGTCGTCGTACTGCGGCCACGCCGGGAATTCGATGCTGGTCACATCCGGCCTTTCTCGAAACGGGTTTGATACGGGTCCGATATGGGTCTCATACGGGCCTGGCAGGCGCTAGCAGATTAGGCAGTGAATTACGAGACCCGAAACCCCCTATGCACCCCCCTGAAGTCCCCTGCGTTTCCACTCAGGGGGGTGTCCGGGTATTTTCCCCACGCCATTTCTGGTGAGCTGGCGGGTGGCTGTCGGACGTACCCGTCGTATTCCTTCGCCCCCGTCGTGTCCCCCTGCGTATGCGAGGTGTTCCTTGAGTGAAGTGCTGTTGCTGAACGGCCCCAATCTGGGGATCCTCGGCCGCCGTGAACCCGAGATCTACGGCACGGACACCCTGGCCGACATCGAGAAGTACGTCGCCGAGGAGGTCGCGGAGGCCGGCTGGCGGGTGCGCTCGCTGCAGTACGACGGCGAGGGCGAGATGGTCCGGGCCGTGCAGGACAACTACGACACGGTCGGCGCGATCGTGAACCCGGGCGCCCTGATGATCGCGGGCTGGAGCCTGCGGGACGCGCTCGCCAACTATCCGCGGCCGTGGGTCGAGGTGCACCTGTCGAACGTGTGGGCGCGGGAGCGGTTCCGCCACCAGTCGGTGCTCGGCCCGATCGCGACGGGCGTGGTGTTCGGCCTGGGCGCCGACGGCTACCGGCTCGCGGCCCGGGCGCTCGTGCTGCGGGCGCGCCCCCACGACACGGAAGGCGGCACCCCCGCATGAAGTTCGGCCTGTTCTACTCCCACCAGTTGCCCCGGCCGTGGGCGGAGGACTCCGAGCGGCGTCTCATGGACGAGACGCTGGAGCAGATCGAGCTGGCAGACCGGCTCGGCTACGACGCCGTGTGGTGCTCCGAGCATCACTTCCTGGAGGAGTACTCCCACCTCAGCGCACCCGAGCTGTTCCTGGCGGCGGTGAGCCGGCGGACCAGCCGGATCCGCATCGGCCAGGGCATCGCGACCCTGCCGCCCGCGTTCAACCCGACCGCCCGCGTCGCCGAACGGGCCGCCACTCTCGACCTGTTGTCGGGCGGACGCTATGACTTCGGCACGGGCGAGTCGACCACCCTCATGGAGCTGGCCGGCTTCGGCATCGACCCCGCCACCAAGCGCGCCCAGTGGGCGGAAGCCCTCGACGCCGTCACCCGTATGTTCGTCGAGGAGCCCTTCGCCGGCTACGACGGCACCTACGTCTCCATGCCGACCCGCAACGTCCTGCCCAAGCCGGTCCAGAAACCGCACCCTCCGCTCTGGATGGCCTGCGGCAGCCGCGAGGCGATCCTCACCGCCGGCCGCAAGGGCCTGGGCGCGCTGAACTTCGCCTTCGCCGAACCCGCCGAGACCCGCAAATGGGTCGACGCCTACTACGCGACCATCGCCTCGGAGGAGTGCGTGCCCGCCGGGTTCGCGGTCAATCCGCAGGTCGCCGCCGTCATCCCGATGATGTGTCACCCGGACGAGGCCACGGCCGTCGAACGGGCCGCCGACGGCGTGCAGTTCTTCACCTACGGTCTCGGCCACTACATCGCCTTCGGCGACCACGCCCCCGGCCGCACCCGGCTGTGGGAGGAGTTCCAGCGCGACCGCCGCAAGTACGGCATGGGCCGCGCCGCGATGGGCGGGCTCGGTGGCGACCTGGGCAACCCGGCACGCGGCGCGATCGGCACCCCCGACCAGATCCGGCGTTTCCTCCGCCTCCACGAGGAGGCCGGCCTCGACCAGGCGATCCTCATCGTGCAGGGCGGCGGCATGGAGCACGAGCACATCTGCGAGTCCCTGGAGCTGTTCGCCCGCGAGGTGATGCCCGAGTTCCGGGAACGCGACGAACAGGCCCGCGCCCAGAGGCTGGAGCGTCTGCAGCCGGCGATCGACGCGGCCCTCGCCCGCCGGGAACCGCCCAGGAAGGCCGACCCCGACTACCGCGTGAAGTCGCGCAAGCCGGTATGACGGGCATGGGAAGCAACAGGGACGGGACCGACGTCGACGGTGGCACCGGGGCCGGCGTCGACGCCGATGTGATCGTCGTCGGCTACGGCCCGGTGGGACAGCTCCTGTCGGTGCTGCTCGCCGCGAAGGGCCACCGCGTCCTCGCCCTCGAACGCTGGGAACGGCCCTACGAGTTGCCGAGGGCCACCAGCTTCGACGGCGAGACGGCGCGCATCCTCGCCACGGCCGGCATCGCCTCGTCCTTCGCCGAACTCGGCGAACCGGCCGACGCCTACGACTGGCGCAACGCCGACGGCAAGACCCTGCTGCGCATCGAGTTCGCACAGCGGGGCCGCTACGGCTGGCCGGACGCCACCACGACGCACCAGCCGAACCTCGAAGCGGCACTGATCGCCCGCGGCACCGAACTGGACACGCTGACCGTCGTACGCGGCCACGCCGTCACCGACATCACCGAGCACGCCGACCATGTGACGGTGACCACGGGCGCGGCCGGGGCCTTCACCGCGTCCTGGGTGGTGGGCTGCGACGGCGCCAACAGCTTCGTACGGACACACATGGGCGTGCCCGTCACGGACCTCGGCTTCACGTACGACTGGCTGCTGTGCGACGTTTCCCTGCGCGAGCCGCGTACCTTCACCCCGGCCAACGTGCAGATCTGTGATCCGGCGCGGCCGATGACGATGGTGGCGAGCGGCCCCGGCCACCGCCGCTGGGAGTTCATGCGGCTGCCCGGCGAGAGCGTCACCGACCTCGACCGCGAGGAGATGGCCTGGTCCCTCCTCGCCCCGTTCGACGTGACGCCGGACAACGCCGACCTGCTGCGCCACCACGTGTACGGCTTCCGCGCGCTGGTGGCGGAGCGGTGGCGTGCGGGCCGGCTGCTGCTGGCGGGCGACGCGGCCCATCTCATGCCGCCGTTCGCGGGCCAGGGCATGTGCTCGGGCGCCCGGGACGTACTGAACCTGTCGTGGAAGCTCGACCTCGTCCTGCGCGGCACGGCGGACGAGGCGCTGCTCGACACCTACACCGAGGAGCGGCTGCCCCACGTGAGGGAGTTGATCGACACCTCGGTCCAGCTCGGCAAGGTCATCTGCGTGACCGACCCTGACCGGGCCGCCGCCCGCGACGCCGCCATGCTCGCCTCGCCCGACGGAGGACGCCGGTCCCACGGCCCCGCGCTCCCCCTGCGAGGCGGCGCCCTCTACAGACGCCTCGGCGGATCTCCGGCACCGCCCGCGGGAGAGGTGATCCCTCAGGGCACGGTCGCGCGGGGCGCGGAAGAGGGTCTGTTCGACGAGGTGGTGGGCAGGGGTTGGGTCGCCCTCACGGCGGAGGACCCGGCGACGGTGTTCGGCGAAGGGGATCGGGCGCTGCTCGACGCACTGGAGGCACGGATCGTCCGGATCGTGGCATCCGGGGCGGCCGACGCATCTGCTGCCCTGGTCGACGTGGACGACGTGTACGTGCCGTATCTCCGTCGGGCGGGCGCCCGCTGTCTGCTGATCCGTCCCGACCATCATGTGTTCGGGGCGGCACGCAGCTCCGGTGAGGTCGGACGACTGCTCGCCGACCTGCGCAGACGGCTCCTTCTGACCGAAACGCGGGGGACACGGTGACCCAGCGCCTGAGCGCGACGTCGACGCGCACCATGGCGGCCGAGCGGAGCCGGGCGCTCTTCCTCGGCATCGACATCGGCGGCACGAAGGTCGCCGTACGGGCGGAGCACGCCAATGGTGAGGTGGCGCATCAGTCGTCGTTCACCTGGGCCCCCGAGGCGGGCCTGGACGACGACATCGACCGGCTGCGCTCTCACCTCCTGTGCCTACGGCGACCGCCCCTCGCCGAAGGCCGGGTGACCGGAGTCGGCGTCGCGCTGCCCACCACCCTCGACGCCGACGGCCGGGTCACCGCCTGGCCCAACCGGCCCACCTGGGTGGGGCTCGACGTCCTCGCCCTGCTCGCCGAGTTCTTTCCGGGCGCCGAGATCCGGTGCGCGGACGACGGCGACCTGGCGGCGGTCGCCGAGGCACGTCACTCCGGCCACGCCGATGTGCTCTACGTGGGCGTGGGTACGGGCATCGGCGGCGGCCTGGTCCTGGACGGGCGGGCGTATCCGGCGCTCGGCGAGGGCTCGTGCGAGCTGGGCCATGTGGTCATCGACCGCTCCGGCCCCCGCTGTACGTGCGGCCGTCGCGGCTGCGTCCAGGCCGAGGCGTCCGGCCCGGCCGTTCTGCGCCGCGCGATGGCACTACGCGGCCGTCCCGTCTCCTTCCACGAACTGGCCGAAGGCGTCCGCGATCGCCTCCCTTGGGCCGTGGGCGCCGTCGACCACGGCTGCGCGGCCCTGGCCGTGGCCGTCATCGGTGTGGCGGAACTCGTCCAGCCCGAACTCGTGATCATCGGCGGTGGTTTCGCCGCGGGCATCCCCGGATTCGTCGACGTACTCGAAAGCCCACCTGGCGTGCCTGGCCAGACCCGGTCAGCGGCTGCCGAGACTCCGACTCGCCGCGCTGGGCGGGGAGTCGTCGCTGCACGGCGCGCTCCTGGCCGCGCGCGGCCACCACGTCTGAGGCACGCCACTCACAGCGGTGTCCGAGCGCGCTGGTAACGTCCGCCTCCGCCGGGAAGATCACGAGGGGACGGCAGCCATGCGGGAAGTGACATGTCATGAGGTCAGCGGGGAGCGACTGGCCGAGGCTCTGGAGGACATCGACGGGCGGGCGTTCGGCCGGTGGCACTCGATGCGCTACGGCAACTTCTTCCTGGAGATGTTGCAGGAGTTCGGCGACGAACTCCTCGACCACGTCGCGGCCCGCACGGTGTCGGACTCCGCGCTCGACGAGCAGACGCGCACAGCGCTGCGGACGGCCGCGGAGTGCTACTTGGGTGTGCTGAGCGTCGGCTGCTATCCCGGCGGCGACCAGGAGATCACCTTCTCGCTCGTCCGCCAGTCGCTCAGCAGCGAGTACACCGCCTTCCGCGACATCATCAGGGAGGCGCCCACGGCCCGGACATGGCTCGACGCGTTCGAGATGTGCGTGGTCAGCGGGCTGGTGTGGGAGTGGCGGCAGGCGATCGGTCTGATACTGGGGGGCGACTTCGCGACCGAGATCCGTAACGGGGTGCCCTACTCGAAGCTGACCTCGACCTCGGATCCGGCCGACCTCGCCGCGATGGACGCGCTGTGCGGCTATCTGACCCGGGCAAAGGGGCACCTGCCCCGCGACTGGCCCACCGTGCCCCTGCGCAAGCCGGACGCCGACGAGCGTGCCGAGACGGCCCGGCGCCTGGACGCGGTCGGCCCCCTGACTCCGGACCAGCGCCTGCTGCGCGTCCTGCTCGACGACGATCAGCCCGCCTTCGAGCAGGCTCTCGTGGCCCGGCTCGTCGAACACCGGGAGAACGTCGGAGCCGATTCCGCGCCCAGGACCCTGCTGCCGCTCGGCCCCCTCGCCCTGGCCGCCCTCGCGACGCAGGTCCACGGCTGGGAGCTGGGCGTCCGCTCCGGCTATCTGCCGCATGGCGTGCTGGGTTCCGTGGAAGCGTTGCGGCGGGCGGCGGAGTCCGAGGAGAACGACCTGGGTGTCTGGACGGCCCGCTAGGCCTGTGGGGCCCACGCCGATCAGGAGCAGGCCGATCAGGACTGTGGGCCCACGCCGATCAGGAGCAGGGCGATGTCGTCGTCGGGTTCGGTCGTCCGGCCGATGAGGTGGTCGGCCATGGTGCCGAGGTCGGTGGGGTCGGCGCGGGCGACGAGGTCCACGAGGGCGGCGGTGGCGTCGTCCGGGTCGAGGTCGGGGCGCTCGACGAGTCCGTCCGTGTAGAGGACCAGGACGCAGCCGGGTGTCAGGGGGAACTCGGCGGCGGGATAGTCGGCCTGGTCCTGGATGCCGAGGAGCAGTCCGGGCGGGACGCGCAGCACCTCGGTGCGGCCGTCGGCGTGCCGCAGTACGGCGGGCGGGTGGCCCGCGCTGGCCAGGCGGGCCGAGTGGCCGGCGAGGTCCAGATGCGCGTAGAGACAGCTGGCGAACCGTTCCGAGTCCAGGTCGACGAGCAGACGGTTGGTCGTTCTGAGGACATCGCCCGGGGAGGCCCCGGCGGTCGCGTGGCCGTGGACGGCGGTGCGCACCTGTCCCATGAGCGCCGCCGCGTCGATGTCGTGTCCCTGGACGTCGCCGATCGCGGCGGCGGCCGTGGTGTCGTCCAGGCGGATCAGGTCGTAGAAGTCACCGCCCACCTCCACTCCGTGTCCGGCGGGCCGATAGCGGGCCGCGACGCGCAGACCGGCCGGTGACGGCAGGTGCCGGGGCAGCAGCGCGGCCTGGAGCTGGTGGGCCACGGTGTACTGGGTGTCGTAGAGACGCCCCCGTTCGAGGGCCTGGCCGACCAGACCGGCCAGTGCGATGAGCGCCGCGCGCTCGGTGGGCGGGAAGTGCTGGGGGTGGTCGTAGGCGAGGACGAGCGAACCGATGGCGTGGCCGGAGGCGATCAGCGGGAGGAACGCCCAGGACACCTTGTCGTCCACATGGACGGCCCCGGGATAGGACCGCTGCAGTTCGTCGAAGCTCTTGAAGAAGTGCGGGGTGCCGGTGTCCATCACGCGTACGGCGGGGGTGTCCTCGGTGAGGGGCAGGTCGTCGAAGTGCGCCATGAGATCGGCGTTGTAGCCGCGATAGCCGAGGATCTTCACCCGGCCGTCCCGGGGGGCCATCAGGGCCATGGCCTTCGCTCCGAGTGCGGGCATGAGCTGGTCGGCGGCCTGGTCCACGACGTCCTGTACGCCGACGGCCTCGGTGAGCGTGGCGGCCAGATGGATCAGGTGGTAGAGGAGACCGGCCCGGCCGGGTCCGGCGGCAGAGGTTTCGGGCGCGCCGGTCGAGGCGACGGACGACCGGGCCGGGGCCGCCGGGCGCTCGTCCTGCGGTTCGCCCTCGGTGATCCGGACACTGATGCCGGAGGGGTCCGGGTAGAGCCCGAAGACGAGCGGGGTGTCCGGCGGGCGCACCGCCCTGAAGGTGGTGGACTGCTCGCTCAGCAGGGCCGCCCGATAGCGGTCCTCGATCTCGGGGACGTCCATCCACGGCAGGGCCTCCCAGGGCAGGGCGCCCATCAGCTCGCCGGGGTCGACACCGAGCAGCCGTGCCGCCTCGGGGGTGACGAAGGTGAACCGGCCGGCGATGTCCAGCGCACAGGCCCCTCCCGGCAGCCGGTCGATGAACGCGGCCAGCTCGTCCGCCTCGGCCGGAACGACGCGGGCCCGCGAGGGGTGCGGCAGGATGCGGGGCTCGTCCGGCGGGTGCAGTCCACCGCGCTCGGCCGCATGGTGCAGCAGGCGGCCCAGCCGACGGCAGCCGGCGTCGACGGCATCGCGCTCGTGGCCGCCGAGCCGTGGTGGATGGGCGCTCGGCCACAGCAGCACCAGCCCGCCGACGGCCGAGCCCTCTGCGGTGAGGGGTGCGGCGGCCAGTGCGAAGGCGTAGGGCAGCACGAGCGACGTGCGCGGGTAGCGGCGCGCCATCTCCTCCATGTCGCCGATCCACACCAGCTCACCGTCGCGTACGGCGTCCGCCACCGGAACGGACTCGGACAGTCCGACCCGGGTCCATGGAACGGCCATCTCGCGGGGCGCCCCCGTCATGGCCACCAGCCACAGGGCGTCGCTCGCCGGGGGGAGGGTGTAGAGCAGGCCTCGGGACGCACCGCAGTCGCCGACCACCTCCAGCAGCGCCGCGTCCATCGCCTCGGCCACGGCGCCGGACCGGGCCACGCGCCGGCTCACATCGCCGCCCGAGGAGACACGGCACCGCCGGACGACAGACCGCCGGACGGCAGAGCGGGCTCGGACCGAAAACCACCCATGCGTGAACATTAGCCCGTATCGAGCCACCCCACCCGACGCACTCCTCAGCTCCCCACGCCACCCGCCCGACCCGACATAAATTCACCAATATGACCGATTCGTAAATGTTTGACAGAGGTGCTTCAGGCCACCCGGAGCAAGAAGTTTCAGGCAGGCAATGACTCACAGACCGCGGTACGCGAACCGCGCGGAGCGAGGACGCACCATGACGGACGACGACCGGCCCACCCTGACGGAGGTGCTGCGCGAGGCGCGCACCCAGTTCGGGGAGCTGACCGGGACCACTGCGGAGACCGTGTCGTCGTTCGAACGGACGGAGGACGGCTGGTCCCTGGAGATCGAGGTCCTGGAACTCGCCCGGGTGCCCGACACGATGAGCCTGATGGCGACCTACCAGGTCGACCTCGACCCGCGGGGACAGCTCACCGGCTACCGGCGCGTCCGCCGCTACGAGCGGGGGCGGGCCGACGCACAGCGGCCCGGCGGCCGGTAGGCCGCCCACGCGTTCCCGGTCATCCGCTCCCCGGCAAGGAGGCTCGATCGATATGACCGTTGTCCCGGCCCAGCAGGCCGGCGGTGGAGGCGGCACCAGCGGCCTCTACGACGTGCTGGAACTCGTCCTCGACCGGGGGCTCGTCATCGACGCGTTCGTACGGGTCTCCCTGGTCGGCATCGAGATCCTGAAGATCGACGTACGGGTCGTGGTGGCCAGCGTCGACACCTATCTGCGCTTCGCCGAGGCATGCAACCGCCTCGACCTGGAGGCCGGGCCGCACAAGAGCCCCGGTCTGCCCGACATGGTCGGTGAGCTCACCGAGGCCGGAGCGCGCGGCAAGTCCAAGGGGGCGCTGTCCGGCGCCGCCGAGACGATCTCCAACGCCTTCCGGCAGGCCCGCGACGAGAGCTCCGCGAAGGAGCGGGAGCCCGAGCCGCGGTCACGCAAGGCCACGTCCGCGCGCCGTAAGGAGAGGGAGGAAGAGGAGTGAGCACCTACGTCTACGGCATCACCGCGCGGTCGCACCCGGCCCTCCCCGAGAGCCTGGGGGGTGTCGGCGACCCGCCGAGACCGGTGCGGGTGGTGGAGGAGGGCGAGCTGGCGGCGATCGTCAGCGACGCGCCGGAGGACCTGCGCCCCAAGCGCAGGGAACTGCTCGCCCATCAGAACGTCCTCGCCGAGACCGGAGCCACCGGTCCCGTGCTGCCCATGCGGTTCGGCAGCGTCGCCCCGGACGACAGGACGGTCGGCAGGGTGCTCGCCGAGCGCGCCGACCACTACGCGGAGCGGCTCAGGGCACTCGAGGGCAAGGTCGAGTACAACGTCAAGGCCTCCCACGTGGAGGAGGCCGTACTGCGCCGGGTACTGGACGACGACCCCGAACTGCGGGCGCTCGCCGAGGCCAACCGGCGGGCGGGCGGCGGCACCCACGAGCAGCGGATCCAGCTCGGCGAGAGGATCGCCGAAGCCGTCAAGGCACGGGAGGCCCAGGACGGGACCGAGGTGTGGCAGGCGCTCGAGCCCAGGGCGGCGGCCACCAGCGCGGGCCCCGAGTCCACGGGCTGGCTGGTCAATGTGTCCTATCTGGTGGAGCGGGACTCGGCCGCGGAGTTCCTGGAGGCGGTGGAGGAGCTGCGCGGGGCGCACCCGCACCTCGATCTGCGCGTCAACGGCCCGCTGCCGCCGTACAGCTTCGTCGAACCCGGCCCGGCGGGGCCCGCCGGGGCCGACGGGGGCAGGTGAGCCGTGGGACTGATCTCGGAAGTGTTCCTGCTGCCGTTCGCCCCCGTGCGCGGCAGCGGATGGGTCATCAAACAGGTGATGCGGGAGGCCGAGCGCATCTACTACGACCCCGCGACGATCCAGGCCGAACTCGCCCGTTTGGAGGAGCTGCTGGCGGACGGCGCGATCACCGAGGAGGAGTTCGACCGGCTGGAGGACGAACTGCTCGACCGACTGGAGACGGCGACCCGCATGAGCGGGCGAACGGATGACAGGACGACATGATGAACCGGACGGTCATGGGCCTCGCGATCGGGGCCGGATACGTCCTCGGACGTACGAGGAAACTGAAGTTGGCGCTCGCCGCCGGCACTCTGGTGGCCGGCAGGCGGCTGAATCTGAGCCCCGGGGCCGTCGCGGACCTGGTCTCTCGGCAGTTGAACGACAACCCGCAGTTCAAGGAGATCGGCGACGAACTGCGCCAGGACCTGCGCGGCGTCGGCAAGGCCGCCTCGGGCGCGCTGGTCGAGCGGCAGATGGGGACACTCGCCGACCGCCTGCACAGCCGTACCGCCGAGGTCCGCGACCGGCTCGCGGGCACCGTGCGGGACGCGGGCGACGGGGAGGAAGAGGAGCCCGAGGAGGAGACCCCCGAGGAAGAACCCCAGGAGGAGCCTCAGGAGAAGCCTCAGGAGAAGCCCGAGGAAGAGCCTGGGGAAGAGCCTGAGGAGACCCCCGAGGAAGAGCCTGAGGAGGAACCCGAGGAGGGATCAGAGAAGGAACCCGAGGGTCGTGAGGAGCCTCGGGGCGGCGACGAGGACAAGGAGCCCTCGCGGAGGAGCACGGCGAGGAAGGCGCCGGTGAGGAAGCAGAGCGTCGCGAAGACCGCCAAGAAGGCACCCGCACGCAAGGCCCCGGCTCGGAAGAGCGTCGCGAAGAAGACCGAGGGCGCCCGGAAGACGATGAGGCAGGCAACGCGGACCGGCGAACGCAAGGGAGGCGGTGGGCGATGACCCCGACCCCCGTAACCGCGGCCACCCGAGCGGCCACGGACGCGGTCGGCAAGGCCACCGATGGCGGCCCGCTCGCCGACGTGGCTCACAGCGAGGCCGCCGACCGGCTCAAGGAGGAGGTACAGCAGTACTTCGCCGCGCAGGCCGAGCGGCTGCTGGTGGGCGTCGGCCGCAAGCTGGGCGAGACCACCGGCAAGCTCAACGACATCGCCGAGGGCAACAGCCCCGGCTTCGCCAAACTCGTGCTGGACGGCGGACGCAAGCTCGCCGAAGGCAAGAGCCCTCTGCGCTCCGCCCTGGAGCTGGGCGCCTCGCGGGCGAAGGACAAGGTGAAGGGCGCTCTGCTGAACCTCAAGGGCGACAAGGTCAAGCGCAAGCGCGTCGCGGGCCAGAAGCCCACGGTCATCATCGAGCAGATCGACGTCGGCGTACCGCTGCGCACGGCCTACGACCAGTGGACGCGGTACCAGGACTTCAGCACCTTCGCGAAGGGCGTCAAGAGCGCGAGCCGCTCGGACGACATCGAGTCGGACTGGCAGCTCAAGGTCTTCTGGTCGAACCGCAGCTGGAAGGCGAAGACCATCGAGCAGGTGCCGGACGACCGGATCGCCTGGACCTCGGAGGGCGCCAAGGGCACCACGAAGGGCGTCGTCTCCTTCCACGAGCTCGCCGACAACCTCACCCGCGTCCTGATGGTCATCGAGTACTACCCCTCGGGCTTCTTCGAGAAGACCGGCAACCTCTGGCGCGCCCAGGGCCGCCGGGCCCGGCTCGACCTCAAGAACTTCGCCCGCTTCATCACCCTCAAGGGCGAGGCGGAGGACGGCTGGCGCGGCGAGATCAGCGACGGCGAGGTCGTCCGCTCCCACGAGGAGGTGGTCGCGGAGGAGAGTGAGAACGACGAAGAGGGGAACAGCGACCAGGACGAGGAGGAGGGCCCGCAGGCCGAGGAAGAAGAAGCCGAGGAAGAAGAAGAGGAAGAGGAGGAACCCGAGGAGGATGAGGAGGACGAGGAGGAGTCCGCGGCGGAGGACGAGTACGAGGACGAAGCCGAGGGCGACTACGACGAGGAGCCCGAGGGCGAGTACGAGGACGAAGACGAGTACGAGTACGCCGGGGGCGGGAGCCGGCGATGACCACGTCGAGCAGGCTGCCGGAACCCTATGGACGTGACGGCGGCAGCAACCTCGCCGACATCCTGGAACGCGTCCTCGACAAGGGCATCATCATCGCCGGCGACATCCGGATCAACCTGCTCGACATCGAACTGCTCACCGTCAAGCTCCGCCTCATCGTCGCCTCCGTCGACAAGGCCAAGGAGATGGGCATCGACTGGTGGGAGGACGACCCGGCCCTGTCCTCCCGCGCCCACCGCAATGAACTCTCCCGCGAGAACGCCGAGTTGCGTGAGCGGCTGGCGCGGCTGGAGGAACTGGAGCCGGGCGGCCCCCGGCCGGGGGCCGAGACCGACTCCGATTCCGACTCCGCCGAAAGGAAGCACCGTGACCGCTCATCGCAACCGGCTCGACCTCGACCCCGACACCGTTGAACGCGATCTGGTCAAACTCGTCCTCACCGTGGTCGAGTTGCTGCGCCAGCTGATGGAACGGCAGGCGCTGCGCCGCTTCGACCAGGGGGACCTGAGCGAGGAGCAGGAGGAGCGCATCGGGCTCACCCTGATGCTCCTCGACGACCGGATGACGGAGCTGCGCGATCGCTACGGCCTGCGCCCCGAGGACCTCAACCTGGATCTCGGACCGCTGGGACCGCTGCTCCCCCGCGAGTAGCGGGGTCGTACGCGGGGGCCGCCGCTCGCCGGCGAGTCGGGGTCTTCTCCCACCGAAGGGCCGGGGCCCGGTCGTTTTCAGTGCGTCAGGAGGGGGACTCGGGCCGCATGGTGCACATCGGATACACGATGATGACCGAGCAGGCCGGCCCCCGTGACCTGGTGGACCATGTCGTCCGCGCCGAAGAGGCGGGCTTCGACTTCTCGGTCGTCTCGGACCACTACTTTCCCTGGCTGCGCTCCCAAGGGCACTCCCCGTACGCGTGGAGCGTCCTCGGCGCCGCCGCCCAGGCCACGTCGCGCATCCCGCTGATGACCTATGTGACCTGCCCGTCCGTCCGGTACCACCCCGCGGTGGTGGCGCAGAAGGCGGCCACGATGCAACTGCTGTCGGAGGGCAGGTTCCGGCTCGGGCTCGGTTCCGGCGAGAACCTCAACGAGCACGTGGTGGGCCGCGGCTGGCCCTCCGTCGACGTACGGCACGAGATGCTCGACGAGGCCGTGCGGATCATCCGCGCCCTGTTCGAGGGCGGCCATGTGACACATCGCGGCACGCACTTCCAGGTGGACTCGGCCCGTCTGTGGGACCTCCCCGACACCCCGCCGCCGATCGGCATCGCCGTCTCCGGTGACCGCTCCTGCGCACTCGCCGGGCGACTCGCGGACCTGGTCATCGCCACCGAACCCGAGCAGGGCCTGCTGGACGCCTTCGACCGCCACGGCGGCACCGGCAAACCCAGGGTGGGCCAGCTGCCGGTGAGCCACGACCCCGACTACGACACCGCCCTCCACCGTGCCCACGCGCAGTTCCGCTGGTCCGGGCTCGGCTGGAAGATCAACTCCGAGCTCCCCCACCCGGACTCCTTCGAACAGGCGACCAGGTTCGTGACCCCGGACGACGTGGCCTCGGCCATACCGTGCGGCGACGACCCGGACGACTTCGTGACAGCGGTACGACGTTACGCCGACGCCGGGTTCACCGAGATAGCCCTCGTACAGATCGGCGGTGAATCGCAGCCCCAGTTCCTGGACTGGTCGCAGAAGACCCTCCTCCCCGCCCTCCACGACGCGCTCGACCGACCGCCCACACGCTGACGTGTCGGCGGCGCACGGCTGAACCGCCGGGCGCCGCCCGCCGCGTTCTCGGGGCAGGGCGTGGCCCGGTTCTCAGGGCAGGGCGTGGCTCGGTGCGGGTGAGCCGGTCAACCACTGTGGAGGCGGCGGCGGTTGACGGCCGGTGATCCGGGGTGCGGCCTTGACGCGCTGGGGCGCGCCCGGGAGCGTCCGTGCGCGTGACCTTCGCTGTCTCAAGGTCGATACTGCCGACAGCGGCACGTCGGCCGCTCACGTCCGACCGTCGCCCAGTGAACACAGGCCGCAGGCCCACCTGCTACGTCCTGCCAGGAGGAACCGATGAAGATGCTGATCAACGTGGCGGAGACCGTCGTCGCGGACGCGTTGCGGGGTATGGCGGCGGCGCACCCGGAGTTGACCGTGGACGTGGAGAACCGGGTGATCGTGCGGCGGGACGCGCCGGTGGCCGGGAAGGTGGGGCTGGTCTCCGGTGGCGGTTCGGGGCATGAGCCGTTGCACGGTGGGTTCGTGGGCCCGGGGATGCTGTCGGCGGCCTGTCCTGGTGAGGTGTTCACCTCGCCCGTGCCGGACCAGATGGTGCGGGCCGCGGCGGCCGTGGACAGTGGGGCCGGGGTGCTGTTCATCGTGAAGAACTACACCGGCGACGTACTGAACTTCGACATGGCCGCCGAACTCGCCGAGGACGAGGGCATCCAGATCGCCAAGGTCCTCGTCAACGACGACGTGGCCGTGACCGACAGCCTCTACACCGCCGGGCGGCGCGGCACCGGTGCCACGCTGTTCGTGGAGAAGATCGCGGGAGCCGCCGCCGAGGAGGGGCAGCCGCTGGAGCGGGTCGAGGCGCTGGCCCGGCAGGTCAACGAGAACTCCCGCAGTTTCGGGGTGGCCCTCAGCGCCTGCACCACACCCGCCAAGGGCAGCCCCACCTTCGATCTCCCCGCCGGTGAACTGGAGTTGGGCATCGGCATCCATGGCGAGCCGGGGCGTGAGCGGCGCGCGATGATGACCTCCGGCGAGATCGCCGACTTCGCGGTGAACGCCATCCTGGAGGACATGAGTCCGCGCAACCCGGTGCTGCTCCTCGTCAACGGCATGGGCGCGACGCCCCTGCTGGAGCTGTACGGCTTCAACGCGGAGGTCCAGCGCGTGCTCACCGAGCGCGGGGTCGCCGTCGCCCGCGCCCTCGTCGGCAACTACGTCACCTCGCTCGACATGGCGGGCGCCTCGGTGACGCTCTGCCAGGTCGACGGGGAGTTGCTGCGGCTGTATGACGCGCCGGTGAAGACGCCCGGCCTGCGCTGGGGAATGTGAGACAGCGCGGCCCATCACCGTTGCAGTCGGTCAATTCTCGTACCACGCAAGGAGATTCCGTGTTCGACGCCGACTTCTTCCGTCGCTGGATGACGGCCGCCGCCGCCTCCGTGGAGCGCGAGGCCGAGCGGCTCACGGCGCTCGACTCGCCGATCGGTGACGCCGACCACGGCAGCAATCTGCGCCGTGGCTTCGCCGCCGTGGTGACCGCGCTGGAGAAGGAGGCACCTGACACGCCCGGCGCCGTCCTCGTGCTCGCCGGACGGCAGCTGATCTCGACGGTGGGTGGCGCGTCCGGCCCGCTGTACGGCACGTTGCTGCGCCGCACCGGCAAGGCGCTCGGGGACGCGGCCGAGGTGAGCGAGAGTCAGCTCGCGAGCGCGCTGCGGGCCGGGGTCGACGCGGTGATGACGCTGGGCGGTGCCGCGCCGGGCGACAAGACCATGATCGACGCGCTGGTGCCGGCCGCCGACGCGCTCCGTGACTCGTTCGCCGCGGCGCGGTCCGCCGCCGAGGAGGGCGCCCTGGCGACGACCCCGTTGCAGGCCCGCAAGGGACGCGCCAGTTATCTGGGTGAGCGGAGCATCGGTCACCAGGACCCCGGTGCGACCTCCGCCGCCCTGCTGATCGCGGCGCTCGCCGACACGGCTCAGGCCCCGGCCGCCTCGGAGGCCGCCGATGTCTGACGAGACGGGTGAGAAGGCTGAGAAGACCGAGAAGACGGAGAAGGCCGAGAAGGCGGAGAACGACGAGAAGCTGGTCGGCATCGTGCTCGTCTCGCACAGCGCCGCCGTCGCCGCCTCGGTCGCCGAGTTGGCGAAGGGGCTGGCGGGAGCGGGCGCCGGGGTGCCCGTCGCCCCGGCCGGCGGCACCGAGGACGGCGGCCTGGGCACCAGCGCCGAACTGATCGCCTCGGCCGCCGCGTCCGTGGACCGGGGCGCCGGGGTCGCGGTCCTCACCGACCTCGGCAGTGCCGTCCTCATCGTCAAGGCGCTGCTCGCCGAGGGCGACGAACTCCCCGACCACACCCGTCTCGTCGACGCCCCGTTCGTCGAGGGCGCCGTCGCCGCGGTCGTCACGGCCTCGACGGGCGCGGACCTCACGGCGGTGGCAGCCGCGGCTTCGGAGGCGTACTCGTACCGGAAGGAATGACAGCTCCGGTCGGCCGCGAGCAATCCCCGACCGCCGCACCAGCGCCGGGG
>NZ_AEJC01000149.1 GCF_000317595.1 Streptomyces ipomoeae 91-03 | reverse complement strand
ATACCGGGGCCTACTCGAGCCGCCGCACGCTCTACTTGAGCAGGTGCACGCGCTGCGTGGTCAGGTCGTAGCGGGCGCCCACGATGGCCACCTCACCGGCCTTCACCTTGGCCGCGAGGTCGGGCTCGGCCGCGAGCTTGGAGCGGACGAGGCGGACGTTGGCGTCGATGGTCGCCGAGATCCGGGCGTCGCCCTCCACGCTGTGGTCGATCGCCGGCTCGATCGCGTCGGCGATGTACTGGATGTGGGCCGGCAGTTCCTCGCCGGTCCGGTCCGCCGCGACCGCGGCCTTCACGGCACCGCAGGACTGATGGCCGAGCACCATGACCAGCGGGATGTCCAGTTCGAGCACCCCGTACGCGACGCTGCCGAGCACCGCCTCGTCGAGGACCTCGCCCGCGCTGCGCACGGTCATCAGGTCGCCGAGGCCCTGGTCGAAGACCAGCTCCGGGGGGACCCGGGAGTCGATGCAGCCGAGGATGAGGGCGAAGGGCTGCTGACCGGTCGTCAGCGCCTTGCGGACCGCGGCGTCCTCGTGGGGGTGCTGTTGGTGGAAGGTCCGCCAGCGGCGGTTGCCCTGCGACAGCTCCTTCAGCGCCTCTTCGGGCGTGCTCGGCCGCTTGCGCGTGCCGGTCGAAGAGGAGCGGGCGGCGCCGGTGGTCTTGCTGATCGTCTCCGCGTCTGCCGGGAGGGCACCGATCGCGAGGCCGCCGCCGAGGACGGCGGTACCGGCGAGCGCGGTGCG
Organism: Streptomyces ipomoeae 91-03; assembly: GCF_000317595.1. Classification (GTDB taxonomy): domain Bacteria; phylum Actinomycetota; class Actinomycetes; order Streptomycetales; family Streptomycetaceae; genus Streptomyces; species Streptomyces ipomoeae. The sequence continues at coordinate 14,803 of NZ_AEJC01000149.1, read as the reverse complement.
CAGGAGGTAACGCCGACCGCGGGGCTTCGCGTGGGATGCCGGGGCGTCGTCGGGGGCGGTCGCCTCGGCGCCGTCGCCTCTGTGGGGGACTATGTCAGAGTTCACGGGCAGGAACGTACGTCCGGCTAAACCTTCAAACGTTCAAGTTGTCGAATCATGGACGAGCGTTGATGAATCATGGCCGGTCCTTGAATGGTTCTTGGCCACTCGAAGGAGATCTTTTGGCCAGCCGGTCTCTTGCCGTTCGCTTACCGAATGGGAGCGCTCCCGGCCGCTGTTGGGAGCTCACTGCAGGTGGGCGAAGACCACCAGGTTCTCGGTGTAGTCCTTGGCCGTGTGGTCGTAGGGACCGGCGCAGGTGATGAGGCGGACCTCGGCCCGGGGGGCGTCGGCGTAGACGCGACGGTCGGGGAAGTTGTCCTTCTCGAAGGTCTCGGCCTCGTCGACGACGAAGGTCGCCTTGCGGCCGTCGGCCCGTACGACGTGGAAGACATCGCCCTTCTTCAGGTTGCTGAGCTTGGCGAAGACGGCCGGAGAGGTCTCCGTGTCGACGTGCCCGGCGATGATCGAGGTGCCGATCTCCCCGGGGGACGCCCCGGCGGCATGCCATCCGACGAGGTTGACGTCATCGGCGGGCGGCGCTTCGAGCTGCCCGGAGTCGCCGATGGCCAGTGCGGTGAAGGGCGCGTCGACGGCGATCTTCGGAATGAGCAGCCGGACCGGCTTCGACCGCGGCAGATGCTTTCCGGTGGGGCGCCCGGCGAGCGGCGCCGGCGCGGAGTCGTGGTCGACCTGCGGCACGTGCCGGGCGCCCAGCGGACGGGTGGCGTCGGACGCGGAGTCGGCATGGCCGAACAGGCTCACGGCCATGACCACCAGGGCCACCGCACCCAGCGTGGCCAGATTGGCGCGAGGGCCACGACGGGTCGGCACGGGATCGATGTCGCCGGGGGACGGGGGATGGGCTGCCATCGGACACCACCTCACTGGGCAGGGCAGCTGAGCGGACTGCGGGACGAACGGGAGGGCGTGGGACGAGGGAAGGGAGAGGCCGGGCCGCGGCCAGGCCGCCACACGACGCAAGGTGTGGCGGCCCGGCCGCTATCGCACCGGGTATCGCGTCAGGCAGGGATCAGGCCGCGCTGCCGACGCTCCTGCGACGCAGGGCGTACACGCCCGTGCCCACGACCGCGAGGGCGGCCAGCCCACCCGTGGTCACGGTCGGCGAAGCGAGGGCACCGCCTCCCGTGTGCACCCCACCGTGCGGCTTGTCGTGGTCGTCCTTCCAAGCCCCGTTGTGGTGCTCGTCCTTCCAGCCCTTGTCGTGGTCGTCCTTCCACGAGTCCTTGTCGTGGTCGTCCTTCCCGTGCTCTTCCCACCCCTTGCCGTGGTCCTTCTCGCCGGAGTCCCAGTCCCCCCCGTTGGTCACCGCGGTCAGAGCACCGCCACCGGCGTGAATCCCACCACGCGGCTCGTCGTGCTTGCCGTACTTGTGGTGTTCCTTGCTGTATCCGTTGTCCTTGTAGTGCTCCTTGCTGTACCCGTTGTCCTTCTCGTGCTCCTTGTACCCGTTGTCCTTCTCGTGCTCCTTGTATCCGTTCTCCTTCTCGTGCTCCTTGTACCCGTTGTCCTCGTGGTGCTCCTTGCTGTATCCGTTGTCCTCGTGTTCCCACTTGTCCCCGTCGGCGTAGGCGCCGGGGGCGGTGACGGCAAGAACGGCCGTGGCCGCCGCCGTAGCGAACAGCATGCGAGCAGAGCGCATCTGATGGTCCTTCCATCGTGGCCGGGTAGCTGACGCTTCGTCAGCTCGGGTGACCCGGCCCTGACTGGTCCACCGTCAGTCGGTTTCCTCCCGGCCACCACTCGGGGCGCTCAGCCGGGTGAACTCCCACTCCTCCGGCCGAGCCCCCGCACGGCCTGGGCCCGTCTTCCACGACCGGCGAGGGTGCTGTCGCGCTCTCGCCGGTCGTATGTCATGTTCGTGCCATGAATGTCAGGTGAGGGTCCACTTCTGGTTGTTCTGGCCGTTGCAGGTCCACAGGATCAGCTTGGTGCCGTTGGCGGTCGCCGCGCCCGAGGCGTCCAGGCAGAGGCCGGAGAGGTTGTTGGTGATGGTGCCGCCCGGGGTGAGGGTCCACTTCTGGTTGGTGCCGCCGGTGCAGTCCCAGATGATGACCTTGGTTCCGTTGGCGGTGCCGTTGTTGTCGGCGTCGAGGCACTTGTTGCCGTAGACGACGAGTTCGCCGCGGGAGGTCTGGGTGAAGGTCTGGTTGCGTCCGCCGGAGCAGTCCCAGATCCCCGCCTGGGTGGCGTTGACGTAGGTGTTCTTGTCGATGTCCACGCACCGGCCGGAAGCGGAGCCGACGAGGGCCACGCCGTCGGTGCCGGGGAGGCCCTGGACGCGCAGGGCGTCGATGTCGGGGGCGGCGCCGCCGGAGACCGCGGCGAACTTCACCGTGTTGGCGCCCTTGGCCAGATGCGCGAGCACGGACACGGCGCGGTACGTGGTGGCCGAGCCGGTCGGCGGGAAGGACACGCGGTAGGCGTACTGGCCGTTCACCTGGATGGTGGCCTTGCGGGCGGTGCTGCCACCGTTGGCGTAGGTGATGTCGACCAGCTTGGTGCCCGCCGAGGCGGCGGTGACTCCTGTGAACGTCGGGGTGGTGGCGGTGGTGGTGTCCTCGAAGGTGGAACCGGTGGCCTCGGTGCCGGAGACGGTCAGCAGCACCGCGTCGTTGGCGGGGACGGATGCGGTGTAGCTCGTGGCGAACGAGCCGGCGTCGGTGCGGGTCCAGGCGTTGCGCACGGTGGCGGACGCGGTCGTCAGGCCGAGGTCGGCCCAGCGGACGGTGATGTTCGCGGCCGAGCCGGTGCGGTTGAACAGCATCACCGCGCGCTTGCCGGTGCCGGAGAGCACCTTGCCGTACACCTGCAGGCCCCGGGTGTCCTCGGCGACCTTGACGCCCTGCAGGCCGCGCGGGTCCTGGTCGATGGCGATGACCTCGGGGTTGGTGAGGATGTCACGGGTCTCGGTGCTCATCGTGGCGATGTTGTTGCCGGCCAGCAGCGGGCCGCCGACGAGGGACCACAGGCTCATGTGCAGCCGGTTGCGCTGAGCTGTCATGCCGTTCAGGCCGACCATCATCATGTCGGGGTCGTTGACGTAGCCGGTGTGCTGGGCGGCGGGCTGCAGGGCCTGGTCGAAGTTGCGGTACATCTTGGCCAGGTCCGGTGTCTGCTGGAAGAAGAGGACGTCGTCGCTGGTGCGCCAGAGGTCGCCGTAGCCGGTCGCCCAGTTCCAGGGCAGTCCGGTGCCCCACTCGCAGAAGGACAGCACCAGCTTGCGGCCGGTGACGGCCGACGCGGCCTCGTTCGCGGCGGCGATCTGCTTGTACTGCGTCTCCTGGTCCAGGCCCTCCACCCGGCCGCCGCACCAGTCGATCTTGACGTAGTCGAAACCCCAGCGCTGGAAGGCCTCCAGGTCCTGCTGGTAGTGGCCCTCCATTCCGGTGTTGGGGGCGGCCGGGCGCGTGGTGGGGTAGTAGTAGCCGCAGCCCTGCTTGCCCGCGTCGGTATAGATGCCCGCCTTCAGGCCCTTGCTGTGGATGTAGTCGGCGATCGCCTTCATGCCGCCGGGCCACAGGGTCTCGTCGACGACGATGTCGCCGTTCGCGTCGCGGGCGCCCTGCCACCAGCCGTCGTCGAGGTTGACGTACTTGTAGCCGGCCGCCGCCATGCCGGAGGAGACCAGGGCGTCGGCCTGCTGCTTGATCACGTTGTGGTCGATGCTGCTGAAGAAGGTGTTCCAGGACGCCCAGCCCATCGGCGGCGGTGTGACGCCGATCTGGTTGGTGCTCACGGCGGCCGGTTCGGCGGACAGGGGCGCCGAGGGCTCCTGCCGGTCGAGGGCCGCCAGACCCGCGACGGCAAGGCCGGCGGCGAGGACCTGAGCGGTGACGCGTCTGATCCATCTTCGGGCAGCGGTGTACGACATGCGGCTCTCCAAGAGGAGGAAGGGGGGAGGGGAGGCGGAAAGAACGCTGACCTCGCGAGGGCGCCGGGTCCCGGAGCGCCGTGGGCAGCCGTGGTGCGTATCAGTAGCCGACGGAGACTGAAGGTGGCGTCCGCGAGCCGGCGGAGAAGGTGGCGTCCGCGTGTTCCGTGGTGGTGGAGTTCGGGTCGCCGCGCAGGGCCCCGATGGCCAGGTCGGCGGTCACGGTGGCCGGCGGGACTCCGGCGGCCATGCCGAGGAACCGTCGGTGGAACGGCCGGGAGTCCGGCAGAGGGCTTGTGCTCATCTGCTCTCCAACGGAGACATGCGGGGAGGGAAAGGGCGCTCAGCGAGAGAGCACACCGAGGGACACGGCTGCGCAGCCACTGCCACCTTGTCCGATATACCGGATGGGGTTCGGCGAGTCGGTCAGAAGGTAGAGGTGAGGCAACAGCAGGTCAATGGTTCTGTCGTTTCTCGTTGATTTTTGTGTGACGGCATCAGTTCGGGGGTGACCACCGGCCGTTGGCGACGGGCCGTTGATCACGGCTGCCGGGATCGGACCGCAGGCCGCGGGGCCGTTCGACCGAGGCGGCCGGTCCTGTCACGCGAGGGAGAGCGGAGCCCGGTCTCCGCCCTGCCCGCGGAAGTACGGCGATGTGTCGTCGTCGCCACGCTGTGATGCGACTCGGGTCAGGCCGGGGCCTGTGTCAGGCCCGGGGCGATTCCAGTTGTCGGTGCGACCGGGTGAGCCGTTCCACCCGGTCGTGGACGCGCTCCACGTGGTGCTCGGATTCCGACTTCATCAGGACGCTGCGGAGGATGCGTGCGCCGTCGGCGTCCGCGGTGATCTTCGGGTGGCGTGCGGTGAACGCCTCGCGGCCGGCCTTGAGGGTGCTCAGGAACACCGGGTCGGTACCCGCCATGCCGTCCGCCAGGACGCGTGCCGATGCCGCGTCGACGGCGGTCAGGGTGGCGGGTTCCACGGCGGGGAAGTAGCTGACGATGTCCAACTCGGGCCGCTGGTACAGCTCCAGGGTGTCCGATGCGGTGATCAGGTCCGCCCACTTCAGCGCGGCCCGCCGGCCGGCCGCCAGGACACGGCCGAGACCGTCGGGCGTGGGCGCGAGGAGCCGGAAGGTGAGCCACAGGGCGGCGGCCGAGGCGCCGGCGCGGGAGCATTCCAGGCTGATCTCGCCGAGATGGAGCTCCGTCGAGGTGAAGTAGGTGTAGGGCGAGTCGTGGAGGTAGAAGCGGCCCACCTCGGGGTCGCGGAAGAGCACCGCTCCGCAGCCGTAGGGCTGGAGTCCGTGCTTGTGCGGGTCGACGACGACCGAGTCGCACTGAGCGATCGCCCGCCAGGGCTCCGGGGGCAGTCCTTCCGGGCCGTCGGCACCCGCGAGCAGGGTGAAGAAGCCGCCGTAGGCGGCGTCGACGTGGAGCCGGACGCCATGGCGTTCCTTCAGGGCCAGGGCCTCGTGGATGGGGTCGACGGCACCGAGGCCGGTGCCGCTTCCGCCTCCGGCATGGTCGTCATCCCGACGACCCGGCGTCCGCAGACAGCGGTGACCGGGCGTCCGCAGACAGTGGTGACCAGGCGGTGTCCGCCGGGACCGTGCCTTCGGCGGCGGGCCCCGGGCGGCGCGGCCCGGACCCGGTGGCGTTTCCTGCTCCGCGGGTCAATCCACTGCCCGAGGAAGCCGTGGTCGATCTCGGTGGTGATCGATTTCCGACCAGGGGAAAACTTGATCGTCGACAGCCACAGACGACCGTCGGGATAGCGCTTTCTGTGCCGATGACCTGACATTATCCCGGCCCGCAACCATTTCGCTCTTGTCGGAGCCCCGAGCTCTTTGGCACAGTTGCCTACGTTGATCACGGGCGGTGTTTGCGTTCCACATTCGATGCAGTCCTGAACGGAGGTACGAATGCAGTCGCACGCACGCTTGATTAGCCCGGCATATAGTCGAGGATTTCGGCGTACTTCGCCGTCCGATCACCGATGGAGCTGAAATCGGCGCCCGGATTATGACCGGCGTCAGCGGCAGCGACGGGACGAGGATGCGGATGAACAACGACGATATCGAGCTCATGCACCTGATGGCGGACCGCGCCGACGAGATCACGATGGAGCGGTTTCGCGCGGCCGACCTGCGGACGCTCACCAAGTCGGACATGACGCCGGTCAGCGAGGCCGATCACCGGGTCGAGGAGGAACTGCGACAACTGCTCTCCCGCCGGCGCCCGGACGACGCCGTCCTGGGCGAGGAGTTCGGCGGCCGGACGAGCGGCTCCCGATCCTGGCTCATCGATCCGATCGACGGCACCGCCGGCTACGTCCGAGGCGTTCCTGTCTGGGCCAGCCTGCTGGCGGTCCTGGAGGGGGATCGGGTGACAGCCGGTCTGGTCTCCGCGCCGGCCCTCGGCCGCCGGTGGTGGGCCTCCAGGGGAAACGGGGCGTGGGCCGGCGCCGGTCCGGACACCGCGCAGCGCTGTCACGTCTCCGGCACCGCCGATCTCACCGACGCCTCGATCTCCTATTCCGAAATCTCCGAATGGGAGCGCGGCGGTCTGCTGTCCGCCTTTCTCGAACTGAACCGGCGCTGCGGGAGAAGCCGCGCCTACGGAGATTTCTGGTCTCATATGCTGGTGGCCGAGGGAACGCTGGACCTCTCGGTCGAGCTGGAGCTGGAGGTCTGGGATCTCGCTCCACTCCTGATCATTCTGGAGGAGGCCGGGGCGGCGGCCAGCGGCGTTTCCGGACTCACGGGCGTCGGCCAGGACAGCCTGGTCTGCGCGAATCCGACCCTGCACCGCCAGGCGCTATCGATTCTGACGAACAATTCCTGAGCGACTCGATTCCCCCCTCATTTGTCCCCAGGAAATCCTGGGAAATCCAGTGAAATCGGAGCACTCATGGCAGCGGCACATTCCCCCCGCCTGATCTGCGTGACCGGAGGAAGCGGTTTCATCGGCTCGGCATTCTTGCGGCACGTTTCGGCGGTCTCCGACACACGCTTACGTGTCCTGGACCTCACGCCACCGCCGAAGGACGTGGAGGCGGAGTTCGTGCGGGGTTCGATCACGGATCCGGGCCCGTTGCGTCAGGCCTTCGAGGGGGCGGACACGGTGGTGCACCTGGCCGGGGAACTGGGGGTGGTCAACTGCCAGCACAACCCGCACAAGGTCATCGACATCAACATCGGCGGCACCGCGGCGGTCACGGCGGCGGCGCTCGAGGCCGGCGCGGAGCACCTCCTCTTCTGCTCCACCTCCGAGATCTACGGGGACGGCACGGGACGGGTGCTGAGCGAGGACGCCGTGGCCAGGCCGCACTCCCTCTACGGCCGGGCGAAGCTGCTCAGCGAGAGCGTCGTGGCCGAGTTCGCCCGGTCGCCCGGTCGTCGCGCCACGGTCGTCCGGCCCTTCAACGTGTACGGCCCGGGCCAGCGTCCCGACTTCGTGGTCAGCCGCTTCGTGGAGCTGGCATCGCGCGGAGAGCCGCTGACCGTGCACGGCGACGGCGCTCAGATCAGGACCTTCACATACGTCGACGACCTCGCCGCCGGCATGTGGGCCGCGTTGTGCCGTCCCGCCTCGGAGGGCGCCCCCTTCGAGATCTACAACCTCGCGTCCCAGCAGACCTTCTCCATCACCGAGGTCGTCGAGATGGTGAACGATCTGGCCGGCAGCGACTCCCCGGTCGTCCGCATCTCCCCGGGCGAGGCCGGACGGGACGCCGCGCAGGAGGTCACCGTCCGGATCCCGAGCGCCGCCAAGGCCGAGGAACACCTGGGATTCCGGGCTTCGGTCACTCTCTCCGAAGGGATCAGGCGATGCCTGGCCGCCCGTCCCGCGTCGCCCCTCGGGTCGGCTCGATGAACGTCCTCGTTCCCAACGCCGCTCCCCACGTCACCGATGCCGAGCTTCAGGCGGTGCGGGACGTCCTGATCTCGGGCGCCTGGACCGGTGGCGAACAGGTCGCGTCCTTCGAGCGGGAGCTGGCTGCGGCGCTCGACGCGCCGCATGTCGTGACTGTCGCCAGCGGCACCGCCGCGCTCCACGCGGTGCTGACGCTGCTGCGCGTGCCGGGGACGAGGCAGCTGCTCGTCACGTCCGATCTGAACTTCCTCGCCGCTCCGTCCACGGCCCTGCATCTCGGCTATGAGATCGCCTTCACGGACATCGCCGAGAACTCGCTGAACATGGATCCCGAGGCGCTGGAGACCCTTCTGCGGGAGTCCGGCCCGGACTACGACGACGTGATCGTGGTTCCGGTGCACTTCGCCGGTCTGGCGGCCGGCATGGACGACATCCACCGCGTGTGCGCCGAGCACGGAGCGCGTGTCGTCGAGGACGCGGCCCATGCGATCGGAGCCCGCTACGCCGACGGCCGGCCGGTGGGATCCGACGTCCGCTCGGTGGCCTGTGTCTTCTCCTTCCACCCCACCAAGAACGTGGCCACCCCCGAGGGCGGAGCGATCTCCGTCCACGACGCCGACGTCGCCGGGCGGCTGCGTCTGCTCCGCAACCACGGCATGGACAAGGCGGACCTGGTGGACGCCGAGGACGCCTTCGCCGCGGACGGCACCCGTAACCCGTGGTACTACCAGGTGCGGTCCCCCGGCCTCAATCTGCGCCTCTCGGACGTGCACGCCGCCGTCGGCCGGTGCCAGCTGGGACGGCTGGCGGAGACGACCCGGCGCCGCCGGGACCTGGCCGAGCGTTACCACCAGGCCCTGAGCGGCGTGGCGAACGTCGCTCCCGCCACGGAGACGGCCATCGCCAAGAGCGTCTGGCACCTCTACCCGGCGATCCTGGACATCGACGCCCTGGCCCTGACGAAGCAGGAGGTCTTCGCCCGCTTCGCGGCCGACGGCATCGCCCTCCAGGTGCACTACACACCGCTGCACCGCCAGCCGGCCTACGCGAACCGTCCGCTGGTCGCCGCGGCGAAGTTCCCGGTCGTCGAACGGGTGTCGCGCGGGCTGGTGTCCCTGCCGATGTTCACCGGGATGAGCGACGTCCAGCAGGAGCTGGTCGTCGCGGCCCTGCGGGCCCTGCCGGGGGGTGCCCGGTGAAGCTCTGCATCCCTTTCCTGCTGTCGCAGGCCGAGCAGTTCCGGCCGGAATGGCTGGAGGCGGGGTACGGGATCGAGGCATCGCTCTTCGACCGCGTCGACATCGCCCGACCGGACCGCTGGGACCGGGTACGGGCCAACCTGCTGTCGCTGCACCACGATCACCGCCCGCAGACGCTGATCATTCATTTCCCCGTCAACGACTGCAACTACCTGGACGACCCGCTCGTACGCGACCGGCTCTGGGAGATGCTGGACCTGGCGGACCGGGTCGGCGCCGACGGGCTGGTGCTGCACAGCAACCAGGTACACACCGTCGACGAGTGGCTCGGGGCCGATCTGGCCACCGAGGCGGACCGCTTCCATCGCTTCGTCGGCGTCCTCGACGAGCGGTGCCGCGGCGCGGGGTTCTGGATCGGACTGGAGAACATGCCCCTGATGGGCAACGAGCCGACCGAGCTCGATCCCCTGCTCTGCTTTCCGCCCGACTTCTCGTTCCTCTCCGCTCTCCCGGAGTCCTCCCGGATCGGGATCTGCTGGGATCTCTGCCACTACAGCTACTCCGTACACGTCGCGGAGCTGCTGCGCAGCGGCGCGCTGGACGAGGCCGGCCTCTATCCGCGCAGTGGTGAGACCGGCTTCACCGATTTCGCCGGCATCGCCGATCGCATCGTCCACTACCACTTCTCGGCCTTCCGCGGCATCGCCTCCCGCACGCGGGCGACGGTCTGCACGGAGGGCGTCGTTCCCGCCGAATCGACGCTCGGACCGCAGCTGTACCGGGAGTTGGTCCGGACGATCCTGCGCGCCGGCGGGCCCGCGCGGACGGTGACCTTCGAGATCGCGGAGGCGGACTACCGGCGCCGTACCCGGATCTGGCAGGCGATCGACTGGTGGCACGAGGCGACGGAGGGAGTGACCCGATGACCTTTGTGGCTGAACTGACCTCCCGGCTCATCCGCTGTCATCCGCAGTACCGCGGCGCGGGTGTGGGCGCGGCGCTCGACCTGCTCGCCGATCAGCTCGGGGCGCTGGGATTCGAAACCGAACTGCGGTCCATCGACGGTGACCGTCTCCGGAGCTCCCCGTTGTACTGCGATGTCACCCGCTGGGGCGGCATCTTCGCGGGCTACGGCTTCGACGGCGTGGCGCAGCTGGTGGCGACCCGCGACTTCGCCCCCGGCGGGCCGCATGTGCTGCTCAACGGCCATATCGACACGGAGTTCGTCGATGACGAGCACCAGTGGTCCTCCCCGGGGCTGTGGCGCAGCGGCGAGCTGCGCGGTGAGCGGATCTACGGCCGGGGCGCCAGCGACATGCTGGGCGGAGTCTCGGGCATCGTCGCGGCCCTGCGCCGGCTCGTCGAGCATCCCGGCCTCGCCGGGCGGGTGACCGTGCACATCGTCGTCGACGAGGAGATCGGTGGAAACGGCACGCTGGCGCTCCTGCTCGACATGGAGGCCGCCGCCGTGGACGGCCGGGCGGTGGACGTCGCGCTCATCGCGGAGCCCACGGCCGGGTACGTCTGCGCCAGCACCAGTGGTTTCCAGCAGTACAGAATCCGCTGCCACGGCAACCCCTGCCACATGGTGTACGCCCGGGACGGCGACAACGCGCTCACACAGGCCGCCCACGCGCTGCTCGCCCTGGACGAGGCCGACGCGACGCTGAGGCGCCGTCATCCGCTGCGGCCCGGCAGCCGCTACCTACTGGCGGGAAAGCTGCACGGCGGCACGGACGCGGCGATCCCGGCCGCCTCCGCCGAGATCGAGCTGACCGCCGCGCTACCACCGTGGATCGCCGAATCCGATGCCCTGGCGACCGTGGAGGAACACCTGGCACGGCGCTGCACGGCGGCCGGGCTCGCCATCCCGCGCGTGGAGCCGTACGGCCTGTCGTTCCCCGGCAGTGGCGCGGTGTCGCACGGCGGGGCCGCGGTGTCGCACGGCGAGGCCGGCGACGGCCGGAGCGCCCTCGTCCGGGCTCTGCTCGACGCGGACGGCGACCTGCGCGCCGGGCACTTCCCCAGCGCCTGCGACGCCCGGCTCTACGAGCACTTCGGCATCCCGGCGATCGTCTTCGGACCGGGCGATCTCGCCCGGGCGCACGGTCCCGACGAGTACGTCACCCTGGCGGAGCTCGAACAGTTCAGCGACTCGCTGGGCTCGGCGTTGATCGGAACGCTGGGGCGGGCGTCGTGACCGCGGTGGACCCCCGGTACAACCCGCTTCCCACCCGGGTACGGGTCCCGCTCTGCCCGCCCGCCTCCCTCATGGGCGTGGCGCGGCGCGGGGCGAACCTGGAGGAGAGGCTGGCGTCGGCGCTGGACGTCGATCCCGCCCATCTCCTCACCAGCGGCAGCGGCACGGCGGCGCTCAGCGTGATCCTTCAGGCGCTGCGCCGTACCGATCGGGACGAGGTGATCATCCCGGCTTTCGCCTGTCCCAACGTCGCCGACGCCGTGCTGGCCGCGGGCATGCGCCCGGTCATGGTCGACATCGACGACACGCTGAACCTCGATCCCGCCCGGGTGGCCGCTGCCGCCGGTCCGCGCGTCCGGGCGGTGATCGCCACGAACACGTTCGGACGGCCGGCACGGATGGAGCCGCTGCGTGCCGCCGCCGGTGACGCGTGGATCATCGATGACGCGGCTCAGGCGCTGGGAAACCGTGATGAGAGCGGCGCGGCCGTCGGCACGAGAACGTCCCTGGGCATCTTCTCCTTCGGACGGCACAAGCCCGTGCAGGCGGGCGGCGGCGGGGCGATCTACTGTCCCGATCCCGAGCTTCGGGCCCGCCTGGCCACCGCCCTGGACCGGCGGACGGGCCCCCCGTACCGGGCGCTGGCCACGGCCGCTCTCGCCGGGTCGCTGCGCCGGATCCACTCCGCCCTGCCGGTGCGACTGGGCCTCCAGGGAAGCGGATATCGCCGGGTGGACGAGGCCATCGACGCGACGGTGTCCACGGCGGATCGCACCGGCATGCATCCGGCGCACCGCCGGGCGGCGGCTGCCGGGCTGGCGCGCCTGCGGGACATGACGCGGCGTCGGAGTCTCATCGCCCGGCTGTACCGCCACGACCTGAGGGACCATCCCTTCCTCAGCGCCTTCGAGCCGCCTCCGCCCGGCGTGCACGACACGTTCTTCATGCTCGTGTGCGATCCGCGGCATCGGCACGCGCTCGCTCGTCGCTGTGCCGCCGCCGGTATCGAGACGACCTGGTTGTACCTGCCGCTCCACCTGACCGACCGGTTCCAGGCCTTCCGGCATGCGGGCGATCCCTGCGCACGCTCCGTCTGGTGGGCGGCGCGCTCCCTGGTCGTGCCGTCCGGCCCCCACCTGACGGCAGGTCAGATCCGGCGGGTCCGCGCGGTGTTGCGCCGGCTGGACTCACCGATGGCCTTCGCACCGCACCTGGCAGAGGAGGGGACATGACGGAGGAACCGGGCGAGTGGACCGATGTGACCGGAGAGTGGGAGGCTCTGGCCCCCGCCATGGCGGGAAGCGGCCCGTACCACACGGCGTGGTGGGGGCGAGCGGTGGCTTCCGTCTTCGGCGGCGAGTTCCGGGTGTGGCGCCACCGTGACCTGCACGTACCGATCCTGAGCGGCGGCCGGCTGGCCGCACGGGGATTCGCGTCGGGCCACGTCGGCTACGGCGGAGTACTGGCCCCGGACCGCCGCGTCCCGCTCGCGCAGCAACTGACCGTGGTCACCCGGTTGGCCCGCCACCTCGCGCTTCCCTGCGAACGCCTGGTCACCACGCCGGATCCGGCGGCGCGGGCCGGGGCGGAGCCGGGAGCGGACACACCGGGCCTCACCGAGCGGGCGACCTGCCTGATCACGCTGCCGGCCGACGAGACGGCCCTCTGGGCGGGGTACCGAGCCGGAGATGTGCGCACCGAGGTCCGCCGCGCCGGGCAGGGGGGTGTCACGGCCCGTCTGCTGGGGTCCGACGAGGATCTCGCCCCGCTGCTCGACCTGGTCCACCGCGCTCAGCGACGAGTCGGGGCGGCCTATCGCACCCCGCCCGAACTCATCGCCGCGATCCGCCGCCGGGACGATGAGTCCTGGTTCGGGGTGGTGGCCGAGAACGACGGCGGACCGGTGGCGTTCGGCTTCTTTCTCGTTTCCGCGGGCAGCTGCGTTTATCTCGTCAGCGGCTGGGACGGCATCACCCCGAATGCGGGAGCTCTGGTGGTGCATACCGGGCTGACGGAGGCCATCCGGCGAGGCTGCCGAACCGTCGACCTCGGCTATAGTCATCAGGCTTCCCTCATGCGGTTCAAACGGAAATTCGGAGCGGAGCTCCGCCCCTATTCGACATGGGCCGACGCGGGCAGCCAAGAAACCGATCAGGAATACGAGAGAGACAATGTCGCGCATCAATGAGTTCAAGGTCCTGGAACCCGATACCGTGCACGCGATCGCTGCCGAATACGGCATCGGCGAGGTCGAGGAAATCGAACGCTGCGGTGAAGGAATCATCAATTCGAACTACCGGCTCCAGACCGCCGACGGCGACTTCCTGCTGCGCGTCTGCCCGCCGGACCGGGTGGCCGAGGAGCTCACGTTCGAGCTCTCGGTACTGCGCCACCTCGCGGACGGAGGCTTTCCCACACAGCGCCCGCTGCGCCGCGCCGACGGCTCCCTCACCGGCACCGTCGACGGGCATCCGTACATGGTGCTGACCTTCCTGCCCGGCCGGACGCTCACCGAGGAGGAGCTCTCCGTCCCGATCGCCGGACAGGCGGGCAGGCTCTTCGCCCAGATGCAGAACCTGCTGGACAGCTGGGTTCCCGAGGGCGCCAAGCCGGACGCGGACCACCCGTTGATCGCGGAGCTGGCGGGCGTCGTCGACCAGCGCCTCGCCGAGCTCGGTGAGAGCGGCCGGGCGGATCGCGACCTGGTGCGCACCACATGGGAGCAGACCGAGCGCCTCTTCGCTCCCGACCGTCCCCTGGCCCGCGGGGTCGTCCACGCCGACTTCTACAACGAGAACGTCCTGGTCCAGCCCGGTCCCGCCGGTCTGGAGATCACCGGGGTCATCGACTTCGACGACTGCTACTGGGGCATTCAGCTGTGTGATCTGGCGCTCGCCACCATGGAATTCGCCGCCACCGACGGAATCCGGATCGACTGGGAGCTGGCCGGGGCGACCCTGGACAGTTACCGGCAGCACCGGGCGCTCAAAGCCGAGGACGGTGCGCTGATTTTCGACGCATTCCGCTTCCTGTGCATCAAATTCCTCGGCTACACCCTCGATCTGGGCGATCCGCAGGACAACCCCTATCTGCACCGGCTGCGTTTCCTGGCCGCGGACGGCACTCGGGAAGCGTACGAGGAGATGTTCTCAAGAATGCAGTGACGAACAAGGATCGGTAGCGGCGCGGCTCCTGGGGGATGAGCAGTCCGGCGATGCCCTGCATATCTCTGAGGAGATTCACTTCTCACGGAATTCAATGGCCGGTCGGCCGAGAATGTGAAGGATGAATCATGACGGTTTTACAGGTCCCAGAGTTCCGGCACCTCGCCGAGGCTGTGTACGACGTCGCCATCGTGGGATTGGGCTATGTCGGCCTGCCGACGGCGCTGTCCTTTCACGCGGCGGGCGCCCGGGTGGTCGGGATCGACATCGACCCCGGCCGGCTCGCGGCGATCCGCGACGGCGGCGTCGACCTGCTCCCCTCCGACCAGCAGCGCCTGCGGGAGGCCCTGGAAGCCGACTCCTTCCA
>NZ_AEJC01000148.1 GCF_000317595.1 Streptomyces ipomoeae 91-03 | reverse complement strand
TCACCTGAGAGGAACGTCTATGGAGGACTCTACGTCCCCCAACACCACCCCGAACACGGTCCCCGAAGTCAAGTGGCCCGAGGTCGCGGTCCCCGGCAAGGGCGTCCCCGGGCGTCACGCGGACCAGACGGACGTACGGTCCGCTGTCTCGGTGACCGCGGACCAACCGCATGACGGTGATGGTCCGCAACTGCCAGAGGTCGCGGACCGAATATCCACCGATACAGAAGATCCACAGGTCAGCGGCCTGCGAACCGGACCGCAGACGCCCGACCATGCTGGTCCGGGCGGACCGGACACCGCTCCGAGCGCGGACCAATCGGCCACTTCCGGTCAGTCGGTCCCCGTACCCGGTCCCCGAATTCCGGTCGCGCGGACCACGATTGGGGACCGCGGTCCCCACGGCACCTCGGAGACCGCGGTCCCCGGCGACGGATCGGGAACCGGGGACCGAGTTGGCGCAACCGGTCGGGTGGCCGACGAGGGATCTGTGCTGCTGGACGAGCTACGTGCGGCGATCGGTCGGTACGTGGTGCTGCCGAGCGAGGAGGCATTGACCGCGGTCACTCTGTGGGTGGCCGCATCCCACATCCAGCCCGCTCTCCAGCACGCGCCACGGCTGGCAGTGGTGGGACCGACCAAGGGGTGCGGCAAGTCCCGTGTCCTGGACGTGCTCCACGAGACCGTGCACCAGCCGATGATGACGGTGAACACGTCCCCCGCGGTGGTCTTCCGCATCATCGGCAAGAACCCGCCGACGCTGCTCGTGGACGAGGCCGACACCATCTTCGGCCCCAAGGCGGGCGAGAAGGAGGACCTGCGCGGTCTGCTGAACGCCGGGCACCAGCGCAACCGGCCCGCCTGGCGGATCTCCGGACCGGAGCACAAGCCGACGGCGTTTTCCACCTTCGCGATGGCCGCACTGGCCGGTATCGGCGACCTGCCGGACACGATCATGGACCGGGCGGTCGTGCTGCGTATGCAGAAGCGCAAGCCGGGCGAGCGGATCACCCCATTTCGCTCGCGCTACTCGGTACCCGAGTTGAACGCACTGCGTGACCGGCTTGCCGCATGGCTGGTCCCGCTGCGTGGCGTCGCTGCGGGCTTGGTGCCGAAGATGCCTGTCGAGGACCGCGCTGCGGACACCTGGGAGCCGTTGATCATCGTCGCCGATCTGGCCGGCGGGCACTGGCCCGCGCAGGCCCGTGCCGCCTGCCTGGCGATGACGCGCAACGAGGTGGTCCAAGACGAGCAGACGACCCTGAAGACGCGGTTGCTGCGTGACATCCGCCGCGTCTTCGAGCAGGAGGGCGGCAGGGAGGCCCTGCGCAGCCAGGACCTGCTCGCCGCCCTCGTCCAGGACGCCGAAGCGCCATGGGCCGAGTACGGCACCAAGGGCCTGAACGCCTACCACCTGGCCAACCTGCTACGGGACTTCGGCATCAGCCCGGCCAACCACCGTTTCGAGAACGGCAGGCAGGCCAAGGCATACGCCCGCAACCAGTTCCTCGACGCCTGGGCCCGCTACTGCCCCACCCCCGCCCGACCCTCCATGCCTGAGCACGTGTCTGCACCCGCACGCCCGGCCGAGGGCAAACCGCCGGCCCCTCCATCCGGGGCGCTGCCAGTCGGTCCGCCCGGCGGCACCGCAGGACCCAAGCGCGCTCGCTGACACCTCCCTGGGTCCGTATCACTCCGTCGCATCCGTCCCCGCGCAGGTCAGCGCGGGGACGGATCTCCTCGCCAATACGGATCACTCCGTACCTGCGGCCGCGTCCGTACCTGCTCTGACCAGCCGTGCGACGGATGCAACGGATGTGCCGAAGCCCCACCCACACACCAATGGAGCATCAGCCTTGCCCGACACAGGCACCAGCAAAGCCCCCTTCCAGCGCCGCAGGGGGCTGTTCAGCTTCGCCCGCCGACGAGCAGCAAGCTGGAGCGAACGAGCCTCTAACGAGGCTTCGTCCGCGCTTGCCCCCGCACCCGGGGTGGCGCAGGAGGAGGCCGGGCGCCAGCGGCCACCCGAGCCAAGGAAGGGGATACCCGCGCCCACTATCGCGCCTGTCGCCGAATCCGCATCCGCACCCGCCAATCCGCCCGTCGATGCCCTACCGCCTATCGAGCAGCCCTCATGGCGCGAACCTGACGCCCCGGCACTGCCCACGCTGATGAACCGCAAGCGCACCACCGAGAAGCGCGACCAGGAGAAGACCATCCGCTTCACTCCGACCGCGGTCCGCATCATCGCCAAGGAGGCCGAGCGGCGTGGCCAGAAATTCGCCGGCTTCGTCGGCGACGCCGCTCTCGCCGTCGCCCTCGGCAAGGCGGGCCTGGTCGGCAGCCCGGAGGACGATCCCGTCCGCCCACTGATCGAGGCCATAGAGACCCACACGGTTGCGCTGAACCGCGTCGGCAACAACCTCAACCAGATCGCCGGAGCCATCCACCGAGGAACTGTGCCCGAGCATGCCGAAGCAGTGCTGGCCAGCGTCGAGCAGACGGTGGAGAACAGCTACCGACTCATCGACCGGCTACTGACGGAGGGCGACGCGCATGGTGCCTGATGTCTCCACCGGCAACAGCACGCTCGGCCTGATCAACTACCTCTTCGGCAAAGGCCGACGCGACGAGCACACCGACCCGCACATCGTGGCCGCCTGGGACATGGCCGGCGCCCCGGACCCCGGCCGCGACCCCGAGGCCACCTACACCCTGCTCGCCAGGCGCCTGGACCATCACGTCGACCTGCGCACCCGTGAGCTGGGCGGCAAAAAGCCCCCGCAGCATGTGTGGCACTGCCCCGTGCGCACCGCGCCCGGCGACCGCTACCTCACCGACACCGAGTGGGCCGAGGTGGCCCACCGTGTCGTGGCTGCCACCGGCATCGCACCCGAGGGCGACGAGAAGGCGTGCCGGTGGATCGCGGTGCGTCATGCGGACGATCACATCCACATCCTCGCGACAACTGTCCGCGCCGACGGCCGCCGCCCACGTACAAACCGGGACGGGTGGCGGGCACAGCAGGAGTGCCGCAAGATCGAGGTCAAGTTCGGGCTGCGCCGCCTGAAGTCCGGTGACCTCACCGCGCCGCGCACCCCCACCGGCGCCGAGCGGGCCAAGGCCGAGCGCCAAGGCCAGGGGCAGGCCGCGAGGGAGTGGCTGCGCGAGCAGGCGTACGCGGTCGCCGCCGCCGTACGCAGCATCGACGAGTACTTCACCGTGCTGCGCTCCCTCGGCATCCAGGTAAGGCCGCGCATCGGCCCGGAGACCGGCGAGGTGACCGGCTACAGCCTGGCCGCGCCCGGCGACACTGCCAACGGCGAGCCGATCTGGTACGGCGGCTCGAAACTTGCGCCTGATCTGTCCTACAAGCGCCTGTGTGAACGCCTCCCCACTCAGGACGTGGCCGACCGCCCGCAGCAGGTGGCGGACGTGGGCGAAACGTGGCGCCGCGCCGAATCCGCCATCCGCCACACTCACGCTGTCCTCGACTCGGGCGACGACGTCGTGGCCCAAGGCCACCTGGATGCGTTCGGCGACGCCCTCCACAACCTGGCCCTCGGCAGCCACGGCCCGCACCGTGCCGAACTGCAGGCGGCGGCAAGGACGTTCAACCGCGCTCGCCGCTCGGCGATCCGGGCCGACCATCAGGCCGCCACCGCGATGCGGGAAGCCGCCAAGGAACTCGCCTACGTCACAGGTGATCCGGGCGGGCTCGCCATCGCCCTGGTCTTCGCCGCTCTGCACTTGGCGCGCGCCGCCGCCAAGTGGCACGAGCAACGGGGCCACGAGCAGCAGGCGGCAGCAGCTGAGCAAGCCTTCCGCCATCTGCAGGTGGGCTACCAGGAGGCCGCCGCGCCAGTCCTGTCGGACCTGGCCCACCGGGCCCCGCGCGCCACGATTGCCCGCCGCTTTGAGCAGGACCTTCGCGCGGCCCTTCCCGACCACGCCGACCGCATCCTCGCCGACCCCGCGTGGCCCGCCCTGACCACCACTCTCGCCCGCGCCGAGACCGCCGGCCACAATCCCCGCCAACTCCTGGCCGAAGTCGCTGCCCGCCGAGAACTCGACACCGCGGATCGCCCCGCCGAGGTCCTCAACTGGCGCATCACCGCCGCGCCGAACAGGCGAGCACAGGCAGCACGCACGCGAAGCAACACCCTCGGCTCGTCCTCTGCGCCCTTGGCGCCACAGCCCTCGGCCACGGCGGTGAACGCCAGGCCCGAGGAACGCCGACGACGTCGATAGATCAAGCCGTCGAGCCGCTACCCTCGCTGCTCCTCGCGGCGAGGGCATCAATCAGCCTGTTCTTGCTCACGTCAGGCTGCTGTGGCTCCAGGTGAAGCGCCGGACTCATAGGCTGGCACGACGGACAGATGTCCAGCCCACGCCAAGACCTCAGCCAGGTGCTCGGCCTGCAGCCCGATGTGGGGCTCAGGCTGGAGAAGGAGAGTCGCCACGCCCCGTGCAGTGCGCTCTGCTGCCCAGGCGTGGTCGAGACTGGTGAAGTCGTCGTCGATCCACACTGCGGGCGCGTCACCCAGCCAAGCGTCGACGTGGTCGCGCTTCCAGAGGTAACCGTTGGGGTGACTGGTGGTGATCTCGGGGCGCGGCAGGTCGACGTGCGGCAGGGGCGGAAGGCCGAGGAGGGGTCCGATCAGGGTGGTGGCGTCCTGTCGCCAGCTGGTGCACCAGACCGGCGTGACCAGGCCGGTACGGATCACCTCCATGAGCATGGGGCCGTGGGCCTGGTTGAGCCAGACGGTGACCGGCTCGCCAGCGCTACGGCCGGTCGGCACGACATCGTGGCAAGCATGGGTGGCGGGGGTCGAGCCGTCCGCGTCGGGGAAGGGTATGAGGACGCCGTCGATGTCGACGAGCAGGTAGGGCGGGCGCATCGGTTCCTCCACGAGGGTCCGAGGGGTCAGAGCTTGCGCGCGGTGATCAGCAAGGTGGTGGGCCAGCGGCCCCGTCGGGGGTCGTTGAACTCCTGGGCCGAGGTGAGCCACAGGCCCACGCGGTCGAGGTGCTTCTCCCAGCGGTCGGCATCGAAGTCCCAGCGAGCGACGGGCAGCCGGGTGCGATCGGGCAGCGTGACGTAGTCGCGGCGGGGCCGGTCGTCGGCGGAGGGGGTCCTGCCGCCACGCTGTGGGTGAGGGACGGAAAAGGCGAGGGTGCAGCCGGGCCTGAGGCGGTGGGTGATGGCCGGCAGAAGGAGTTCGGGCGCGATCAGACCGACGGCACCGAAGATCGAGTAGATCGCGTCGAACTGCTCGTCAGACGCGTGCAGGAACTGGAGGGCGTGGCCGGCGACGAAGGTGAGGTTGTTGAGCCGTCCGTAGTGCGAGCGAGCACGTCGGACCTGCAGGCCGACGAGGTCGACGCCGGTGACGTTGGCAGCGTGCCGGGTGGCGAGGCAGGCGGCATTGTGTCCGGGTCCGCAACCGAGTTCTACGACCCGCTTGCGGGGCAGGTCAGGGCCGAGGATCTCAGCTCCGGGGCCGATGCCTGGCCGTGTCGTCCACTCCATCCGGGCGGGAGGGGCGAGCGGCTCGGCCGGACCGGCGGCGGTGCGCTGGAGGGCGTGGGCGTACCAGGGGGAGGCTTGGGCGAGCACCTACACCTCCAGGAGCTGGAGGGCGTCGGTGAGGTGCCGACGGACGACCTTGATGTAGGTGGGGTCGGTATTGGGGTCGTTGATCCAGCGAATGGACTGCTCCATGAACCACTCGACGACCCAGACGCGGTGCCAGCCCAGCGCCCACTTCTCGGCGGTCAGGCCGCCGCGCTCGGCGAGGGCGTCGGGGGTGCCGCCTTCGGTGACGTACGACTCCAGGAAGACGCGAAGTCGGACCGGATCAGGGTCCTCGATGGTGCCGTGCCAGCTGGCGAGGTCGAGCAGGCCGGGGCCGGTGAATGCGCGGGCGAAGTCCAGCAGGCGCCAGCCGCGCCGGCCGATGTGGAGGCTGGTGGGGTGGAACTCGGAGTGCACCCAGCCGAACGGGGCCAGGGTGGCGCCCTGTGTGCGGCTGTCGGCGGCCTGGGCGATCTGGTCGAGGGCCTGCTCGATGTCACCGGTGTCCTGCCACCGGTCGGCCTTGCGTAGCTGGTCGAGGTGGTCCAGGGCGCGGTTGGGCAGGGCCCGCAGCCCCTCCTCGTGAAGTACGGGCAGGGCGACGGCGGTGCGGGTGCCGTGGAGGACCACGGCTGCGGCGGCGCCGTCGAGGTCGTCCGCTTCCCGGATGGGGGTGCCGAGATCCTCCAGCAGCATGCCGAGCCAGCCTTCGATGCGGGCCGAGCTGTAGACCTTCGGCGCGGGAATGCCGAGGCTGTCGGCCAGCCGCAGGGCTTGGTCCTCGCTGTCGAAGGGACTCTTGGCGTACTTGAAGATCCGCGTGCTGCCGTCCGGGAAGGTCACGCGTTCGACGCCGGACATCGACCACACCCGTACCTCCTCACGCTTGGGAGTGGGCTGGCCGACGAGGGTGCACAGGTTGGCGAGGAGGTCGGCAGTGAGGTTGTCGTTCACGAGGACTCCGTTGCGGTTTTGGCGGCGTCCGGGGCGGGCGAGCGAGCCAACCCGCCCCGGGAGCCTTGGTGCTGGGTGTTATGCGGCCGGGGTCACGCGGTGGGCGTAGACCTGCTCGATCCAGCCCGCCTTGAAGGCGGCCAGGTCGTCGCGGAAGTTCGCCATCGACGCACCGTAGGGCGCGATGACGCCGCCGGACTGGTCCGGCACTGACTGGCAGCCGTGCACGAGTCGGCCGCCGAGGGCGGCGTGGGCCTTGATGGACTCGATGCGGCGGTGCTCGTTGAACCAGCCGCCGTGGTAGACCTCGTCCAGCATCCCGCCCGTCTCGTCGTCCAGGTCGAAGACGACCGAGGTGGCGGCGGGGAAGAACCAGCACGGGCCGACGTTGGAGATGTGCCCGTCCAGCTCGACCTTGTTCAACGCCATCAGCGTGGCCGCCTCGCGCAGCATCCGCAGGTGCTCAGCGGTGATCTTCGGCAGGCCGAGGCCGGCGAGGTGCTCGTCGCGGAAGAGGTACGCGTATACCTCGTAGGCGGTGGCCAGCACGCGGGCGGCGTCCGAGGTGGACTCGCCGTGAGCCTTGATGAAGTCCAACGCGAGCTGCTCGACCGCGCTCTCGGTGGTCTCGTCCACGTCCAAGAGCCGGGACTTGACCAGTTCCCAGTCGGCGACGAGCCAGGTGTGGGACTCGAAGCGGAAGAAGTACTCGGCCGGGTCGATGGTGATGCGCCGGCCGTCGACCTGGATGCCGGGCAGGCGGCTCCAGCGCTCGTCGAACGCCTCGGGCAGCTCGACCGTGATGGCCGTGGTGTCGATGGTGGTCACCGTTTCTCCGTCTCTGATCGGCCGGATTCGGGCACAGGGATGCCCGAACCCGGAGCGGGTGTACGGAACTTCGGGGCGCCGTCCGGCCGAAGGGGGGAGCCTGGTCACGGTATCGGACCGTGCCGGGCGGCTGATGATTAGTGAACACGCCGTCACGCACAGTCGGTACGGTGAGAGGCAGTTGAAGCGGTATACGCGGTTTACAGCCCCGGACGGGAGGCGATGGTGGCAGCGCAGAGAGAACCCAACTCCCGGCTGCGCGACACCATCGAGACAATCGGCTGCACGTTCGACACCCTGGCGAGGGACATCCGGCGCATCGCCGCCGAGAACGGCGAGACCCTGCAGACCAACAAGTCGGCCGTCTCGCACTGGGTAAACGGCACCCGCCAGCCCACCGGCCGGACCGGCCAGTACCTCGCCGAAGCGTTGTCTCGCCGGGCAGGCCGCGCGATCACCCAGGCTGAGATCGGCCTGCGTGTTCCCGAGTCAGTACCCGACGAGGCCGATCCCGTCCTGGCCGCCACCGACCTCGGCCGCGCCGACGTCGAACGCCGCCGCTTCCTCGCCGTGGCCGCCTTCACCGCAGCCGGCGTCGCCATGCCCCTCGCCTACGACCACGAGGCCACCGCCCGCATGCTCCGCGCTCGCACCGGCAGCGCCATGGTCGGCGCGGAGGACGTCGACGTCGTACGCCAAATCACCGCCGCCTTCAGCGCCGCCGACGAGCGCCTCGGCGGCGGCCACGGCCTGACCACGGTCACCGCCTACCTCGCCGACACCGCCGCACCCATGCTTCGCGGGCGCTTCCACAGCGAAGCCCTACGCCAAGCGGCCTTCGGCGCCGTGGCCGAGCTTGCCTACCTGGCCGGCTGGAAGCATCACGATCTCGGCCAGGAAGGCGCAGCCCAGCGCTACTACCAGGTCGGCTACCAGCTGGCCTGCGAAGCCGACCCACACGGCCACGCCGCGTGGATGATGCGCTCCCTCGCACACCAGGCCCTCAGCCTCAAGCAACCCCACCACTGCGTCGACCTCGTCGAAGGAGCCCTCACCCGCGGTCTCGGCCACGTCGACGGCCAGACCGAGGCCCTGCTGCACATCACCCATGCCCGCGCCTACGCCGCCGTCGGCGAAAAGCCCGCCGCCGCCCGAGCCCTGCTCGCCGCCGAAGACGCCCTGCTACGCGACGACGGCACACAGCCAAGCTACTCCCGCGTCAGCGGCCCGGCCGCCGGTACCGTAACCAGCCACACCGCCCGCACCCTGACCGACCTCGCCGATCACATCGGTACCGAACAACAGCACCGCGACGCCCTCGTCCGCTGGGACCCGGACAAGTACAAGCGCGTCCACGCCCTCACCTACGCCGACCTCGGCGACAGCCTCGCCGCCCAGGCACGCGCAGACGAGGCCGTCGCAGCCTGGTCCCAGGCCCTGACCCTCATGGAGGGCATGACCTCCGACCGCACCCGCAAGGCGATCACATCACTCCGATCGACCCTCGCGGTCTACCAGCGCCGCAGAGTGCCTGGAGCTGTCGAACTCGCCCGCCGCGCACGCGAAGCGCTGGCCTAAGCTGCCACCAACCGGCCGACGAAGGGACACATGCCGTGGCTCAGCGGACAACCGACGACCAAGCCAAAGCCCTACCGCCCGCTCTCGAATCCATGACCCTGCTGGTTGCCGCCGTCATCGTCCACGACAAGGCCGCCAACCGAGTCCTCCTTCTCCAGCGTAGTCAGAATGCCAAGTTCGCCCAGGGCATGTGGGACCTCCCCGTCGGCAAGAGCGAACCCGGTGAACCCATCACCGAGACCGCAGCACGCGAGCTATACGAAGAGACCGGCCTGACAGTGAAGCCGGAGGCCCTGGCGGTCGCCCACATCATCCACGGCGCCTGGGGCGTCGAAGCCCCCAACGGCTTCCTCACCGTCGTTTTCGCCGCCCACGAATGGACCGGGGAACCCGAGAACCGCGAACCACGCAAACACTCCCAGGTCTGCTGGGTCGATGCCGACGCCATCCCCGCGGAGTTCGTGGACACCACCGCCAGCGCCCTCAACCGCTACCTGACAGGTGGGCCCCAAGTATCACTGGACGGCTGGAAGTAACGAGTGTCACCTACCTGAACGAACATGGCCGCCAGATTTCAATCTCGGATGTGCAACGACAAAGAAGAAAGACCATTGACATGCTCGATGAAGTAGCCATCGCTGTCGCCACCGGTGCCGCCGGCAACGTAGCGGCCTACTTACTGCAGGGGCAGGTTGACGCGCTTCGCACCCGCCTCTCCGCAATTTTCCGGCACGGAACCGAACAGCAGCAGTCTAACGCTCTGCGGACACTGGATGAAGACGCAGCCGCGCTGGCACAACAGACGACCGCTCCGACGGACATCACCTCAAGGTGGACTGGCCACCTCACAGCTTTCCTTGCCGCATATCCCGAAGCGCGGGAGGACGTCGAGGCTCTTGCTTCCGCCGCACCGTCTACGAAAACGGTCAACATCGGATCACAACACAACCACGGATCCGGGACCTTCATCGGGGGAGACAACCACGGCGGCATCACCATCACTCCAGGGAATAGCTAGTGACCCCTTCCGACTCTGAAGAGATAGGACGTCGCGAGCAGCATAACCATGGCTCCGGAACATTTATCGGCGGAGACAACCACGGCGGCATCCATTTCGAGATGGTCGACGCCAAAACCAAGGCACTGCTGGCCATGATGGCCAAGCAGTCGCCAGCGCTCGCCAGGCTGCTCAGGAGGGCACTGGAAGATGGAGTTATTTCTCCCGACACTGTGGATTCACTCGCACGGGCGGCCCGAAATATCAACGAAGATGTCGCCAACCAACTGCGGCATGCTGCTCAGAACATCAATGAGGACGTCGCCCATTCTCTCATGTTCGCCGGCGAAAGAATTAACCCAGCTGTTGCACGAAAGTTAGCCGATGCTGCAGATTCCCTAAACAAGGCAGTCGGGCGACTAGACGTGACTGATCTGCAACGGTTAGTTAATCGACTGGAGGGCAGCCAACGCGCGCTGAACGATGTAACGATGCAGATGGATCGCCTACAGAGAGATGGCCCATTCAGCCGGATGGACCACGTTACAGCTGCACTGGACGGCACAGCGGAGCGCATGGAGCGCCTAGTGACACCACCTGCACCAAAGATCATCATCGACCGGAAAGCGCAGTGGTATTCATTCCTATGGGGCATCGCGACTGGGGCCGCATTGATGGCCTACCTATTGGGACGCTAGCCCGACTTTACAGGACGAGCGAGAGTAACAACGATGGAATTGCACCCTGATCCGCAAGCTGGCGCGCACCTCGAATCTCCCCCTCAGTCCCGATGAACGCAATTAGGCACTTCCCGCACTGCAGCACGAGCGGCCTTGGCATTGGCGGCGGCATTCATACGGGCAATTCGAGCCCGTTGCGTGATTGTGCCACCGAAGGAGCGCCAGCCGTAGAGGGACGCGAGCACCTCAGCAAGGGAAGCCGCGCCTGCAGAAACAAGGCTCACCCCTCGCGCCATCAAAGCAGGAGGCCATGCGACCACTCGTCCTCGACTCTGTTCAGCCGTAACCCTGCATTGCTCTGACCACAGCTCGAAGACTTGGGCCGTTCGGGCCAAAAACGTAGCAACACACGCCAAGCATGCATACGCGAAGGCTATTCCCCCAATGATTCGCTGAGCAGTCCCGGGAGGTGAAGCACCTTCCGTCCACGGCCGACCCATTATTTCATGGAATGCAGCCCAACCGGTCCAGACAGCAAGGAATCCAGCAGCTACCAAAGGGCCACCAAGATCTCCGTAATCATCTAACTCGTCGTCTGGCTCTGGCCGTCGATGGGGCGACTTATTCGATCCAGCCCTTTTCTTCCCCATCGACGGCAAAAAGACCTGCCATATACTGACGTCGCCATTGACGTCGCCACCAACGAACGTCCCGGAGCCGTGGTTGTGCTGCTCACGCGGTTCAGTATCTGCCACCCACGGCTCCCCTCCGTTCGACGGGCCCCGGGGTCCGCCCTCTCCACACACCCATACCGGAAGCAGGCTCTCGGGTCGTTCCGGCCGTCATGGCAACCGCCTCGACTTCACGCATGCCCCAGAAACACTCCCCGCTCGCCGTGACTGCCACCGAAACCTACAGCCGCCCCAGGGTCGCCGTAAGGCGATTCGCACCAAAGCACAGCGATCGGGACGCACCCCCGAGAGACACACCCTGACCCGTCCACACAGAGTTGACGCGCGACCGGACCGTCGCATTCGGTAACGGGCACCCGGTGAGGTGCTCTCTCATGCGCCGGCGACGGCAACCTACCCTTTATCGTCAACTTGACGAGATTATGCGGTAGGATCAACACCTGCATTCGGGCAGTGCTTCCCGTCGCACAGGGCGGGCTGCCCGCTTGAAAGAGAGGTGGCCGTGGTGACGAATCAGACCGCAGCACACAGCCGCGCGCCGGTGCCGGGTACTGGCAGCGTGCTGGACCCCCGGATGTCTCTGGCCCTGAACGTCCACACCTGCCCAGGGGTGTACGCGGTGCTGCTGGGCGCTGGCATCTCCATGGCGTCCGGTATCAAGACGGGCTGGGGCATCGTGCAAGACCTCGTCAGCAAGGTCGCAGTGCTGCACAATCCCGATGCACCCGGCACTGGCGTCGAAGCCACGGCCGACCCGGAGGGCTGGTGGGAGAAGCAGTTCGGTGAACCTCTGGGCTACTCCCGCTTGCTGGCTGAGGCTGCCCCCTCGCAGGCAGCTCGGCAGGCGCTTCTCGCCGGATACTTCGAACCCGAAGACGGCGAGGACAGCGGCAAGCAGCCCACTGCCGCACACCGAGCGATCGCCCGGCTGGTGAAGAGAGGCAACATCAGGGTCATCCTGACGACGAACTTCGACCGCCTCATGGAACGCGCGTTGGAGGAGGTGGGCATCTCCCCGCAGGTGATCCGCGACCACCAGATCGCCAGCATGAAGCCCCTTGTACACAGCCAGGTCACGCTCATCAAACTGCACGGCGACTACGCCGACCTGCAGCAACGGAACACCGTAGACGAACTGGAGGATTACCCTCCGGCGCAGCAGGAACTGCTGGAGCGGGTCCTGGACGAGTACGGGCTGATCGTCTGCGGTTGGTCGGCCGAATGGGACAAGGCGCTGGTCACGGCGATGGAAGGGACCCGCTCCCGGCGTTACCCGATGTTCTGGGGCCAGTTCGGACAGATGAGCGAGACGGCCAGGCGGCTGGTCACACAGCATTCCGCCGCTGTCATCGACGGCGTGACCGCGGACGATCTGTTCACCGACCTTGAGCACCGGGTGGAGGCGCTGGACCGGATGACGGTCGCCCCAGTCACTCGGGACACGGCCGTCGCTCAGCTCAAGCGCTTCCTGCCTGACTCGATCCGGCGCATCGAGGTCCGCGACCTGATCGACCAGACCGTCTCCCACATCGTCAACAACGCCAGTCGGGAGCGGTATCCGTTGACCGGTACCGTCTTCGCCCAGAACATCCGCAGCTACCGCGCGGACTGCGACACCCTGCTGCACCTGTTGGCCAACGGTGTCTTCCACGACGACGGCACCTACGACGACCTGTGGCAACGCGTCGTCGAACGGCTAAACCGGCTGCGCGACAGCGACGCTGGCCACCACACCGAAGTCCTGGAAAAACTGCGGCAGTACCCGGCGTTGCTCGCCACCTTCACCGTGGGCATCGCCGCGGTGCTCAGGCGCCGGGACGACCTCCTCGTGCGTGTCCTCACGCAGCCGGTCTGGTCTCCTCCCTTCGCTGGCAGCCAGCGCCAGACGCCGGCCGTCTACCTCAACCCGGTGCGCATCATCTACGGGAACTCGATCGACGAGGTCTGCCACCCCGAGGGAGGCGGGACGTACAAGTACCCGCAGAGTCACTGGCTTCGCGAGGAACTGCGTGAGCCGTTCCGTCTCGTGGAGCCCGACGACACCGCCTACACGGCCGCCTTCCACCGCTTCGAGTTTTTGGCCTCCCTGATCGCCCTGGACACCGAGCACGAGTTCCTCGCGAACCCGTGGCCCGGCGAGTTCCTCCTCGAGTCAGCGTGGGGTTACGACCAGGTCGGTCTCGCACCGGACATCGCACGGGAGATCACTCCCTCCTGGCCGCTTCTCCAGGCAGGAGCTTTCGGTGGAAAGGTGGAGAGGGCGGAGAAAGCGCTCGAAGCACTCGTGGAGTACCGCTCCCGACGACCGCGGTGAGCATCTCTGCAGTGCGCCTTGGGTGAAGCGGCCCGTGAGGAGGCGGACAACGCGACTCATGGGCAGTCCGCACACAGTCCGCAAGACACCAACTCGAGACCGTCGCACTCCATCGCCAGCCATCGACAAAAGAGCAGGTCAGCGACCTGCAGCAACCATCACCGCAGGTCACCGACCCGCCCCATTACTAGGAGACCAAGAAGGCCTGACCCTCCGGGGCATGCCCGCGCTGCGATTTCTTCGATCGCAACGTCTCCCTTTTCCGCACCCGGCCCGCAGGCCGCCGAGCACGGCGTCCATGACGGTCCGGGTGCGGACGTGTGTGGGGTCCGACGGCGCGTCAAGTCCGAGGCCGCAAGCGTATGAGCCGGGGTCAGAACCCCGCGAGCGTATGCGTCGCAGTCAGAAGGCCCTGATCATCAGAAGGCCCTGATCATCAGGAGGGCGATGATGAGGACCAGGGAGAGGCCGAGGACGAGTTCGGTGTAGGCGCGGGCGCGGACGCCATGGCCGTCGAGGACCAGTTCGCGGGGGTCGTCCGGGGCGTGGAAGACCGTGACCTGGGTGTTCTGGCGGACTCTGACCGGGCGGTTCTTGCTGCCCACGCCGTGCCGGACGGTGCGGCCGTCGGAGGTCGTGAAGCTGAGCAGCGGGTTGATCACCCACTCCCCTCTGCTGCGGGAGTGCGAGGCCGGGACGCCGGGGACGGGGCCGACGACCTGGGCCTCGACGCGGACGCCGCGTTGGCGCAGGTCGTTGTAGGTCATCAGGCGGTACGCGGCGCTACCGACCCAGAAGAGGCCGGTGGCGATCGGGACCAGGAAGGCCAGCAGGGCGTCCAACTTCGGTTCCTTTCAAAAGGTGTTGGCGGAGCGGCTCACGGGCCGGTGTGCACGTAGGCCGCCCAGAGCAGGGGGTCGGGGTTCTGCCGGCGGATGCGGCGGACGGCCGTGTGCAGGGCGGACGCGGAGCGGGCCGGGTCGAGGCGGTCGGGGGCGTCGGGGTGGCGGAGTTCGGCGTAGAAGGTCGCCGTCAGTTGCTGGGCCGTCGTGTCCTCGGCCACCCACTGGGCGGCCACGACATGGGTGAAGCCCGCCAGTTGGAGGGCGCCCGCGAGGTGCAGGGCCTCGTCGGGGAGCCGGGCCGTGCCGCGGGCCGTCTCGCAGGCCGACAGGAAGGCCAGCTCGGCGGCGTCGAGCCGGAGGCGGGCGATGTCCTCGACGGTGAGCAGAGCGGGCCGCTGGTCCCCGTGGCAGAAGAGCCCGCTCCTGGCCGGGCGGGCCGGGTCGTGGCGGGCGTGGCCCGCGAAGTGCAGACAGGAGTGGTTCGGCAGGGCCCGGCGGACGGCACGCCGGTCGGCCATGGGCCCCGCCAGCAGCTTCCGCTCCCTCACCTGTGTGACCAGCCGCAGCGCCTCCTTGCGGGCCGACGGCAGCGGCAGCAGACCCGGTACGTCGGCCTGGTCGACGACGAGGACGCCACCGGCCGTACGGTCGCCGTCGTTCTGCCGCCGCCGCGCCCGGGCCAGGGACCTCAGCGTGGTGGCGTACGAGCAGACGTACCGCTCCGGGAGCTCGCCGGCGGCGTGCAGCGGGAGGAGAGCGAGCAGGCCGGTGGGGCACCACCACAGCCGTCCGGAGCCCTGTCCGGTGGACGCCGACGCGGTCAGGACCGGTGCCACGATCGTCTCCCGCAACCATTCCAGGGTGTCCCGGAGTACGCGGCCGGCCTCCTGGGGCGACCGGCTCGCCGAGGAGAGCGCGGCGAGCAGCGCCTCCGTCCGTTCCTGGAGTCCGCCGGGCCCCTCCAGGCGCAGGTCGGGCAGCGGTACGGTCCGCAGCGTGTCCCGTGCGACGATGAGCGCGTCACAGCGCAGGAAGCTCGTGTTGACGACCACCACGGTCCCCTCGCCGGCAGCCGCCCGCAGCTCCTCGGGAGAGGGCGGCCCGAGGAAGTCGCCCAGCCCCAGCAGGCGGTACGCGTCTCGCGTCAACTCGTCCAGCTCGGCGGACAGTTCGCGGCGCTCGCGGGCCTCGGCCCACTGTTCGCGGGCGGGTGCCGTCGGGTCGACGAAGGCGGAGTCCGCCGAGTGGAGAACGGAGCGGATCTCCGCGATGCGGTGGGCGAGCCGGGGCTCCTGCTCCTCCAGCGCCGTCAGGTCGAAGCAGGAGTCCACGGCCTGGGCGAGGAGCACTCCGCGGCCCTGTTCCAGCAGTTGCAGCGCGGTCTCCGGCCGGCCCGCGGACAGGGCGGCAGCCGCCGCGTCGCAGGCGATGCTGTCCGAGACGGCCAGCCCGCTGATGCGGTCCTCCAGCTCCAGGCCGTGCCAGGCCATCAGCGGCAGCTGGGCGATCGCCAACCGGTAGCCGTCGACGGCCTGCGCCCAGTCCTCCAGCAGGGCGGCCCGCAGCCCCCAGTGCGCCGCGGCGGAGAAACGGACCTTGGTCGGCACCCCCTCGACACCCGCCGCCTCCCGGAACACGGCGCACGCCTTCCTCATGTCACGGTCGCTGCCCGCGTGCAGGGCCGCGAAGGTGTGCGCCTGGGCCAGGGCGGTGAGGAAGGACACACGGCGCACGTCGTCGTCGGGTGTCGCCCGGAGCGCCGACTCCGCCGCGTCGATCGCCTCGCCCACATCGGCGGCGGAACGCGTCAGCTCGTACCGGGTGAGGAAGGCGGTGGAGAGCCCGAGCAGGGATCTGCCCCGGGCCGGATGGCCGTCCGGGGTGGCGCGGACGACCTCCTGGCAGCAGCGGAGGGCCTCGTCCACGTCGCCCCGCCGTCCCTGCTGCCGGCCGCGGTCGATGAGGACCACGGCCAGATTCGTCAGCGCCATGACCCGCCGCGCATGCCCCCGCGGGTACGCCTGCACGGCCAGTCGGCCGGCGTCGATCGCCTCGTCCAACTCATGGGTGTCATGCGTGCGTTCGTACCGGTCGGACAGCGCGAGACAGAGGGTGACGGCCGCCTCGCCCACGCCCTCGCTGCCGGGGGCAGCCGCCTCCACGGCCGCCCGCAGGGCCTCGACCGACTCGTCCAGGTCGGCGAAGGCGCCCGACCGCTCGTACATCCGGCGCAGTGTCATGCCCAGGTTCGTCAGCAGGACGGCCCGGTCGTGCGGCGGTGTCCCCGGCGGTACGGCGGCGACGGCCTCCCGGCCCACCCGTACCGCGTCCTCCAGGTCCGCCACCGTGTTCAGCCTGAGGTACCGGGTGGTGAGGGCGGCACCGAGATGCGAGAGCCACTGCCCGCGCTCCGGATGACCTGGGGGTACCGCTTCCACGGCCTGCTGGGTCAGGTCCACCGCCCGGTGCAGATCGGGCACGCTGTCCAGGCGGTCGGCCCGGTTCCGCAGCGCCATGCCGAGCGCGGAGAACACCTTCGCCGACTCCGGATGACCGGGAGGTACGGCCGCCACGGCCTCCTCCAGGCGCCGGACCGCCTCGTCCAGCAGGGCGGGGTCGCCGGAGCGTTCGTACAGCAGGCCGAGGACGCGGCCGAGGTTGAACAGCACGGGCAGGGCCTGCGCTCCTTCGAGGACCCGCAGCTCCGCCGCCTCGCGCAGGACGACGGCGGCCCGGTCCAGCGCCCCGGAGGGGTCGTCGAGGCCGGCGTGCCGGAGGCGGATGGCCCGCGTCATGTGGGTGAGCCCGAGTTCGGAGAGGCACAGGGCGAGTTCCGCGCTGCCGGCGGGTGACCGGCGCCGGGCGGCTTCCAGGGCCGCGATGGCCTCGTCGCCGTCGCCGTCGCCGTGCTGGCCGGCGCCCACGCTCCCACCGCTCCCGCCCGAGCCCCCACCGCTCCCCGCGCCGCCGGGCGCGAGCCGGTACCGCACCGCCCGCGCCTCCCCCAACAGCGCCTCGGCCCGCTCCCGTTGTGGACCGGCGGCCGACGACACGGCCCGCTGGGCGAAGTCGACGGCGGCGTCGCCGTCGGCGGGGTCCCGCGACTGCCGGAAGCGTGCGAGGTACGCGCTGCCCAGCTCGTGGAGGTACGGCCCGGCGACGGCTTCCTCACCCGACGCGAGCGCCTCCTGGCAGAGGGTGACGGCCTCGTCGATGTCCCGCGCGTCGCGCGTACGGTCGTACCGGAGCCGTAACGCCGCCACGAGCAGCCACGTCCGTCGCGCGCGCCACTCGGCGGGGACGGCGGCCAAATCGCGGCGTTCCATGTCCACCAGGGCATCGAAGTCGGCGGTCTCCTGGGCGAGTTCGGCCTGCGTCGCGATGACGGCGGCGAGGTTGGCCAGGTACAGGACGTACTCCGGATCCCTGGGGGAACAGAGCCGTGCCGCCCGCCGGGTGTGGTCCAGCGCCTCCTGGAGGCCGTCGGCCCGCCCGCGGGGATCCGTCGTGCGCAGGACGCGCTGATGCAGGGCCACCCCGAGGTGGGTCAGGTACATCGCGAGCTGTGGGTCGCGCGGATCGGTGGCGCTCACGGCGGCGCGGAAGGCGTCGACGGCGGCGCGTACGTCGGAGTCCGCGCCGTCACCGCCCCGGGCGGCGCGGGCGGTGAGCGCCACGCCCAGGTGGGAATGGAACACGGCCACGGGCTGCGGAGCCGACCGCGCTGCCTCGGCGGCGCGGGCGACGGCCTCGTCCAGGACGGTGTCCGCGCTCGACTGCCGGGTCTGGACCAGCGCGTTCAGGGCGCCCGCGAGGTTGCCGTGGTACATCCACCGGTTCGGGTCACCCGGGGGTGCGGAGGCCACCGCGCGCCGCCCGGAGTCCACCGCCTCGTCCAGCTCCGCCTCGTCCCGGCTCACCACCGCATAGCGGTCCCGTAACGCGCAGCACAGGTTGGACAGCGCCATCGGACGGGCGGGGTGCCCCTCGGGCAGGAGGTCACGGCAGCGCCGCAGGAGCGCGATCGCCTCGTCGAGCGCACGGGGATCGCGTACGGCGCCCCACCTGGCGTACAGCTCCATGGCCCGGGCGGCCATGCGGGCGGCGTCGTCGCTCCCGGACATCCCCGAACCCTCTCGCCCCGACATGCCCGATCCCTCCCGACCTCTCTTTTCGGCCCTCCGTGGTGGGAGCCCTCAGCCCTTGTCCGTGGCCAGCAGGAACAACACCGCTCCGGCGACGACGAGCAGCGACCCCAGCATCGTCTGCGCCCGGGCCCGGCGCAGGGCTGCCCGCACCTGCCAGGCGTGGACGAGTTCCACCAGGGCGCGGCGGCGGGCGGTGGCGTGCGCGATGTTGACGCGGGCCGCCGTGAGGGCGCGGTCCAGTTCGGCGCGCCGGTCCTCGTCCCGCTCCCGGGCGAGACGTGCCGTCAGGTTGACGGCCACGGTGGTGTGCAGTTCGCAGGCCCGGCCGAGTTGGTCGACGGTCGTGCCGAAGGGGCCGAAGAACAGCTTGGGGGCGTCGGCGATCTCGGCGCGGAGGTCGGCGAGGGCGGGGTCCTGGAGGGACCGGAGCGTGGTGAACCTGGGGGTCAGGACCTCGCCGGTCCACCAGATCGCCCAGAACACCCCGACCAGCGCCAGGGCGAGCCCGCCCGCGGCCACGGCGGTGTCACGGAGGCCGTGGATCCTGCCGATGGCGGCCAGCGGGAACCCGGCGAGCAGCAGTCCGCCGACGGCGGCGTTGGCCATGATGGTCCAGCGCGCCACGGCGCGCATGTCGGCGACGGTGGCGTCCGCGCGCGTGACCACGGCCGCCTGGTCCCCGACCGGCGCGGGGTTCTGGGGCTGGGCCGCCTCGGGAAGCGGGACGCTCACGGCTGTGCGGGACCGGCGCCGTCGTCGTGCCGGAACCGCGTCGCGCCCTCGGGGTCGCCGTCGTCGGGCAACTCCCCGTACGGCCGCCAGGCGGTGCCGTCGTAGTGCTCGACCAGGCCCTCATCGGTGAACCGGATGTCGCCGCTCTGCGGGGCCTCCCCGCTCGCCGAGGCGGCGCCGTCCGACCGCGTTCGCTCGCTCAACGCTGAAACTCCCCAACCACAGAAGCACTTGGGTGGCAGAGCGTACCGTCCCCGAGCACCGTCCCCGTACGACGGAACCCGCCCGCGCGCGGCGTCGCGCGAAGCTTCCGCGCCGCCAACCGGCCTTACCCGGCCCGGGGTTGCGCCGCGAGTACGCCTTCCGAGCGAAACATCACGCGCTCTCCGGTCACATGAGGCGCCCCCGGCGGATCCGGGCGGACCTGTTCGGCCCGGTCACGGTCGGCCGGGACGGCCGTACCCGCGCCGCCGTCGCCTACGACGAGGACCGGCCGAAGACCGCGCGGGTGCGGTTGTGGGACATATCGAATCCGGCGCACCCCGGACAGACGGCCGCGCCACGGCTGGACTGCGCATTCCTCACCCTTGTCAGGGCATCCACGGGTGTCGAGCTGTGGGACACGGACCCGGAGCGCGTCGTGGGCGACCTCTGCGACTCGGTGGGCGACCCCGTCACCCGCGCGGAGTGGGAGCGGTGTCCACCGGGCCGTGCGTACCGTCCGCCTTGCCGCCAGGGCCCGCTCGACACCCCGGTGTCGACCGCGACGACGGGCACCGCGTCAGCTCCGCGGCGGCCCCGGCCACACCGCCGACGCGTCGTCGCGGTCGGGGTCGGGGAGGCGGAGGGGGCGGACCGGGATCGTGTGGGTCCGGTCCTCGGTGACGGCCGTCCAGGGTGCGGGGTGGCCCGAGTAGCAGAGGGTCGTCAGGGCGAAGACGTCGTCGGCGTAGACCTCGACGTACTCGCCGACCGTGAGGATGCGCAGCCGGGCGGCGGGCTCCGTGAGGACCGTCTCGTCGAGGCGGGTCCCGTCGGGGCCGGTGGCCCACAGGTGTTTGCCGTCGCAGGTGAGGGTGAGGGCCGGGTGGCCGTCGTACGGGGCGGTCGTGCGGAGGGTGATCTCGACGGGGTGGCCCGAGACCGCGATGTCGCCGACCGCGTGGAGCAGCGGTCCCTCCGTCTCCTCGCCCAGCCAGGCGTCCAGCCCCGGCCACCACTCCAGTCGCGGCGCCGAATCCCCCCGTACGACAAGGGATTTGGGCTGGGCGAGCATGCCCCGGCAGCGTTCCCCGGTGTCGGTGAGGCCGACTCGGCGGGGGGTGGTGTGCAGCACGACGCGGGAGCCGTCGGGGGCGGGGATGACGCGGGGGGCGTAGGAGCCGGTGGGGCCGAGGGGGCCGCGGCGGGTCCAGGGGCCGCGCAGACGCGGGGCGGTCCACGCCTCGAAGCCGCGCGTCGCGCCGATCGAGCCGATCAGCAGCCAGCTGCCGTCGTCGAGGCGTTCCAGGACCGGGCACTCCAACTCGTCGACGTCACCGGGGGAGATCAGCGGCGGGTGCACCGTCCAGTTCTCCAGGTCGTCGGAGGTGGCCCAGGCGACACAGCCGCTGACCTCGACGGGGAGCGAGGCGTCGGCGGCGCAGATCACCATCACCCAGCCGTCGGACTCGTCGTCGTGTACGACGAAGGGGTCGCGCCAGCCCATGCGGTCACCGGTGCGATACCAGCGGGGGTCCGCCTCGACGACGGGCCCGGTGCCGTGGCGCCGCCAGCCCGTGCCGTCGGTGCGGTCGGAGTACGCGAGGCCGACCGCCTGGAGGGGCCAGCCCTCCGGCGTGAGACCGGAGACACCCGTGTAGAACATCGCCATTCCGGCGTCGTACCGGAAGGGGTGCATCGTCCACACCGCCTGCTGGTCGAACCGCCCCGGCAGCCCGTTGCCGAACGCCGTGCCCTGTGGCCGCCAGTCGACGAGGTCCGTCGAGGTGGCCCGGCCGTACGAGGTCTCCATCCGCAGATGGTCGAACTCGGTGGTCCAGGGGCCCTGGAGGTGCAGCACCGTGTAGGTGCCGGCGTTGTCGCGGAGCAGGGCGAAGTCGTTCACGCAGAGGCCGGGCGGCGCGTATCGCATGGGCGGTTCCTGTCGGCTCACAGCGCTCAAACGTGTGCGCTGACCATCGATAACAAAGACATCACTTCGGAATCGGCCCAAGTAAAACTGAACGCAAACGCTTGCGCAACAACGAGGGCGGGTTTACGGTCACGACACCCACAGCTCACACCGACGTGAAACCGACGGGAGAAAAGCGCCGTGACGGTCAGCATCATCGATGTCGCCCGCGCCGCCGGGGTCTCGGCGTCCACCGTGTCCCGCGCACTGCGCGGCCGGCCAGGCGTCTCGGACGAGGTCCGCGCCCAGATCACGGCCGTCGCCGCGCGGCTCGGCTATACGGCGTCCCGCTCGGCGTCCAGCCTTGCCAGCGGGCGGACTTACACGATCGGGGTGGTCGCGCCGTACATCGGCCGCTGGTTCTTCGGCACGGTGCTGGACGCCGCCGAGCAGGTGTTCAGCGCCGCCGGGTACGACGTGCTGCTCTACAACCTGGGCTCGGCCGAGGCGCGCAAGCGCTTCTTCACCAAGCTGCCGGTGCGCAAGCGGGTGGACGCCGTGCTGTCGCTGCTGATCCCGGACGAGGAGGAGTCGGCCGCGCTGCGCTCGCTCGGGGTGCCGCTGGCCTCGACGGTCGGAGGCCCGCGGCCCGGCTTCACGGTGGTCGGCATCGACGACCGGGCGGGCTCGGAGAGCGCCGTACGGCATCTGGTGAACCTCGGCCACCGCCGGATCGGCATGATCGCCGGCGCGAGCGGTCCCCTGCACTGGACCACGCCCATCGACCGTCGCGCCGCCTATCTGCACGTCCTCGCCGAGGCCGGGATCGAACACGACCCGGCGCTGGTGGCGGACGGCGACTACACCGTCGACGGCGGCGAGCGGGCGATGACCGAGCTGCTGGCCGCCTCCCGGCCGCCGACCGCCGTGTTCGCGCAGTCCGACGAGATGGCGATGGGCGCGCTGCGGGCCCTCAGGCGGCACCGGCTGAGGGTCCCGGAAGACGTGTCCGTCGTCGGCTTCGACGACCACGAACTCGCCGATGTCGTCGGGCTGACCACCGTCTTCCAGCCGGTCGCCGGACAGGGCGCCGAGGCCGCCCGGTTGCTGCTCCGACAGCTCGACGAGCCGACCGCCGAGCCACCCGGGCATGTGCAGATGCCCATCCGGTTCGTCCTGCGCGAGACCACGGCCCCGCCACGTCCGCGCGGACCGCAGTAGCCGTCGTACGGCCCCCGCGGACCGCGGTAGCCGTCGGCACGGCCCACGCGGCCCGCAACAGCGGTTGTACGGCCCACGCGGCCCGTCATCCGCCCTCCCGGCGGAGCAGGCCGCCCTACGCCCCCTCCCGCAAGCCGGCGCGCGCCCCACGCAAGCCGTCGTACGCCCCCACGCCGGAACACACCACCGCACCGCACACCCTCACCTGCAGCACGGAGGCAGACATATGAACTCGACCAGCAGAAGGTTCCGCCGTACGGCCTGTACGGGCCTGGCGCTCGTCCTCCCGCTCGCGGCGCTGGCCGCCTGTGGCGGGGGCGGTGGCACCGACACCTCCGCCGAGGCCGGCAGCGGTGAGGGCACGATCAGCGTCTGGGCCCACCAGGGGCAGAAGAGCGAGTCGGAGGCGCTGCAGAACGCGGTGAAGTCCTTCAACTCCTCGCAGCAGAAGATCAAGGTCGAGCTGAAGCTGATCCCGGAGGCCGACTACACCAAGACGATCACCGCCACCGACGCCGCCGAACTGCCGGACGTCCTGGAGTTCGACGGCCCGACCATGGCGAACTTCGTCTACAACAAGAAGCTCGCCCCGATCGACGACTACGTCGCCGCCAAGACCCTCGACAACGCCACCGACGCCGACAAGGCGCAGGGCGAGATAAGCGGCAAGCACTACGGCCTCGGCATGTTCGACTCCGGGCTCGGCATGTACGGCAGCAAGAAGCTGCTGGACGCGGCCGGAGTGACGTATCCGAAGGGTGTGGACGACGCCTGGACGGCGGACGAGTTCGACGCCGCGCTCAAGGCGCTGAAGGCGAAGGACTCCGACGGCAAGGTCATCGACCTCCAGGAGGGCAACGGCTACGCCAACGAGTGGGGCACGTACGGCTTCGCCCCGATCGTCTGGTCGGCCGGCGGCTCCCTGCTCAAGGACGGCAAGGCGGAGGGCGCGCTCGACACGCCCGCCGTGGTGTCGGCCATGAAGACCTTCCAGTCCTGGAAGGCGTACACCGACCCCAACACCGACGGCAACGCCTTCGCCAAGGGCCGGGTGGCGCTGAGCTGGGTCGGCCACTGGATGTACCCGGCGTACAGCGAGGCGCTCGGCGACGACCTGGTCGTGCTGCCGCTGCCCGACTTCGGCAACGGGCCCAAGACCGGCCAGGGTTCGTGGGCCTGGGGCATCGGAGCCGACACCAAGAACGCCAAGGCCGCGGGCGCGTTCATGGACTTCCTCCTCGACGACGCCAACGTCACCGCGATGACCAAGGCCAACGGCGCCCCGCCCGCCACGAAGTCCGCGCTCGCCGCGAGCGAGCTGTACAAGCAGGGCGGCCCGCTCCAGCTCTTCGCCGACCAGCTCGCCAAGCCGTGCGGTGACAGTGACATCACCAAGTCCTGTGTGGCCGTCACCCGCCCGGTGACCGCCGGATACCCGGTGGTGACCAGCAAGTTCAGCGAGGCCGTGAACTCCGTCTACGGCGGCGCCGACCCGAAGGAGGCCCTGTCCAAGGCGGCCCGCGCCATCGACCGGGACTTCTCGGACAACGCGGGTTACGAGATCCCGTAGGACCAATCGGTGGGGAGCGGGCCCGCGGCACCCCGCACCCGCTCCCGCCGGGAACAGGACCCCCTCGTGAAAACCGTGGAACCCACGCACGCCTCGCCCTCCGGTCGGGCGCAGACCCCGCCCCTGACCTCAGTGAAGCCCACGCGTCCGTCCCGCAGAAACCGCGAATGGCTGCACGGACTGCTGATGTCCGCGCCCGCCGTGGCCGGGCTGATCGCCTTCGTCGGCATCCCCTTCTGCTACGCCGTGGTGCTCTCCTTCTACAACGTGCGCCTCGGCTCGCCGCTGGAGCCCCGCTTCTTCGGCGTGGAGCAGTACCGGCGGCTGTTCACCGACCCCGATCTGTCGGGCCCGTTCCTGCGGGCGCTGCTGAACAACCTGACCTTCGCCGTGGTCGTCGTACCGCTGCAGACGGGCCTCGCGCTGGGGCTGGCGATTCTGCTGAACCGCAAGCTGAAGGCGATCGGCCTGTTCCGGTCGCTGTTCTTCATGCCGGTGGTCTTCCCCATGGCACTGGTCGCCGTCATCTGGCGGCTGATCCTCGCCCGCAGTGACCAGGGCATGCTCAACTCCGCGCTGGACGCGGTGACGTTCGGCAACTGGGGCGCGTTCGACTGGCTCGGCGACGGCCTCACCGCGATGGCCTCGATCATCGTCCTCTCCGTCTGGCAGGGCGTCGGCTTCCAGATGGTCATCCTGCTCGCCGGGCTCCAGCAGATCCCGACCGAGCTGTACGAGGCCGCCCAGCTCGACCGGGCCTCCCGCTGGCAGCAGTTCCGGCACGTCACGCTGCCCGGCATCCGGGGCACCCTGGTGTTCGTCGCGCTGCTCACGTCCGTGCTGTCGTTCCGGGTCTTCGACCAGGTGTACGTGCTGATCCGCGGCGGCGGGCTCGACGAGGACGCCGCCCGGACGGTGATGTACGAGGCCGTGACGACCGCGTTCGACCAGAACAACATCGGCCAGGCGTCCGCGATCACGGTCGTGTTCTTCCTGATCGTCGTCGTCCTGACCCTGATCCAGCGCCGCCTCGTCCGGCCCGACAACGAGGACTGACATGAGCACGAACACGCATCCGGGCACGAACAGGCACACAGGCACAGGCCTGACCCGTACGCCCCTGCGCCGCTTCCTCGACTACGCCGTCCTCTCCGTCCTGGCGTTCGTCTTCGTTCTGCCCGTCCTCTACCTCCTCCTCGGCAGCCTCAAGCCGTCCGACGAGGTCCTGAACGGTCTGTCCGGTTTCCTGCCCACCCATCTCTCCTTCGACAACTACGCCGCCGTCCTGGACAACCTGAACTCCGACAGCACCGGCTACTTCTGGCAGTTCATGGGTGTCTCGCTGCTGCTGGCGTTCGTGGTGGTGACGGGCGGGCTGTTCGTCAACTCGATGGCTGCGTACGGGCTCTCACGGCTGCGGTGGCGGGGCAGGGAGGCCGTGTTCACGCTGGTCCTGCTGCTGATGCTGGTGCCGTTCGAGTCGGTGGCCGTGCCGCTGTTCTACATGTTCAACGACCAGCGGAACACGCTCTTCATCCAGGCGCTGCCGTTCCTCGCCAACGCCTTCTCGATCTACCAGTTCCACACGTTCTTCCGCTCGATCCCACCGAGCATCGAGGAGGCGGCCCGACTGGACGGAGCCGGGCCCTGGCGCACCTTCTTCGCGATCATCGTCCCGATGAGCAGGCCGGTCTTCGCCTCGGTGGCCATCCTGACGTTCCTCACCCAGTGGGGCTCCTTCCTCTGGCCCGTCCTGATGGTCTCCGACCCCTCGGTCCGTCCGCTCCCCCTGGAGATGAGCGTCTTCCAGGGCCAACAGCCCCCGGACTGGGGCCAGATCCTCGCCTTCGGCGTCCTGCTCATCCTGCCCGTCCTGATCGTCTTCGCCTTCTTCCAGCGGTGGTTCGTGCAGGGCGTGGCCAGCTCGGCGGTCAAGGGATGACAAGCGATCCGACCGAACCGGGGCCCGCTGAAACCGTCGTGCAGCCGTCGTGAGTCCATGCCCCCGAGCGTGCGGGGGCATGACGACGACACCGCGCCCCGCGATCCCCACGCGGGGCGTACGCAAGACGTACGGCGACGACCAGCAGCGAGTCCACGTCGACCGCCACGACCCGGCGCGCCCCACGGGGCGGTACGGGGCGGCGATCGGGGGCACCGACCAGTTCGGCGCGGTGGACACCGTGCTCACCGGCGACGAGAACCTGCTCCTCATGGCCGATCCGCATCACCTGGGCCGCAGGGGACAGCCGGCGCACCGCCGAG
This sequence comes from Streptomyces ipomoeae 91-03, assembly GCF_000317595.1. Classification (GTDB taxonomy): domain Bacteria; phylum Actinomycetota; class Actinomycetes; order Streptomycetales; family Streptomycetaceae; genus Streptomyces; species Streptomyces ipomoeae. Next base: position 7,410 of record NZ_AEJC01000148.1, on the reverse strand, counting down.
CCGCTGAACCGGTTGAACTCACCGACACCGCCGGGAAGTTGCCCACCCACTACTCCGGCGCCAGGAAGCGGCGAGTCGACCTCACGATGCCCCTGGTCGGGGGCAGATCGCGCGGGAACCGGTCGCGGGCGGCGTCACCGTCTCCTCGCCACCCGGTACCCAGGACCTGGAGGAGGCCGACCAGCCCGTCCGACACCCAGAATTGATACGCCGGAAGGCGGTACCCGTTCCAGCGTGACCCCACCCGCCCCACTCGTCCTACCCGAGAACGGACGTGCCGCCGCATGACCGAGCCGATCCGCTGGACCTACGCCTTCATCGACCGCCCGGCGGCGGATTTCGCCCGGGCCTGCGCATTCTGGACGGCCGTCACCGGAACGACCCTGTCCGAACCCCGAGGCGACCAGGCGGAGTTCGTGACCCTGCTCCCCAAGGACACCGACCCCTCCCTCAAGGCACAGTCCGTCACCACCGGCCCCGGCGGCGCCCACCTGGACCTGTGCGTGGAAAACGTCCCCGCCCTGATCGCCCACGCGACGGCCCTCGGCGCCGAGGTGGTCACCCCTCATTCCACCTGGGCGGTACTGCGCTCCCCCGCCGGCCAACTCTTCTGCGCGGTCACCTGGCACGGCGAATCGGTACGCCCCCCGGTGTTCGAGGGCACCCGAGTGGACCAACTCTGCCTGGACGTACCCCCCGCAGCGTTCGACACCGAGATCACCTTCTGGACCACCCTGACCGGCTGGAACTCCCACCCCGGCTCCCGCCCCGAGTTCCACGTCCTCAACCCCCCGCCCGGCCTCCCCCACCGCCTCCTCCTCCAACGCCTGAACACCCCCCGCCCCGCCTCGGCCCATCTGGACCTCTCCTGCACGAACATCCCCGACTCCCAGACCCACCACGAACACCGGGGCGCCACCTTCACCACCGCCCACCCCCACTGGACAGTCATGCAGGACCCCACAACCACCCCGTACTGCCTGACGTCCCGAGACCCAGAATCGGGACGCCTGCCACCGGGAACTGCACCGCGCCCTCAAGGGGCGCGGGGAACTGAGCGGGGTCGAAGGGGCGGCAGCCCCTGGGGATGGTGGGGGTCCCCCCGCTCGGGCGAAGTCGAGAGTGGGGGAGGGTAGGGGCGGCGGAGCGACAACCGCCCCGCCCGAGGCCACACCACGTCACATCTCCCCCCTGCCCCCGATCAGTCGCCTCCCGCCCCCTCCATGACCGGCCGAATCACCACGGGATACTCCTTGGCCCCCACAGGCACGGGACACCGCGCGACCCGGGCCGCGATCTCCGTAACACGATCCAGACTGTCGCAGTCCAGAAGCCAGTACCCGGCGAGAAGCTCCTCGCTCTCCCCATACGGCCCATCCACGATCACGGGCTCACCGTCCGCACCGACCCTGACAACCCGGGCCCGTGCCGGCTCGGCCAACCCCTGCCCGTCGATCATCTCCCCGGTCTCGGCGAGGTCGTCGTTGATCGCCCCCATGTAGGCATACATGGCCCGCAGTTCCTCCTGACTCCAGGCCGGGGAGTACTCGGACGCCTCCCCACGCATGCCTTCGTAGTCCGCCTGAGTGCCCAGGACCATCACCAGGTACTTCATCAGCCCTCTCCCAGGTCTCCCTCAAGTCTTCCCCTTGGCCTTCGCCGCGCCCTTCTCATCGACACCATGCGAACCATGTACGCCATGCGAACCATGCGTACGCCGAGCCACAGCCCGAGGCTTCTCCACAGCGCCGCCCTCAGCCACGGCGGCCTCGTCGACGTACGCCTCACACTCCGGGTTCCTGCACGGCCCCGGACCCCATACGGGCACGAACGCGCCCAGCGTCTTGTGCCGCCGCACGACCGTGGCCACAGGCTGTCCGCAAACCGGGCAGACATCTTTGTCGGTGCCCATGCCCTCAGGGTATGGCCGACGAGGTCGAGGCGCTCCCCGCCGTACGCCAGGGCCGTGGCCGCACCCGACGCCCGCCCGGGGTCAACGCTTCCGGCTGTACGTCCGCACCAGCACCCCGTTGTCGAAGCTGCGCACCTCGTCGAGCGTGAACTCGTCGACGGCGAACCCGGAGCCGAACATCGGCATGCCGGTACCCAGCACGACCGGGTACGTCTTGATGATCAGCTCGTCGATCTCACCGACCAGCGCACCCGCGACGGCCGAACCGCCGCACAGATAGATGCCCAGGTCACCGTCCTCCGCCTTGAGCTCGCGAACCCTGCCGACCAGGTCGTCCGAGATGATCTCGACGTTCGGGTCGGGCGACTCCTTCAGCGTGCGCGAGGCGACGTACTCACGCAGATGGGCGTAGGGGCTGGTGATGCCCTCCTTGAGCGCCACGTCGTAGCTGGCACGGCCCTGGATGACCGTGTCGTACTTCTGGTTCGGCACATCCTCGGTGCCGATCATCCGGCGTACGTGCGCCGGGTTGGTGTCCGGGTGCTCCACCTTGAGGTACTCGGCGTAGTCACCCACGACGAAGGGGTACATGAACGACGCGTCGCCGTCCGGGTCCCCGATGAATCCGTCGATCGAGCAGGCGATGAGGTACGTGAGCTTACGCAAACCGGTCTCTTTTCGTCGTCCGCCATGTATGAACCGCTCGATGAACCACTTCACTTATAGTACTTCAGACGTAGTGGTTGCAACGGAGCAGACGGAATCGACGGAGCAAGGAGCCCGGATGGCACGGAACCCGGAACGCAGGGCCGCCCTCTTGGACGCGGCGGTGGAGGTACTGGCGCGGGAGGGCGCGCGAGGCCTGACATTCCGCGCGGTGGACACCGAGGCCGGGGTCCCGGTGGGCACCGCGTCGAACTACTTCGCCGACCGCGACACCCTCCTCGACCAGATCGACACCCGGCTGCAGGAGCGCCTCACCCCCGACCCGGCCGTGGTCGAGGAACTGCTCAGGGCCCCGAAGGACCGCACCCTGGTCCTGGCGTTCATGCGCGATCTACTGGCCCGAGTGACCGCCGACCGCACCGGATACCTCGCCCATCTCGAACTACGCCTCGAAGCCACCCGCCGCCCGACCCTGCACGCCTCCTACACGAAGTCCGTGCGCGCGGAGCTGGATTTCGGCATGCGCTTCCACCGCGAGGCGGGCCTCCCCGGCGACGACGAAACCGTCACGGTCCTCTACCTGGCCATGCTCGGCCTCCTCCTGGAACACCTCACCCTCCCCGAGGTCCTCAACAACGCCCTCCCCGGCATCACCACCCCCGACAACCTGGTGGAGCGCATCGTGACAACGATCGTCCCCGAGCGATAACGCCACCCGACTCGCACTCCGACGGCACCCCCAGGGGCGCGGGGCCGTATCGATGTGTGCGGCTCCGCCGCGTGGGCGCGATCAACCACGAACAACCCGCACCAGCCCGACGAACCCACCCTCCCGAACTGGAAGGCGGGTCCAGGGGCGCCGGCCCCTGGGGCTGGGCGGGGTCGAAACAGAAGAACCGAACCCCGACGGGCCCCGCACACCGTGGGGATGTGCGGGACCCGCCACCAGGCCGGAGGCCCCGGCACCACGCAGGGTCAGGTCAACGCGGCACCGACGCCTCCGGGGCTTCACTGAGATCACACGGCACTGAAATCACCCGGCACCGAGATCACCCGGCCCGCTGCCGCCTCAGGCGCTGCGTCGGGTCACGAACTCGGCCAACGCGAGCAGACCCCCCGCGGCCTCCGGGTCCGGCACCGCCCGGGACAGCTCACGCATGGCCCGCGCCATACGATCGGCCGCCTGAACCTGCGCCCAGTCCCGCCCTCCGGCCCGCTCGACCGCGAGCGCCGTACGCTCCAGATCACCCTCCTCGTACGGCACCCCGTACAACTCGGCGAGCTCGACCGCCTCCGGCGTGCCGGAGGCGAGCGCGGCGACCACCGGCAGCGACTTCTTACGGACCATGAGATCCGCCCCGGCCGGTTTGCCGGTACGGTGCGGATCGCCCCAGATCCCGATCACGTCGTCGATGAGCTGGAAGGCCAGCCCGGCCTCCCGCCCGAACGCGTCGAGCGCCGCGACGTCCTCCTCATCCGCTCCCGCGTACAGCGCGCCCAGCGCACAGGCGCAGCCGAGCAGCGCGCCCGTCTTCGCCTCGGCCATGGCGAGCACCTCACCGAGGGTGACCTCCTCCGGACGGCGCCCTTCCATCTCGGTGTCGGTGTGCTGTCCCGCGCACAGCTCGACGACACAGGACGCGAGCCGCGCGGAGGCCGCCGCCGACGCCGGATGCGGGTCCTCGGCGAGCAACCGCAGTGCCAGGGCCTGCATGGCGTCCCCGGCGAGGATCGCGTCCGGGACACCGAACACGGTCCACGCGGTGGCCCGGTGCCGACGCGTGGTGTCCCGGTCCATCACGTCGTCGTGCAGCAGCGTGAAGTTGTGCACCAGTTCCACCGCGGCGGCGGCCCGTACGGCGGTGGACTCGCGCCCGCCGAAGGCCTCGACCGCGGCCAGCACCAGGGCCGGGCGTATCGCCTTGCCCGCGTTCCCCGTCGCCGGGGTGCCGTCCGCGTGCTCCCAGCCGAAGTGGTAGCGCGCGACCCGGCGCATCGAGTCGGGCAACGACTCGACCGCGCGGCGCAGCTCGGGGTCGACGGACGACCGCGCCTGCTCCAGGATCCCCGCCGCTTCCTGCCCGTCGAACGGACTCGGCGCGCCCCGGTGGACGACCCCGCCCCGGTCGCCGAAGGGACCTGACGGCGCCCCCACCGGTTCCCCGGCACCCGTCGGATCTGGAGGGATCGTGATGTGTCCCCGCCTTTCCAAGATCTCGCGTTCCAGGATCTCGCCTGTCGGAGTGCCGTTCTCCAGGGTCTCGGCCGGACTCGGGCTCTGTTGGGTCTCCGTCATGAACTCACCCATGGGATCGCCTCGGAGAGTCCGCGGACGGTGGCGGTTCCGCTGCCGTTGGGCGCCTACCCCCCGGGTGTACCCGCCCTGACGGGCGGGGACACGGCATCGGGTCGGGCAGGGTCACCGCCAGCGGCCGATCTCGACGTTCTCCAGAACGCCGAGCGCGTCGGGGACGAGGACCGCGGCCGAGTAGTAGGCCGTCACGAGGTACTTGATGATCGCCTGTTCGTTGATGCCCATGAAGCGCACGGACAGGCTCGGCTCGATCTCGTCCGGGATGTTCGCGGCCCGCAGACCGATGACGCCCTGGTCCTCCTCTCCGGTACGCATGGCGATGATCGAGCTGGTCCGGGCCTCGGTCACCGGGATCTTGTTGCACGGGTAGATCGGGACACCGCGCCAGGTCGGGATGCGGTTGCCGGCGATGTCGATGGTCTCGGGGACGAGTCCGCGCTTGTTGAGCTCACGGCCGATGGCGGAGATCGCGCGCGGGTGGGCGAGCAGCAGCTTGGTGCCCCGGCGGCGGCTGAGCAGTTCGTCCAGGTCGTCCGGGCTGGGCACGCCGTCGTGCGGCTGGAGCCGCTGGTCGTACTCGCAGTTGTGCAGGAGGCCGAACTCCCGGTTGTTGATGAGCTCGTGCTCCTGGCGTTCCTTGATCGCCTCGACGGTGAGCCGGACCTGCTGCTCGGTCTGGTTCATCGGCTGGTTGTAGAGGTCGGCCACGCGCGTGTGGATGCGCAGCACGGTCTGGGCGACGCTCAGTTCGTACTCGCGCGGCGCGGCCTCGTAGTCGACGAAGGTGTGCGGGATGTCCGGCTCACCGCTGTGACCGGCGGCGAGGTCGATCTCCTTCTCGCCGTACTTGTTGGTGCGCTGCGAGGGGATGGATCGCTGCTCCTGAAGGTGCCCGCTCAGCGACTCGGCGCGCTCCGCGACCTGTTCGACGGCCTGGCGCGACAGGACGAGCACCGTACACGCGGTGACCGCGCGGGCCGTGTACTCCCAGATGGCATCGCCGTCGAGCAGCACCTGGTCGCCGAAGTAGGCCCCGTCGGCCAACACCCCGAGAACGGCATCATCGCCGTACGGCCCGGTGCCGATCTTCTCGACCTTGCCGTGCGCGAGCAGGAACACCTCCTCCGCCCGGCTTCCGAACTCCGCCAGCACATCGCCCGGCGCGAACTCCCGCTGCTCGCACCGCTGGGCCAGCTCGCCCAGCACATCGATGTCCTCATAAGCGCGCAGGGCCGGCAACTCGCCGAGCTCCGCGGGGATGACGGCAACCTGGTCCCCGGTCTTCACAAAGGTGATGCGGCCGTCGCCGACCGCGTAGGTGAGCCGCCGGTTCACCCGGTACGTGCCGCCCTGGATGTTCACCCATGGCAGCATCCGCAGCAGCCAGCGCGAGCTGATCTCCTGCATCTGGGGCACGGACTTCGTGGTGGTGGCCAGGTTCCGGGCAGCGGCCGTACCGAGACTCTGCTGCGGCCGGTCCTGCTGCGTACGGACCTCTTCGCCTACCGACATACGGGTTCCCCTCCGGGTCTGCACTGATATCGCGGTCACCGATCTCGCGATCCAGCCTGGCACCGGGGAGCACGCTGGTGCTATTACCCGAAAGAGCGGGAATGGATCTTAGAAGACTGGGCATATCGGGGGACTTTGTCGACCTCCATCACCTCTCACCGGATCTGACCGAATCGACTCCCTCACCGCACACACATCCTGGCTCCCGCCCGGACTCAGGAGTACAAGCGGCGTACGAGGCGGCCTCGACCAGCGGCCGTCGCAGCGCGCGAAGGAGTCGGTCATGGCCCCACCCATGTCCGCGGCCAGGTTCCTCACCATCCTCAGGAACGAGGGCGTCACCGTCATCGAGGTCGGCGACTGGGAACATCACAACCGCAATCACAAGGGCCCCTGGGGACCGGTGCACGGCGTGATGATCCACCACACGGTCACCTCCGGCAGCGAGCGCACCGTCCGCATCTGCCGCGACGGTTACGAGGGCCTTCCCGGCCCGCTGTGCCATGGCGTCATCACCAAGGACGGCCGCGTCCACCTCGTCGGCTACGGCCGCGCCAACCACGCGGGCCTCGGCGACGACGATGTCCTGCGCGCCGTGATCGCCGAGAAGGCCCTCCCCCTCGACAACGAGGCCAACACCGACGGCAACCGCCACTTCTACGGTTTCGAGTGCGAGAACCTCGGCGACGGCCACGACCCCTGGCCCGAGCCCCAGCTCGACGCCATCGAAAGAGTCTCCGCCGCGGTCTGCCGCCACCACGGCTGGACGGAACGCTCCGTCATCGGCCACCTCGAATGGCAACCAGGCAAAATAGACCCCCGAGGCTTCACGATGCCACACATGAGGACCCGCGTCCGATCCCGCCTGAAGTAGCCCCCGGCGTACGCGCTGACCGGGCGTAGGCTGCGCAACTCGGCGCCACCGCGCCCACCCTCCCCCATCGCCCCAGCGACACGACTGCCCGGCTGCCCGCAAGCCAGGACGGTCATCGGGACGGCGGGTTCG